>CALWEW010000010.1 GCA_944377415.1 uncultured Clostridia bacterium
GCGTTTCGCGCTTTTAGAAGCGCGGCACGCCTGCGTGCAAACAATTTCGAGGCTTCGAAATTGTTAAACGCCCGCCCCCACTTTCTAGCACTTTCTTTTAGCGCTCTCGAGAGTTGTTTCGCCTTACGCTATAATCGTCCCAAAAAATAGTCGCACTAATTTGATTTAATCTGTCATTTCGTTTTTCTTGCGCTTTTGTGTCCGCAGGATATTTATTAGTATAGTCAGCTATTTCCTTGCGAATAGCAGCGCCAGAGCTTATGTTATTAAAATTAAAACGATATTTGCCGATAATCCCTGCGCTTATGGCGGCACAACCTAATACCCCCAAAGCAAAAGCGCCATCAAAGTAAGTAACCGCGTCTACCACTTGCCCTGAAATTTCATTTAAAATTTGTTCGTAATCATAGTGAATTTGAACGAGCGCAGGGTCAATTACTGCGCTATCTCCACGGAACGCAAATTCTGTTTCAGAAATAAAATATTCAAGTTCGCTACGATTGCTCGAGTTTGTTAGTTGTAATAATTCATCAAAAGTGCCATTCGCATACGCTTCATTAATCAACTCGTTTTTTAAAGCCCGATTTTCATACGAATAAGCAATCGCTTTCCCAGTAGCAAAACCCAAAAAAGCAATTACAAAAGTAGACAATGCTCTATAAATATTTAAGTCAGGTGTATCTTTATATTTTCGTTTAGTAATATTTATTCTACTATCATACGAGCCCATAGTATAATATCTATTGCTATCCACAAATTCCTCTTTGTAAGTGGCTTTATAATGTCTTAAAATCTTTTTATATTCAAGATAACTTTGCAATTTCTTTTTTCTTTCTTCAATCATTTCTTGCATGTTGCCCTCCTTACTTGTTACGCTTCTTCCGCAATAAAATGCAAATTTTATTGAAAAGTTTTTTGTTTATTTACGAGCGCAAACTCTTGTATATTTCTCTATCATATATAATATAGCACACATTTTCGCCGTTTGCAAGTGTTTATAAAAAAATAAAAAAAGAGCGGGCGTTTATTTACACCGCCCACCACATCAAAAAATTTGAAGGATAACTCAACAGGCAACAGGGCGGGCGTTTCGCGCTTTTAGAAGCGCGGCACGCCTGCGTGCAAACAATTTCGAGGCTTCGAAATTGTTAAACGCCCGCCCACACCTTTTAGCCGAGATTGACAAATTTTGCAACTTGTGATAAAATGATTATCCAAACATGGCGCAAAACTTAATGGCGCCCCTATTAAATTACGCTTTTTAAGCACAAAACTAAACGATTATAAAAATTACACAATCACCACGAAAAGCGTAAATCAAAATTCCAAAAGGAAGCGATAATATGGAAGATAATTCCGCAAAATCTATTTTAAAGCATTATAAAAATTCAACGGTAAAAGAAATTGCTAATGAATTTCTCGATGCATACATTTTACAGTACGAGCATAATAAACTCGCCGAAGAAAAAGCAACTCGCGCACTCATAGACAGCGGCGAAATTATGCGAATTTTAAACAAGTACAAAACTGACGACTCGTCAAATTCGTATCTTCAAAGAGTGAATTCTTATAACAACGAAATAAATTTTATGCTCGCAAACGGCTATTCGGGATATGAACACCGCAACTTTATAGGTTATAACTCGGCGCTCGCAAAAGATGCTACCGAAAAACTTTTGCGCGAAGAACAAGCAAGCAAAGAAACGACAAATTCACGCCTAACACTACTTTCACTCCCCGCTGGCTTAGTTTCAGGAATAACACTAGCCGAAGCGGTAAATGTCATAAATAATTCAAACTTTGAAAACTCGCTGGCTCTCGGTTTGAGCGCAGGAGTTTTTATAGGGTTAGGACTGTATTGCGCATCAATTAACCACAAAAAATCAATAAATGACGACCTTATAGAAGCATTAGAAAAACTCGAAAAAGCACACGGAATAGCCCTCGAAAACATGAGAAAATACGCGCGAATGCACCCATTTACATTATCGATTGACAGCGAAAACAAACTTTTTGTAAAAAGAGTGCAAAAAAATGCAAGTTCATTTGCAAAACAACGCACCGTAAAAAAGCGCCTCCCCTCCACCACCGAAGCCCAAAGATAACACAAAACGCAAAGTAAATTTTATTCAATAATTTTCAAATCATCAAGTTTCACTAAAATGCAATCGCCGTAACTCTCGCCATTTTCATCAACGCCCGAAAAATCTACTTCAATGTAATTTTTAACCGCTTTGCTGTCCATTACACAACCAGTATCACCTTTGTGTATACCGTATCTCGTGTATTTATCATCTTCGACCAACAGCACAACCTGTACATACGGTTTAATGTCAAGTGGCTCAATCTTATCACCCGCTCTCTTCATTATACTATCAAGATTGAACAACAATTCATCGTAAAACTTGCTTGGTAACTGTTCTTTTTCCGTTACAATATCATAATTATTTATATCTACAATAGCGTACTCACCTATGTTTTGAGGGTTGAAAAACATAACAAGAGAATTGCTAGAATTTACCTTAACAATTATACCCCGCATATCTTTCTCTAGGTTGAATTTCTTATATGGCACCTCATTCCTTAATCTTACTAAGTCCAATTTTTTCATTTCACCCACCCCCCAAACGGTGTATTATTTGTAATTCTACCCTTAGGGTATAACATCCAACCACTATAAAAAATAGAATTACCCAACTTAGATTAAATCGTCAAGTATACCCATATTATATCAAAATCTCCTTTAAAAATCAAAAGGCCGAAAGAACTTTCTTTCGACCTTTTTTTAAATAAGCAAATAACTAGCCTTTTTAGATAAAAACTTTATTTAATGCTTTTTAAAATTTCAGCTTTTAGTTCGGCAATAGATTTTATGTCAGCAGTTTTAGCAGCATCAATATTATGCGCACTATCTGCGCTGTTGCTTTTGTTGTCCGTCTGCTCCGCCAAACTCAAATTTTCACCCGCTTTACCAAACGGCAAAACACTGTCCGTAAGTCCAATAGTTGACGAATTTTGCAAATTATCACTATTCACAGCAGTTTTATTGCCATTTTGAGCGCTTTTTGTTTGCATAGTACTTGCATTTTCTACTTGCATAGTACTGTTTTTTGCTTGCATAACACCCGCATTATCAGTTTGCAATGTGGTTAAATTTTCTACTTGTGCAACACTCGTATTTATTTGCAAAGCGCTTATATTTCCCGTTTGCGTAGTACTTAAATTTGCCTCATTATTTGCCGAATTTTCCACACTCGCACTAAAATCAATAGTATTCGCTACTTTCGCGTTTGCGGTGGAATTTTCGGCACTATTATTATCTACATTATTTGTGATATTTTCACTTTCAGCGGTCGTATCCTTAATTAAACTCTGCGCAGGGTGCGATATAATTCCAAGCACAACAAAGACACCAAGCACACTGTTGACAATCGACATATACAACTCTTCATTGATTACCAGCCCCAGTGGCTTCCCGATTGCCTGAACAAGCAAGAGTATAGCACTCGCAAGCGACACCCAAAAACTGTAATTTTTAAGGCGATTTTTCAAATTTTCGCTCATTTTACCTTTCCTTTTTTACTAAATTTTTCTTTTAAATTGATTTAAAATCGCAAAAAATTAGCGCAAAAGTGAAATTTTATGCTTTATTTAACATTTAAACGCACGCAAATCAATCCGTTCAAAAAACAATTTAATTTTATGGCGCAAGATAAACAAGTTACTCATCGACCTACTTTAAAACGCGTTCAATGTAATCAATTACAGGGGTGTACCAATTTCCAAGCGCAGCCACAATATCCGTGTCGCTAACAATTTCAAGAGCCTCCGCCTTTGAAAGACCTTTTAACTGGTCTATTATATAATACGCCTTATCGCGCCCCTTCTCTGCTTCAAGTTGAGAAGTGTAACTTTCCGCCCAAACGCGCCATTCGTTGTAAATGGCTTCGCGTTGCTTTTGAATTTTCTCATTATATTCAAGCGCTTGCGCCTGCTTGTTTTGATACTCTTTGTTTAGTTCGCTAATGCGGTTTTCGAGTTTGTTAGCATAGGCAATGTCAAAATTTTCAATAGCAAGTTGAAATTCGTTTTCCGCAATTCCTCGCTTTAAGGCAATTTCCGCCATTTCCGTATTCGCTTTATTGAGCGCGGTTTCGAGTTCAGCATCGATTGATGCTCTAAATCTGCGCTCCGTGTTTGCTGCGATACTTGAATTTGCAATTCCTTGCGAAATGTTTTGCGCTTGATTTTCTGCGACCCCATAATTTAATTCATCAGCAAGTTCAGTACGAGTAGAATTTAAATCATTTTCGACTTCGTTCTGCTTTATATCTAATTCAGCAATGTCCGCATTATAATCATTATTAATTTCTGCAAGTCCAGAATCGCGATACGAAGTTAAATCATTTTCGGCTTGCTCACGAATTACATTTTCACTAGGAATTGTAACATCTTGATACTGATAATTTCCATAAATACTTTCATCGGCAACGGGATAACGAGAGTTATAATCTTTATCAATTTCGTCTAGGCGTTCTTTAATGCTTTCCAAATTTGTTGCTAAGTTCGGCGAATTGCTAACAGTCGCGTTTCCGTTTGCCGAATTTGAAACCGCTCCCGAAGAATTATCAGCATTCGAAGCATTACCCGAATTTTGCACATTACTGTTACCAGAGTTTACAGAACCATTTTGATTATTTAAATTTGAAGTATCAGCATTAGCATTAGAAACATTTCCACTGTTTATAACACCATTTGAAGTTGTCGAAGAATTAAAGTTTGAACTTCCGTCTTGCGCTCCACCATTTACAGCACTCCCCGAATTATTCGTGCCGTTATTAATTCCCGAATTTGTAGAACTATTAAGGTTAGCAGAACCATTTGTTTGAGAAACACTTTCAACTATAACACCGTTTTGCGCCTCTCTTTCTCTTTGTCTTTTTCTTTCATTTTGCGTAACTTCCGTAGGCATAAATTCCTCCTTTCTCTTTTAGATATTTTTCATAGTTAATTTGATTAATTAAAAATTGAATTTTAATTTTACTTTGATAATTTATTTTGTTAATTTTGGTTGCCATTTTTACACGATTTTATAGTACTATGCATAGGTATTATGCATGCATAATACCTAGTATTTAAGCACTTTTAAACCTTTTTAACTCCCGTTCTCTTTTTTAAAAGCATTTGCTTGTTTAACCTAAATTTTGTTTTGCACAATAATCACCTTTAATTTAACGAGTTTTCACCATTAACATTTGGTGAGTTTTGAGCACTTGTCAGAGTTGTTTCATTTGTTAGTGATTGAGTGGTTGGCGTTTCGTTTACTTTGCTTTCAAGCAATTCAATTCGTGATAACAAAAAGTCAAGTCTTTCTTCAAGGTCGTCAACACGAAGTTTTAAATTTTCAAAAGTATTATTGTTCATATTCTTTCCTTTCACTTACTTTTATACTAACACAGTTCAATTTCAAGTTGAGGATTTGAAATAATCGTTTCATTACTTTCACTCTTGAAAGTGATATTAAATTTTTCCGCTTTTAAGTTTATAGGTACTTTCGCAGGCAACCGCAAGCCACTGACCGAGTATGTATGCGTTTTATCGTCCGCGCAAATTTCTATTGTTATCGGTGTGTTAGTGTTTAGATACATATTTTTTAGTATCTTTTTATATTGCGGATACCCCAAATCTGTAAACGGAGTTGTCCAAACCTTTTCAGTTGGAGTTGTTGAGATTTTTCCGTCATGCGTAAGTTCGTATAATTTGTTTGAATTTGAATTATTCACACAGACAACAAGTTTGCTAAACCACTCTGTTTGAAATGCAGTAAGACTTGTTATATCTACACCACGCATAATATTGATATTTCCATTATCAAGGTCGTACTCTATTAAGGCATTGTTCACAAAACTTGTATTGCTTTCATCACCTACCGTTCTGCCGTCATCAAAGTTAAGACGACATGCAAGGTAGTACTTTCCATCTAAAAACGCGCCGACTGCGTTGTCATTCTCGCAATTTTCAAAATATTTATCCAGCCCAAGATTTAATTTTTGCATAGTACTCCCGTCAAAGCGATAAATACCATCGCGGCAAAGCATCATTATTACATTCCCGCATAGCACTGCACTGTTGTGATACAGCAAGCCCGTTGTGAGATAAAGGTTTTTTGTTGTAAATTCGTCTTGCATGCCCCAACCCGACACGCGCGTAATACCATATTCGCGTATAATATAGAGATAATTATTCGCTTCAATAACTTTTTTGAGCCTTCCGCGCTCATCGGTCAGTTCGATATAACCGCCATCAAATTCGTTTATATTCCAATTTGTCGGGTCAAGGTCATCACTAAACCAAAGTTGCGATTCATCGCCACCCGTCGTCACAAAAAGCCTGCCCGCATGAAGTGCTGCCGAAGTAATAGACGGCACATTTTCGGTAAAATATTCGGGGTCGTTGCGTGCATCGTAAACAGCAATTTCATTTGGAGCACAACACAAGAACGAGTCAACGCCGTTCAGTCGATAGTTTATGCCGACAGGCTCATCGTCAAAAGAAAGTCCAACATCATAGAAGGTTGTATCAAGTGTCGCAAGTCGTCCGCTGTAAACATTTCCGTCATCACAATATATTAACATCATCGGCGAAAACTGCTTCATAGCACTGTCATAGCGGCGAAAATGCCAAAATCTTAAGACTTTTTGCACGGTTGACGGTACTACCATAGTTTTTTCGGTTGTCGCATTTTTGATTGTTAATTCTTTTAAACCGAGGCCGTCTTTGAGTGCGCCCGAATTAAAATCGAAGTTATATGAATTTCGAGCATAGTTTAGCGGAAGAATATTTTCTTCGACATTCGTATTTATACCTTGTGAAAAGTCACTGATTGTAACCCGCACATTCGATTTTGTTAAGTTAGGTATATTTTCATTGTTATAGTACAACTAAATCACCTGCTTTTGTCATGGTGTTATTAACACTAAAATTTATACTTTTTTTAATGCTAAAATGAGATTTTTGTGCGTTTTTGCTAGTAATAGGCATTACAACCACCTTCTTTTTCTCATCGTGCGAATAGTTTTCGGGCGTTGAGCGACCAAAACAGCACTAGCAAACATGTTTTGCCACTGTTCCGCATCGGTATACATTCCATTAAAAAGGAAGTATCTACTCACCACGCCGAGCGCAAACAATCTTTTTGTTACATAGCCTTCGGCGACTTCGAGAGTGTCGGAGTAGTCCTCAACTTCGGCTGGTAGATAGTTATAAACAACAGTTAACTGTCCTTTCACTGTTTCAAAATAAGTTGGAAAAACGGCAAAATCTGCGCTGTAACCATGCTCTTCAACAACTTTTAAAATTTCGGTTACGGGCTTTGATAAATTTGAAAAGAGAATTTTACCTGTCGAGTTTGTAAGTTTTTCTTCATATTTAAGTGGGAAATACAAGACGGCAAGAGTTTGCATCATATCATTTGCACAGACGAGCAACAGATTTAACTTTTCAGTCTGCTGTTCGGTTGGTGTTTCCGTTCCGCCGAGGGTTGTCGTTTCAAGTAAATCATTTTCACCTAAATATTGAGCAGTCAAACACACTACATCTTTTACTGTCATATTTCTCTCCTTTTATTATTTTTTGAAAATTTTGCACTGTCTAAAAAGGCATGAGCGCATGAAGTGAAATTTCATTTTAATTTGCATAGCAATCCTTTTCTATGCATGACACTTTTTTCGTTTAATTAACATTTATTTTGCGCGAGTAATGCCACTTTTGCACGCATAGTACTTGCTTTGTGCATTGTATTATTTCGTTTGCATAGTACTTGCGTAGTACTTGTTTTTTTTCTGCTAATTTGCACTAAAAAGGCAGTTCTTACGCCCAGCGGGTTTTATAACTATCGTCAAAGGTGCAATCGCCTTCGTGATGTGCCGCATAGTCAAACATTTCTTTTGCTTTAAACGAAACTTCATCTTTTAGCACTCTTTTACGCTCTTGCTCTAATTTTTCGTTGTTACTTTCAATTTCACGCAAAATTTTTTCGATGTTTTCGATATTAGTTTTTCGCAACTTTTGAATGACAGAATAATTTAGTCCATTTTCGCAAGTGATACAAAAGGTATTTGTTTGTTTAGAATTATGCACTTCAAATTTGTCATTTTTAGTATTGTAAACTACAAAATAATATGGATTTAACTTTTTAATTCGTTCTGCAATATTAAATGCATCATTTTTAATTTTAATTAAAGCCATGCTTAACCTACTATTTTATTTAAAAATCATATTTTTAACTACCAGTGCTAGAACTTGTAGAATTACCATACCAACTAACACGCGAAATTGTGTTTGGTCTATCGCAGATAAGGTCACAATATTTGACCAAAGTTGCAGTGTGCGTTGGATAACCTTCGCGTTGTTTAATAACCTCGCCTTTGTTGTTTGTTAACCATGTCCAATCGCAAAGTTGGTGCAAGTGCCAAACGCTAGAATCGATGAAATATGCTTGATAATCGTTTATAAACTTTGTTGCTAAAACAGGAATACCGTTAAACGAAATTGTTTTAAAGCCACCTTCTAGGTTCAAAACATCGAGATTTATACTGTTTTCGCGCAAAAGTTTCTGCAAATTTCTGCGGAAAGTAAATCCACAAGCGATAAAGTCGGTATTTGCGTTTGATGCCAAACTCAAATCATCGATGACTTTTACCATCGCTGGAACCGTCATGGTTGTAATTGTTTGAGTTGTTGGATTCATAATTGCTGAGTCTGAGCGGTTTATTCCGTAAAGAGTTTTAATATTAGTGGTATCGCACACACCTTTCAAACCGATAAATTCCTTGTCCTTTGAGCCTGTGATATATAGGTCGAGTATTGTGTCAAGTTCGTTCTCTTCGGGCAAAGTGCTTTGCACAGTTATTGTAGACGCGTTGTAATCAATGTCCGTTATAATTTGTTCTTTAAAAAATGATGCGACTTCGCCATCAAGATAGCCATCAACGCGCATACCTATTGCAAGCGAACCTGCATCAGCCACGCCATAAACATTTGAACCGACCTCACCATCAGATGTTTGTGTAAGGTATCCAGTGCCATCGCCATAAAGCATACGGCGTAGGTTAAACTTACTCGACTCGATTAGATTTTCGACTTCGGCATTCAAAAGATTTAAAAACGCGCCCGCTTCATCGCGACTTGCACGAAGTGCCTTGTCCGAAATTTCAAGAGTACCATACAAGTTTTTGAGTTTTGATGTAAGACTCAAATAGTTGTTTTCCTTTGGTGTAGGAAGCGAGCCGACTTCGGTACCAGCACCGATACCGCCGTTAATGCCGACTGAAATAAGTTTTTTTATCTCATTTCCTGTAATATCTTGTGTAATTTGGCTGATTTTCGCGTAAAAAGGGTCCACATCATTGTTTAATTGATTTGCAATCACTTCAAGATAGACATTTTTTAGCGCGCTGTCAGCAGTTGATAATGAAATCATTTTTTACCTCCTTACGCCAAGCCTGTGATTAACCCTTGCGCATTTGGTCTGTTGCAGATTAGGTCTGCATATTTTACCAAAGTTGCCGAGTATGTGGCATAGCCTTCCTTTTGTTTTAAAATTGAACCGTCATTGTTTGTGAGCCACTCCCAATCGCAAAGTTGATGAAGTGTGAAGTGGTCAGTATTTAATAGCATAATATTCTTATCGCTTTCAAAACGGTTGCGTAGTACTGGTATTCCGCAGAAAGTTACGCTTTTTACACCGCCAGCCATGTGCATAGTATCTACATTTCGCGAGTAAGTTGAGAAAAGCCCCATAACTGTATAGTACACATCACCACCGCAGACAATGGCATTTGGCTGATAGTTCGAACGATATTCTACGGCATCGAGTTGCTGTTGCAAGAAAGTTTCGTCAAAAGTTTCTTTTGACGAAGTGAAAGCGTGGGTGTACGGATTTAAAAACGCGTAATTAGCGCGAGTTAACCCGTATAAATCCGAGTTTTCATCGAAAAGTTTACCAAGACCCGAAAGTTCTTTGTCCTTACTGCCTTGCACACAAACGGTGTAATTAGCCATGTTGGTCGATGTAAATGTTGCAGAAACTTTGTCTAAATAAACTTTTTTGCCCGCAACATCAACTTGTGTAACAAGGACTCCCGTCATGTTGGCATCAAGAACATTGTTGTTGTAAAAGTCAAGTAGCATTCCTTCGGCAAAAGGATAGATATTTGTAACAGTCATTGTTTTGTTTGAGTTGTCAATAGCGGTAATGCTTTTGCCGAGTTCGCCACTTCCATCACCGTAAAACATACGGCTTAAATTAAATTTGCTCGATTGAAGCAAGCCATCCATTTCCGCAGCAAGCAAGTTCACAAACGCGCCCTCGTCATTTGCAGAAGCGCGAATCGCCTTGTCCGAAATTTCAATCATACCGTAAAGGTTTTTGAGCGAAGTCGTAAAGTTTACATATCGGCTGTCGCTAGATTCGGGAAGAGCGCCCGCTTCATCGCCTGCGCCAATACCACCGTTAAGTCCAATCGGCACAAGTTTGATAATGTTTCTGCCGTAAACATCTGCCGAACTCTGCTTAATCATGCTGAACACGGGGTCAACTTGCTTGTTAAGTTGGTTGCTGATTGCTTCAAGATAAATCGTCTTTAAAGCATTTTGAGCAGTATCCAATGTAATCATTTTATTCTTCTCCTATTTGAATAATTTTTTTGCCGCCTCGCGCGCCTGTGCCATGTTTTCAATTTTTTTACGAACGCTAACTTGCGTTGTCGCTGGCAGGCGTGTCGCGATTAGCGGCGGTGCAGATTTTGAAGTTTTCACATCTTTCAAATATTCCCTAATCACGCGCTCGCGAATTTTTGGATTCGAAAGAATATTTTTTTCGATAAAATCGTCAGTCAATTCATAGTTTTTCGAATTATTTTCGAGAACTCGTACCCATGCAGACATCAAGGGGCTTTCGCTTTCGCGGACTGCCTTGTCTTGAACGAGAATTTTCGCAATTTCGTTTGAGTGCTCGCGCGCGCTAGGATTTAATGTGAAAAATTTCTCGACTTTCAAAGTCCATTCTGCATTGTCCTTTGAAAATTCGTCTATGCGTTCGGGGGCTGGTGCCTTGTCCGAACTTTCTGTAAAATGCGCTGAGAGCGGAGCGGCTTTATTATCGACTTGTTCCCCGTTCCCAGAAAAAATCTTCGTTCTCAACGCGTTTAAAAATGCGGTATTGTCGCTTTCTTTAGCATTTTCGGGGTTGTTTTCGTCTTTTTGGTCTGTTTTTGCGCATACTTCGGTGCTTAAAACGGGCTTTTCTTCATTTTCGGTATTTTGCGGCTGATTTTCTGCATTTTCGGCGCTTTCATTAACGATTTCAACACTTTTGTTGGTATTTTGAGCGTTTTGACCTTTTATTTCGGTACTTTTATAGACGATTTCATCATTCTTATTAAGAATTTCTTGCCGTTTATCAGCACTTGTTCCTCTCTCTTCATCTGCATTTTTTGGCAAATTTTGACTTGCATTTTCTTTCTTGACACGAGCAAGTTCCATGGCATTTTTTGTGAAGCAAGCACGCAAAGTGTCGTATGCATCTTTTAAAGTTTTGACCGATTTAAAAGTGCCGATGTCCGTTCCGTCATCACGGAGTTCGTCGAGATTGAACTCGGGCAAATTGATTTTTATTTCTTCCATTCATTCACCGTTTTTTTATTTTACTTATTACTTTTAGCAGAAAAACTTTTGAAGTAGCAACTTAATAAACATATATGCTTTAAAATATTTCATAAACTTTCTCATTCATTATTTACTGTTGACTAGCAGTGCGAATTGCGGTATTTTCCGCGAGTTCGGTAAGGCGCTTAAACTGTTTATGCGTGCGAATATGTTTTAACATTTTGTCGCGAATAGCACTATTTTCTTTGTACGCTTTGTCAAATTCGCTACTCAACATAAAGGCAATGTGCGCGCTGATGTGCAAGTCGTGGTCGTGAATTTCCATGACTTCGGGAGTTTTGCCGTCAATGAAGTCGAGATTTTCGCGGCGCGCTTTTTCAATCTGCAAATTATTGTTATCAAGCATATCTTCCCACACGCCAAAGCCCAGAAGTTCAAGCACTTTCATGCGCATAGCATTTGAAAGTTTTCCATTTTCGTCATGGAGCAAGCCCGCTTCGAGCAAATCAAAAATCATGCTTCGCTTTTGTGCGACAGTTTCGCCGAGTTCGGTTTCAGTTTCAAAGACGATGTCGTCCGAAGTGATGTCCGAATTATCCCAGTAGAAAAGTCGGCTCGTGCCGTTGCCCGCGAATTTGCTCATGCGCTGAGAAGTCGCGAACTGCTTGTACATGCGTAATATAAAACGCCCGATTTCTTTTATCGCGTACTTGATAATTTCGCCCGTTGTCGAGATGCGCATATCTTCTTGTTCGAGCAGAAGTTGGAGCGCGACACCACTCATGTTTACAAGTGATGCGCCGTTCGAAGTGAAAATATCGCTAACTCCGCTGACATTCAAAAATTCGTCGAGCAGGCGCGCTTCTTCATCGCGAAAGTCGACAGGCAGTGACGCGCTCGAAAGAATTTCGGGGGCGCGCGAACCTTGACGATAAATCAAAATTTTCCCGGGGCTGAGCCCTTCTTCTTCGAGATTTTCAACATCGATTGAGCCGTCCTCTACACTCACTACCCCCATGCAAAGCCTGTTTAAAAATTCGTGCTTGCGATTTTTGACCGCGTTATATGCGCGCTGGATAGGAATTAGGCGCTCTACAATGCTCGTCCCCCAGAATAATGAAGGTTGCGGAATGCTGATTTGGCGCACAAAAGGAAAACCGCGGTCGCCGTTTTGCATGTTTTTGTATGGCAAAATTCCGTCGTACAAAAGTTTTTCGCCTGCGATTATTACAAGCCTGCCATCTGGATGGTCGGCGTTCGGCATTTCATAGCGCTCGATGACAAGGGCTTGATTGTGTTTTGTTGTCTTTGTCATTTTCGCAGATTTCGAAGTATACCCCAGCCCGCCTGCGACTTGTGAGTTTGCAAGATTATAGGTGTCGATATCCTCACCCTTGACCTCGACACCGTACTGCTTTTTGATTGTGTCGACCGAGTACGCGCGGGCGTGAATAATGCTGCGGCACTGCTCCAAATTTTCACAGGAGTTGCTGTCGGGGTAAATCTCGAAAGGCGAACATACCATAATGTCGACATCGCCTTCATAAATTCGCTCGCCCATCGTTGTCAACCCCAAAAGCGCGCCCGAATTGTCGTTCCAAACTATTTTGTAAAAAGCCGTACCGCAAATTTCGCTCCATTGAGTTGCTTGCGAAACTAATTCGCTGAGTTCGAGTTTGTTACTTAAAGACTGCAAAATGTCTTTGCAAACTCGCGCGCTCGCCATGTCGTTTTCATCGCTACTTGCAGGAAGCACCGTCATCGTCGGGCGGACACGAGCGAGTTTTGAAAGTCGAGTTTCGACAAGGGGCGCAATGTGATTATAGACTTCGCGCTCTTGCCAAAAGTACTGCTTGTCGAAATCGTCGAGCGTGTCATTCGCACCGATACCGCAATATTGATTGCCCATCACAAAGTTAATGTTGAGTTGCCACTGCGCATCAAAAGGTCGGCGCTCCTCTTGTCTGCGCTCAAAGTCCTCGCGAACTGATGACACGAGTTCTTTTTCGAGTGTTTCTTTTGATTTTTGAATTTTTGGTTTGTTCTGCATTTTAACTCCCTTTTAAATTATAGATTGTTTGTAGTCTTAAGGTTAAATTTGCTTTTTGTGCCTTTCGGCACGGTAATTTTATTTAGTTCGTTCATTAAATTTTGCATGCAATTTGCACACAAATTCACACTATATTTACTGAATTTGATATTAAACTCGGCAACGCTCAAGCAGTCTGGACTTCCAGAACACTTTTTTCGCCGTACTTTTTTACTGACTACCACTTTTACGCTCCTAAAAAACAGCTTACTACTAAAAACTACTTGCTCCCCAAAAAACTACTTGTTCCTAAAAAAACAACTTACTTTTTTGTGTATAAGTTCCTTGATACTAAAAGTATCATGGCTTTTCTTTTAGCACTTCGGCGAGAATTTT
This sequence comes from uncultured Clostridia bacterium, assembly GCA_944377415.1. GTDB lineage: Bacteria > Bacillota > Clostridia > Christensenellales > UBA1242 > UBA7867. The sequence goes on from CALWEW010000010.1 coordinate 14,093, forward strand.
ATCGCGCAGTTCGAGTAATTCATTATCATTGAGCGATTTTAAATACTCAAATTCGTCTTTCGAATTTTCCAACAACTCACGCGCTGCGCTAATGTCGGGGGGAACATGTTTTTTGGTAATTTTCTTTTTTACGAGTTTTAACTCGTCATCGACGGTTGCGTACTCCTCGACAATTTCGTCAACCGTATACCCCATTGCTCGTTTAAAAAGCGACTTTTCAATTTCCGTTTTTTTGCTGTCGCAACCTGTTTGCTCGAAACAATTTTGCTTTGATTTTTCAAAATCATTAAAATTTTCGGCATTTTTACGCGTTTTTTCGACTTTTTCGCCTACTTTTTCGATATTTTCATTCACTTTTTCGACTTTTTTACTCACATTCCCCACCCCCTTCGCATTTGATTTAGGAGAGCACGGCGGTTTCGTGAAATAAGTTTGTCCTTATGGAGTTGAATGGTAGTCGGCGTTTCTTTTTCTGGCGAGTGAGCATCGGGGCGCGACATTATGTAATAGCGGAGTTCGTCCATGGCGTGGTCGTCTTTTTTTACGGGTGCATCGGCATCTCCCCAAAAGTAGCCTTTTATCTCGCGGAGCATATTTACGCAAGTCGAAAAAATAAACAGTTTGCTTTCGCCTTTCGCATTTTTTAGGTAACTTTTTACGCGCGAAATACCAGAAAACAAATCTTTATTCACATTTGTGTTGACATTTATGCCGTAATCGAGAAAAAGTTCGCTGACACTTTTCGGGCTGGCGAGCGTTTTTTGATTTGCTGCGGAATCAATTAATGCCGAAATTTTTCCGTCAAAACCGCGCTTCCAACCGAGTTGCTCGCATTTTTTCAAAATGCACGATGCGTGATGCTCGATTGTTTGCCCCGCTTCGTAATGCTCGGCAATTACATAGACATTGCCGTCAAAGTCGACAGCGTACCAGTGAGCACTCAACGGGTTATGTAGCCCTGGGTCGATTGAAATATTATCGTACCACTCGTGCGGAACGGTAAAAGGTTCAATCACATTTACATTTGCATCAAATTCGCTATAAACTAACCCGCCGTGCGCGGTGAATTTTCCGTACCGTCTGCTTTCCAACTCGTCGGCACTCAAAGTCGCCGAAAGTGTTGCAATTTCGTTTTTACTCAAATACGGATTATCCGCCCACTCCATTTCAATGTACCAAACATCGTTATCATTCGCGGAGTTTAAATAAATTTTGTCGTACACCCATGTAAGACCTTTTAGTGGGGTCATTGTGCCGAAAATTATTCCGCAACGGTCAAGCACGCGCATACGACATTCAAGGTAAATGTCAAAGGGTGGCTCTTCGTCAAACCACACAAAATCAAGGCTCGTACCTTGAAATTTCTCGCGCCCCTGGTCGCAAGTCTTAAAGCCTATTTTGCTAATCTCGCCAAACACATTTTTTACCAAAATGTAATCAATCACGCCATTTTCGGCAAAGTCCTTTCTGCCGTTCAGCATGACAATATCGACTATCCAGTCGGGGTTTAAATAGTATAAAATTTTTCTTTGCGCAACATCGCGCTGTACTTGTTGAGTTAACGAAACCACCCAGCCTTCACAAGTTTTATTTTCGCGGTACGGGTGTATTCCGCGCGCCAGCCAAACGGTTTCGACCGCACCACATTGCGATTTTCCGCTTCGATTTCCGCCGAACACCCAGCGATTTCGCTTTTGGCACTTGTGAAATTCCATTTGTTTTTTGTGTACTTTTTTTGTGTTATAACTTGATAACTTGTCGTTCTTTTTTCGCCGTTTTAATTCGTTATCAATTAACATCAACTTTTTTAAACTCTCTATTTCCATTCAAAAAACCCCGATTTTTTGTAAAAAGTGATATTATTTTATATTTCGTCATCAATATGTTTAAAAATTGTAAAAAACACAATAATTTTATATATAGTTTTAATACTAATTTTGGTAAAATTTGTTTAGGAGTTTTTAATATGCGTAAATCTATGCAATTTCCACTTTCTAAAATTTTGAGTGCCACGCTGTGCGCCCTAGTAATTGTATGTATTTTTTCGAGCCAGTCTTTTATCTCGAACAATTACAGCACAACTATCGAAATAATTCGCGACGACACGACAACAACAAAAATGACAAACAACAAAAACGCAAGCGCTCTTTCGCTAATCAACTTGTCAGCCACCAGCACCGTCATGCATAATACTGCAAGTTACAACACAAATATGCATAATACTACAAATCAATATGACATCATGCATAATACTGCAAATTGTGACAATATTACGCAAAATTGTTTAAATTTCGGCAATACTATGCACAGTAATTTTAATAATGACACAACTATGCATAATACGCCAAAAACTGCCGAAAATGGCGAAATTTACTACCGAATTATAGGCGAAAACACAATTCTTTACCGCACACCACTTGAAAGCAACGAAAGCAGTAATGTATATTTCCGCCTGCCTACTACCTATTTTGTTAAATTTAACGGCGCATACGATGAGTTATTTTTGAATGTAACCTACCGCGATTTTACGGGTTATGTGCTAGCGGACAATGTCGAACGCGTTTACTCTACTCCTGTAACTCCGTACGCTGTCGGGCAGACTTTTTCTGTTCAAGGAATTGCCAACCTAGTTTTACGCTCCAAACCAACGACACAAAGCGAGTATATCGGCACAATTCCTTTTAATGCGACCGACATTGAATTTTTCGGTGCGATTGAAGGCGAGCAAGCGAACCCCGAATTAAGTAACATTTGGTACTACTGCCGTTATACAAGTTTCGAACAGGGAATCTTGACGGGCTATGTTTATGCCCCGCTTACTCAAAACCTTGTCGAAACACCCGAAAACACCGAAGTTGTCGACATGGAGCCGAGCACCGAAGTAAACGGCGATGGTGTCATCGCACCCGAATTGCAAAACAGCACTAGCATTTGGCTAATAATCGGTTTGACTATTCCCGCGCTAATTCTTTTACTTCTCGTTCTCAAACCGAGCAAACGCCGTCATCAGCGCGCTGCAAAAAGGCAAATTGCAAATTTAAACAAACTTTCAATTCCCGAGAAAACAGACAAAGACGAATTTGATTTTTAGGGCGTGCCACTTTTTGTCGTTTATGAATAGCGCTTTTGTTTCGCTTTTTTACAATTTATAAAGTTCGATTATTAAGTAAAATTTTAAATATTAAGCATCTAAAAATTTATGTAAAGACTATAAATCTACTTGTATTTTACAAAATTTGACAAAAATTTGCGTTTTTTACGCGAATTTTAGGTACTATGCATATGATTTCACGCTATTAACTTATCTTGTAGTTTGGTATTGAATTTATCAAGCGTTCTAATCTTGTAGTTTTTTGAAGCGGAATTTTCTTTAATTTTGCGCTCTTTCGCTTCTCCACTATTTCATTATAAATGCCGATTATCCAACCTTCATTTTTTAAAAGTTCTTCGAGGGTTTCGAGCGGATACCCTAACTCCTCGATTTTGTCCATAGCGTGAAGCAAGGCATTTTTGAATTTCGAACGCAACACCGCACGAGTCGTATTCTGCTCTTTTGCGATTTGTGTTGTCGGGACATTATCAAAATACCTACGCACCAAAAGTTTTGCATCATTCGGTTCAAGAAGTTTAACCGCATTTTCAATTAACTTTTTCAAAACCACTAGGCGCTTTTTGTGCATGATTAAATCGGTAACCGCCTCCATTTGTTCGAGCGTGTTCTTGCCTTCGTAAATTTGTAGATAGGAATATGCAGAACAACTTTCAAGCACGAGTTTGTCGACATAGTCCACAACTCTTTTCAAGTGCCGATACGCCTCAAAAATCGTTCTACCCCAGATTAATTTTTTCATAACTTACTCCTTTTTTGTTTTGAGTTTTAGAACATTTGTTCGAACACATTATATCACATAATTGTTGACACCGTATTGTCAACAATTCGAAAAATCTTAAATTTTTTAAAAATTTTTTTGGCGATAAAACTTTTTTCTTTTCGGGTAATAAAACTTTTTCTTTTTTTGACGGTTTTTGTTTTTACTATTCAGTTCATTTGTGCTATACTATAAATGTAATATTGTCTTTATTCTCGCCCGCACTTTTACGACCGCTCGCATTTAAGGAGTACTTATGAAAACCAAAACTTCGATTTTTGTCATAACTATACTGCTCGGAGTCATCGCTTTTGCACTCCCCTTTTTCGCGCTGCAAACCGTATTTAATTTATCTTTAAGTTCGAGCAACGCAAATTTGAAAACGCAAAGCATTTCGGCAAATTCGAACATCGCGAATTTGAAAATGAAAAGCACTTCGGCTGATTTTTCGAGTTTTACGAACAGTTCGGGCGCTACAAACACTAATCTAATTAGCAACTCACCTTTTGGAAATGCAACAAATACGAATAGTTCGGTCTCACTTAATGAATTTTCGACCGCCGAAAGCACTCTTTTTGCTGGCAATTCGGGAGTTATATCAAATACGCGTTCTACAACAACAAACGAAATTCCACTGACTGCGGGCAATGTAACCCTTTCAAGTGTGACTGACATTTACTACTCAAAGGGCGTTTTGTACGCGACTGACGGAAGTTATATAATTGCCCTGCCTGTTGCGAATGACGAAAGTAGCCAAAATGCCGAAGTCGGCACGAATGAAAACGGCAACGCAGACGAAATCAACAATTCGGAAAATACTAAAAATATGCCGAGCGCAACAAGTGGAAATCATAACAGCGTTGCCACAAACGCCCCAAATTACAATGCAACAAATCTAAACACAATCGTTTTTGAAAGCACGATAACCGAACCGACCGTTCTTTACCAAAACACCGAAGGCGCGATTGATGATTTCGCGGTTTGTGAAAATAAAATAATTTTTTCAAAGGCAGGACTTTACCTTTACATTCTCGACACAACGCAAGAAATCAGCGACACCAACCCCGCGAGCATTACTGAATACTATTCGACGAGTTCTGTCGACCCTATTCGTTTGCCAGACGGCGCTAAAAAAATAGCAGTCAGCGAGAAAGGCGAAATTTTTGTAATTTTCTCGTCATTCATCGGCAAAATTGAAGTAATCACTCAAGATAGCACGACCGCATACCGCTTAAATTACTATGCCGATGTTATAGGCGATGCATACGCTGGCGGCGGTTTTTATGTGAGTGAAGACGGCAGCGAAATTTGGTACAGCATTGATAGCGAGATTTTCCGCGTGGCAGAGAATGGCGAGAGTTCTTCGGTTGCGACTGCGCCCGTTGTAGTAACCGAAATCGCGGTCGATGTTTCGGGAAATGTATACAATTTTGGTGAAAATTCATTAAATTTGAACGAAAATAGCGAAAATTTGGCGAATTTTGTCAATATTTCGATTGATTTCGTGAATGGAGTTGCGTACTTAACTGACGGAACGCGCGCTTTTGAGGTTTCAATTTTGAATGATGACGGAACGACTTTTATCACTTCTTATAAGACCGAGCCCCTGCCTTTTGACTTAAACGAAATTGCACCCAGCACCGAGATTGTTTCGGTTTTGAATGTCGATGCGGGCGCGAAACTATATTTATATAAGAGCCTAAAAACTGCGATTTTTGAGTACAGCGAAAGCCACTCACTCCTAGTTTTAAATGATGAGGACAGCGACTACTACTGTGTTTTGGACACGAATTTTGGCAACACTGCGGGCTGGTCTGCGGGGTATATTTTAAAAGATGAAAGCGCGCTCGCGCCAAATCAAAGTTTAGAATTTTCACAAGCGAAAGTCATTGTAAACAGCACGAAATTATACAACTTGCCAAATAGCGTTGCTTTAAATGACAGTTACAAAGACGGACTTTCAAAAGTCGGTCGCGGTGATATTGTTGAGATTGTTTCCGCGCCTATTTACCCAACAGATGCGAGCGGTGCAGCGTTTTATGCAGTGCAACTTTCGGGTGATGACAACATTTATTACATTGACAGCCGCACAGTAGTTGGCACGATTTACGATAATTCGATTGATAATATAGTCGTATACAACACGATTTTGCGCGCTGATGCAAGCGTATACGAAGATGCCGAATTGAGCATCGAAAGTGGCACGCTTGAAAAGGGCGCGCTTGTGGCAATTCTCGATACAAAAGACGGAATTTCATATATTCAATATCAAATTTTTGATGAAAATGGCGATGTGATTGATGTGGCGCGCGGGTATATTGAGCGCTCGCTCCTTAACGATGGCTCGCTGAATGCAACTCAAATTGTTGGAATTGTGCTAATGTGCGTGTCGATTGTCGTTGCAATTGTCGTTGCGATAGTTATCAATATCAATCGCAAAAAGAGAAAGGAATAAAATATATTTTTAAATTTTATTTAACTTAATAATATATAGTAGGTGCTGTGGAAAAGTCGGCGAAAATTTAGGAATTTGCTAATTTTTGGGTGTCAAATTAGATATTTTTTTGCGAATATTTTTGAACTTTTATTCGTAGAATAAAACCAGCACAAAAAAAGAAAAGAACGGAACTTTTTTATCCGTTCTTTTTTATGTGGAAAAGTTGTTTAAAAAGCCAGCAAAATTGTGCATAACTTGTTGAAAAGTTTCTAATAACTCCCCCGCTCTGTGTGGAAAAGTCAGTTTGCGCACAGTTTTTGAATATCATAAGAAAATAAAAGCATAAAAACCGAGTTTTCCTATATCTCGGTTTTTATCATTAATTTATTTTCTACTATTTGAATTATTTTTTATCTACCGCGCGTACTCTCGTCATTTACTGCGGCTGCCTCATGAATTTTATTTGGAGCCGCACTAATTCCATACTGGTTTTTCACATATTTAACAGCATCTGGAGAAAGTTCTTCATAAACATCCCTGGTTTGCTGGTCAAACATACCTTGTTTTTCCTTACTCTGATTTAACATGTTTGTTCTAAGGCGTCTATCTTCCATCATGTTATAAAATTTCTTTTCATCATCAGTTAGCTCTGCGCCTTTGGCTAATTTTTCAGCAATTCTATCTTCTTCTAAGAAATCTTCTACAGTACTTTCATCTAAATAATCAACCTGACTACCATCGCCATTTTGCCAATCAGCATAAGCCTTTTCTTCCGCCGTCAATTGACCACCTTCATGAGCGGTTTCTATAAATGAACGGGTCTTGTCTTCCTCTAATGTTTGCGTTTCAGCAGGAGCATCTGCTACAGCTTCAGCTTCTTGGTCTACGCGAATAACAGGGTCGCCTTTATCCACAAGGCGGGTTTCTGGCGCTTTTTCTTCTTCTTGCTCACTCGGAGAAAGTGCCTGCCCTGCATTATAGAAAGCTTCTGCCATTTGCTCGGCTGTCGCCTGCTCTGTGGTGGTTCGCTCATCAAGTCCTTGCTGATAAGCCCCAACAAAGCCAGATTTTTCAAGATTTTCAGCCATTTGTTTACCCATTTGACCAGCAGCATTTGCTGCGGCTTTTTCTTGTTCGATTTGGTATTTTACGCCAAATTCTTTAATAACTTTCGGGTCGATTGTTTGAGAAACTCCGTTGTTCGTAACGGGCTGGTTAAGTCCATTCATAAGATTTACGATAATTGATTCGGGAATTTGCTCGGGCGCAATGTTCCAGCCGTATGCTTGTGCAAAGTAAGCGCTAATTTCTTCACGAGAAAGTTGGTGATTATTAATAATGCTAGCCTGTTCTTCCAAATATTTTTCGTAATCACTAACATGCTCTTGTCTGTATGTGCCGTCTGGCAGTTGAATGTAGTGATATTTTGTAGTCTTGATGTGGCGAAGCCCGTTAAGGTCGGTCGTCATCTCAACAAATTCTTTCGCTTTTAATGGCTTGTCCACCCCTGGAACATTAATTTTCGTTCTCCACAAGTGCCAACGCGAACGAAGGCTGAGCGAACCATCTTCCTTTTTCATGTCAGGAGAAACAAACGGGTTACCTTTAATCGTCTTTACATTAGGGCCGATTTCAAGGCTTTTAATCTTGCGACAACTAGCAAAGCACCCTGTGCCGAGTTCTTCAACCTTTGGCGGAATTGTGAAATCTCCACGGCCACCAAAGAACGCGCGGCGCTGGTCGGTTAAATTCTTACAACCAGCAAAAGCGTAGTCGCCGATTACGCGAAGTTCACAGTTTTCATCAAAGTTAAGATGCTTAAAATTGCGACAATCTTGAAAAGCGCCCGCACCGATATATGTAACATTGTTTAGTTGGTCAAGCGGAAGATTGCGAATACCAGTTCCGTTAAAGGCATTTGCACCTATTGAAGTAAGATTTACAAGCGTTGCAAAATCTACATCAGTAAGTTTTTCACATCCTATAAAAGCGCTTGCTGGAATTTCAGTAAATTCAGGCGAAAAACGCACCGCACGCAAGTGCTTTGCATTTGCCGCATACCCCTCACGAATTGAAAGAGTGTTTGGATTAAACTCTATTCTAAAAAGCCAACGCTTATCACTGTCATCAAGTCGACCAGCCACGCTTACTTGAACTTCGCGGGTACCGAAAGGCACTATTTGACTGATAAAGTCGCTGCCCGCTTGAACGATACCACGACCAGTTTCGGTGAACGCACGACCGAAATTACTTGCTGCTTCGGCTGCAGCATTTCTTGCTCTATTTGTTCTGTCATTTTGGTTTGCAGCATTTACTGCATCTCTGTCTACATTTTGATTTTGTGTAGGTTGAGCCATAACAAAAATCTCCCCTTTTTTCTATATCTTTATAGATATATTGTACCAAATTTCAAATAAAATGTCAATATTTTTCGAATAATATTGACCGTACACAAAGATTTTTGTCGAATAAAAGTATACAACCTAACACAAAGATTTTTGTCGAATAAACTATACGACCTAACATTTGATAACGGATACATGATAATAAAAAGTACCGTGACACTAAAAGTGTCATGGTACCTTAACAAGTGTTTAAATATTTAATATATTGTTTTTAAATACATTGTATCTAGTGTTTATTTTATATGTCTTTATATTTTTTGTTGTTTAATTTTATATTTTTTGTTGTTTAATTGTTGTTTAAACACTCTGCACCTTTTGTTTGAATACTCTATATCTTGTGTGTTATTCACATACATAATACACTACATGTTGTATACTATCACTTAATTCCTAGCCCCTAGTTCGACAGGAAGACTTTCGTCATCATCAAGTTTCAAAACATACTGCAAATTGTCCTCATCAGACACTTTGCTTACAGACACTTCGTAAGCAGTGCGGTCAACGATTGTGTCATCGTCAAGGCGCTTTTGATATACCCTACTTTGAATACGCCCTGTGAGATAGAGTTTTTCGCCAACGGCGAGCCCACTCACAAAACGCGCATTTCTGCCCCATGCTATGCATGGAAGATAGTCCGATTTATTATACGCGCGATTTACCGCAAGCAAGCAGTCACAAATTTCGCGCTTAAAAGGGGTTGTGCGATAAATAGGGGGCTTACAGATATAGCCCGTAAGTTCGATAATATTGCTGTTTTGGTGTGACAACGGCTCAACGATTTCCCGTACAAAAACCGTGAGCATTAACTTACTTTTACCATCGACAAATTTGTTATAACTGCGGAACTGCCCGTAAATTGCGAGAGTATTCCCTATTTTTAGCGAATTTTCTTTAAAAAGTCTTTCGGAAACCGTTACGGGAATTACATCAAACTGCTCGGACAATCTATCGACTTGCAAATTAATGTCATAAAAGCCTTCACCGTAAACCTCGTGGCTGAACTGCGGCTCACTAACCACCTTGCCGCAAAGGTAAACTCTGTTGTTATTAAATTCAAAACTCATAATAATTTTCTCCTGTTTTTTTACTTTTTTATTTAATTTTTTTGTGTTTTGCACCTTTTATTGATTTTCGCACTTTTTATTGTTTATGTTTTTTTGCACTTTTTTGTTTGATTTTGGTGTTTTTACACCTTTTTTGTCACTTTTTTGCACTTTTTTGTTTGATTTTTGCGAAAATCTGCGTTTTTATTAAAATTTTTTACGCGCAAAACAAAGAGTAACTAATATCCGCATAGACAGATTTATAACTTTTTACATCGTCATTTATGCGGAATGTTGCACGCCCGCACGGTCAATCGTATAATTTTCAGTGTAAACAATTTCACCGATACTGCAAACCGTGTACCCCTGCATCTTCAAACGGTCAAGAACAACAGGCAAAGCATCAAGAATGTGGTCAGAATTATTATGACACAAAATTATCGAGCCCGCCGACACGCGCGTCATAATGCGTTCTGTTATTTCTGCGCCTGAAATTCCTTTCCAGTCGAGCGAATCAACATTCCACTGAATTGTTTGCAGTCCTAAATCTTCCGCCGCCTCAATCACCGAATTATTGTACGCCCCGTATGGCGCGCGAAAAAGCTTAACACCGACATCGGAACCGACTGCGGTATTAATCGCTTCAATCGAAGTCGTGAGTTCAAGGCGAATTTGCTCGTTTGAAAGTTTTGTTAAATCGGGGTGCGTATTACTGTGAGTACCTATTTCGTAGCCGTTCTCGTGTATTTTTTTAACTAAATCGGGGTATTTTTCCGCCCAGAACCCGACCAAAAAGAAAGTCGCGTTCACATCATATTCATCGAGAATTTCCATGATTTGCTCTGTTTTGTCTGCGCCCCACGCGGCATCAAAGGAAATAGCGACTTTTTTCTCTGTTGTATCCACATTATAGACAGGAATTTTGCGTAAATTGTCCCCAAAGAAGACGGCAGACATTGAGTTTTCGCCGAGCGGAATTGCTAAAACCGCGCAAAGAACGATAAACATAAATGCCGACCAAATTACAGTCCGTTTTATAACAAGAAACTTCATACTTCCTCACACAAATTAGTTTAGCAAATACTCGACAGAGCGCACCAGTAGAAATTCGGTAATAAAATAATGAAATTTTTCGAAAATTAAAATTATTTGTCGATTGAAAGTAAATGCTCGTGTCGATTTTGACTTTGCTTATCAAAATATATTCTTATAAAAAATGAAATATAACAAAAATTGCATGATTAAAAGGTTCACTTTTTCGTAAAAGAAAAGATATAACTAAAATATTTCTTTCTTGAATAGGAGAAAATTTACTTTTTCGAAAAAGAAAAACCGCACATGCGGTTTATTCTATAAGTTCATTAATATTAGTGTTTTTTGCCACTTCTTGTTATTTTTTGTTTTTATTTGTTATTTTTATACTAAAATTGTTGTTTTTTGTTCTTTCCTGTTATCTCTTGTTTTAACTTGTTGTTTCTTGTTACTTCTTGTTCTTTCTTGTTCTTTATTGTTGTTTCTTGTTATTTTTAGATTGATTTTGTTGTTTCTTGTTATTTTTAATTCAACATTGTTGTTTCGTGTTCTTTTTTGTTAATTTTTGTATTTTCTTGTTCTTTTTTATTGTTTTGTGTCGTTTCCCCTTGTTCTTTATTAAAAGTATGCATTTTTTCGCTTTTCGCGAGTAAGTATTGTCGTTTTGCATCTGTGTATCCTAAGTAATCACTCAGCGTTGTAGGATTTTCGACTTCTATATAACGCTCATTCAAAAACTTATTGAAATCATTATATCCTAAACCGATTGTAACGCAAGAAACTTTAAACTTGTCTTTGTTCATTTCGTCTAAAATTCCCTGCCCGAGTCTTTCTAGACACTCCACAATTTCGTGCTGCAAACATTCATAATCTTTAACAATATTCAAAACTGACGAAGGCACTTCGATATTATCAAGTGTAACTTGTTTGGCTTGTTCATCATACCAAATCCACGCTTGCCCTAAAACATGTTCGCCTTTTGAAAAAATTACGAACCCCGAATTTCCTCTTGACATTCCGTATTCGACACATTTTTCGCCTGAACTTCCAAAGCGCTGGCAACAGTTTGTAATGTCGCCGAGAACAGCACCGAGCGGGTCGGTCTTTTCAAGAAACTCATATCTAACTGGCACGGCAGCATTTGAAATAATATCAAAAATGTCTTTTTTTGTCGGCTTGTGTAAAACACTTGTGCTATCTGCTTGCTTTTGTTGAGTATTGCTACAACTTGCAGAAATTTGCTGTGAATTTTCTAAATTCGTCGAATTTTCGCCGTTTTGCGCAGAATTTTCGGTATTTTGCGCGGTACTATGCATAGTATTATGCATAATAAAACTTTCATTAAGCGGGTCGCGAGCAATTCTTAAAGTAATTTTATCAGGCGTGAGTGCGCACCCTTTTTTAAACCATTCGGACACTTTATCAAAGGCAAGTTGTGAATATCCAAATTTAGCCATAAGAGTTGATAAATCGCGGTTTTGGTCGTTGATATTTTCGTAATCTGTACCGACTTTGAAATTCACAACTATTTCGGGAGTTAAGCGGTCATTATCTTGACGGGTTATCACCTTTTTATTTGGAAACGCTTTTTGAATTTCAGTAAAAGTGTCGTGCACCGCATTGAGTAAGTCGACACGGTCGCGCCAGTCGAGTCCTTCATATATCAAAAATTGCGGGTCATCAGGGAAATAAAGCATAAAAAATTTTGCAAATTCGGGATTATATGGAGTTTTTGCCGAATCAAAATTGAACATCATGTGAATTTGATTTTCGGTATACTCTTTTAAAACATACTTTTTAATAAACTCTGTCGCCCTTTTACTTTCCTTTCCGTCAGGGCTGAAAACGCCCAAGGCGTGCGCAAGTCCAAAGAGCGAGCCCTTCCCTTCATCTGTTTTCATGCCTGCCAAAAGATAAATCTCGCTCCAATTTTTAGCGTTGTTATCTTTGTAAAAAAGCGGAATTTCTTCGCGAGGCATTCCCTCGACCACGGTATAATGCGGGACAAATTTATGCCCAGCAAACCAGTCTGGCAAATATGGATAAAATTTATCGCCTAATTTATTAAGTTCATTTTGTTTTGTGATGTGCTTGCGAATTTCATCACAAGTCAAAACTATTAGTTCATTTTCCTTTCCCGCAAGATAGACCTTGCCCTTATAATAGTAAGAAAAGCCCTTTTTGCGACCAGTCGCCAAAACGCGAAAGTCATCGTGAGACACTTCGTCAAGTTTAAGTGTTATTATTTTGTCCTTGTAACGAACTTCAAGTGTCTTTACCGCATCGAGCCCCATTTCGTAAATGTTTGCGTGAATGGTAAAACGCGGAGAAAATGAAATTTTATCAAGCGGTGGCAACGGCACTCCACCATTATCAAAAGCAAACATGCTGTCAGGCAAATAAAGTTCGCGAACTTGCGTGCCGTCAAGATTTCCTCTCATCATTAATTTTAAGTTATCGTTTAAATGGAGTTCTTTTAAACTCGAGCAGTCTTTAAAAACTCCGTCTTCTAAAACAGCAAGGCTATCGGGGCAAGTAAATTTTTCGAGAGCGGAGCAACCGCGAAAGGCGTGTTTCCCTATTGAATTAAGCAAGCAGTTACTCATTTCGATGTTCGTAAGACTTTGGCAGGTATCAAAACACTCTTCGGGAATTTCGCTAATTTTATAAGGAATATTTATGTTTTTAAGATTTAAGCACCCCGCAAAAGAGCGGAAGCCTAAACTCTCGATGCTTATAGGTAGCGCTATACTCTCAACATTTGCATACCCCGAAAAAGCGCGATTGCCGATACTTTTTAGCGAGTTCGGCAAAACGATATTTTGTATTTGCCACTTTAAACCAAAATCGATATTTTTCAAATCGTCAGCACGAATTTCCTTTACGCCGCCATTTATATGCAGTGTCATATCTGGCGTTATATAAAACTTTTCACCGCTATAAAGGACATTACTTGCGACTAGACTATCAATTTTATTTTTTAAATTTTCTTTCATTTTTGTTCCATTTTTGCTTTTAATTTCTTTATAGTATATAATACTGCTTTGCGCACGCAAACTTAATACTAAAAACCGCACTATTCTTTATTACTTATTTTATCATAAAAAATAAAAAAATCAAGGGGCATTCGCTCCTTAATTTTATCATTTATTTGCTAGCGTTCGATTTTGTAGCCAGTTTTTACATAGTCGATTTTCTTTAATGGGTTGCCCTTCTTCTCGCGCGGTATTATGTCAATCTTTTCGCTGTTTAGACCAACATTTTCGTTCTTTGTAACAAGTACTAGGTCTGCGGGGTTTGTTATGCAGGTTGCGAAAGTGATTTTGTCTTCTTTGTTAAGAAGTATCAATCTTACGCCTTTACGGTAGCGTGGCAGTTTATCAATTTGCGCAAGTATGACGCGTTTTGCGACTGCGTGCTCGGTAATTACTACCATTTCGCCCTCATCAGCAGTAAGTCCAGCGCAGACGACATAGTCGCCTTCGTACAAGTTCACACCCTTGACACCGCCCGAAATTCGCCCTTGAATAGGGATATCGTCTTTTGTCGCAAAGAGCACTTGCCCGTACGCCGTTGCAAAAATCATGTCGTGGCCGTCGACATCAAATTCTACTTTAATTACGGTATCGTCATCTTTTACTTTTACGGCTTGAATGTAACTTTTCACGGTGTTATATTCGATAAACGCGGTTTTCTTGACCATGCCCGAGCGCGTAAAGAACAAGAGATTTCGCTTTTCGTCCTCGAGAAACTCGGCGGGAATCAGCGCGACAATGCTTTCGTTCATGGCAAAGTCGTTGAAAATCTCGCGTGGCGAAGTGCCTTTGTCGCGGAATTTATTCGGCTTTAAGTCCGCCATATTAAAGCGGATACAGAAACCCGCACTCGTGAATGCCAAAATGTCGGCATCTGATTTTGTGTGCAAAACGATGGTGTGCACCATGGAGAGCGGCGCGCCGTCCTTAAAGTCTTTTTGCGCTGCCGAATAAGTTTTCGCATCGATATTTTTCAGGTTTCCCTCGGCGGTAAGACCGAGAACGACAGGAGTTGCGACATCGACTTTGACGGTTTCGACCTCGATTTTCTCCTCTTTCCCGAGAATTTGAGTACGGCGCGGGTTTTTATATTTCTTCTTGATTTCGAGAATTTCATCTTTTACCGTCTGGTATTGAAGCGCGGTACTTTTAATTATCGCGGTGAGTTTGTCGATTAAGATTTTGAGTTCTTTCAACTCGTCTGTAATTTTGTTTACTTCGAGATGAGTAAGCCTTGCAAGGCGCATGTCAAGAATTGCTTGCGCCTGCCTTTCGGAAAGGACAAAACGCTCTTTTAGTTTCATCTTTGCATCGGCTGTCGACACGGCTTTTTTGATGATTTTGACGACTTCGTCTATATTCTTAATCGCAATTAGCAGTCCCTCTAAAATGTGGCTGCGCTCTTTCGCGATTTCGAGGTCGTGCTTGCTGCGGCGTACGATAATTTCGCGCTGGTACTCGACATAATAACTAATTATTTCCATGAGCCCGAGCGTTTTCGGTTTGCCGTTTGCGATTGCAACCATGTTGATAGCGAACGAGCATTTCATGTCCGTGCTTTTTAGCAGGTTGTCGATAATGGCGTTTACATTGCCCTCTTTTTTAATGGTAATCACGGCGCGCATACCTTGTCTATCGGACTCGTCGCGCACTTCTGCGATGTTTGAGAGCACTCCCCCGTTCTTTTCTTCGCTAAGTTCAACGATGTTTTGGAGCAGTTTCGCCTTGTTGACCTGATACGGCAGTTCGGTTATGACGATATTTTTCTTGTCGTTTTTGCCTTCTTCGATATGGTAGCGGGCGTACATCATGATTTTGCCCTTACCCGTTTCGTACGCTTTTTCGAGTTCGTCAGTAGTCATCAACGCGCCCGTTGGAAAGTCGGGGCCTTTGATGATTTTCATCATTTGTTTTAGCGTGATTTTCGGGTTATCGATATAGGCGACTACGCCGTCGATTACTTCCGCCAAATTGTGTGGCGGGATATTTGTCGCAAGACCTACGGCAATACCGCTTGCACCGTTCACGAGCAAATTCGGAAAACGCCCAGGGAGCATGTCGGGCTCTTTTAAGGAGTCGTCAAAGTTCAAACTCCAGCGGACTGTGTCCTTGTCCAAATCGCGCAAAAGTTCGAGAGCAAGAGGCGCGAGCCTTGCTTCTGTATAACGCATAGCAGCGGCTGAGTCGCCGTCAGTACTACCGAAATTGCCGTGCCCTTGAATCAAAATTTCGCGCATGTTGTGCGGTTGCGCCATACGAACCATGGCATCATAGACCGAAGTATCACCGTGCGGGTGGTACTTACCTAGACACTCACCGACAATTCTCGCGGACTTTTTAAAGGGTTTGTCAGGCTCGAGTCCGAGTTCCATCATCGCATACAAAATTCTGCGTTGAACGGGCTTTAAGCCGTCCTCAACACGAGGCAGAGCGCGGTCGAGAATTACGAACTCGCTGTACGGCATCATGCTGTTGTGCAGGACTTCGTCCATGTCGCACTCAATTATGCCGCCCGACTCGGCAATCTCGCCCGTGTTTATTTTTTTGTCTTTTAATTTTTCATCTTTTTCTTCTTTTTTCATAAATTACTTACCTAATTTATTTTATATTAATTTTGAATTTTGAATTTTGAATTGTGCCAACTATTCACTTTGTATAGTTCATATTGCCGAAATTTCTACCCACTCATTATTTACGCTATCTTTCGAATTAATGCTTGCTTGCGCATTATTTAATTAGCACCTATACACATTTTGTGTAGTAGTACTAATCAACTAACTAAATTTTAGGTAATTAAAAATTTCCTTGTGTAGAGTAAAAACAAACAGTATAAGTGGCTGGAAATTTTGTCCTTAATCAATAACTATTACATTATTTCGTTGGGTCATGCAGCCGAGAGCCGTTCTCTTGCTATTTTCTGTACACGCGGCTGGCTTTCCGTACCTTGCAGGTACTCCAAGGCAAAATTCAAAATTCCTAATTCAAAATTTTTTATGCCATGCTATGCATTGCTTGTCGGTTTAAAGTCATCGACCTTTTTCGCTCAAACAAGAGAGCAGATGCAGAGTGCGGTAGTTGCGAGAAGTGTAGGTTTTTTCGGGCGCGCCGCGTATAATGACATACGCTAGCGGTCGAAAATAACCGAACGACGAAGCAAATACCGTGCTATGCATTGCTTGTCGGTTTAAACGAATCGACTTTATTGAAGTTCGCATGCTCGCTAATATACTGCTTCCTTGCTTCAATATTGTCGCCCATAAGCGTTGTAATCATGAGTTCGGCATTCGCTGCATCTTCGAGAGTTACTCGCATTAACGAACGCGTTTTCGGGTCCATGGTCGTGTCCCAAAGTTGTTCGGGGTTCATTTCACCTAGTCCCTTATACCGCTGAATTTGATACCCTTTTCCGACACGCTCGATTGCTTCGGGCAGTTCGACATCGCTGTAAACATATTCGATATGGTCGCGCTTCTGCACCTTATAAAGTGGCGGCAGCCCTATATAAACATGCCCGTTTAGCACGAGTTCTTTCATATAACGGAAGAAGAAAGTAAGCAGTATTGCGCGAATATGCGCACCGTCTTGGTCGGCATCGCTCAAAATTATGACCTTGTGATATTTAAGGTTCGAAAGGTTAAAGTCTTCCCCTATGCCCGTGCCTAATGCGCTGATAATTGTGCGGATTTCTTCGTTCGCTAAAACTTGAGCTATGCGCTTTTTCTCGGCATTGAGTGGCTTACCACGCAGTGGCAAAATCGCCTGGAATGAGCGGTCGCGCGCCATTTTTGCACTTCCACCTGCCGAATCTCCCTCAACGATAAAGAGTTCGTTTAGTTCGGGTTTGCGCCCCGAGCAACTGCTCAATTTCCCGACAAGATTGCTGTTTTCAATACTGTTTTTCGCGCGCGTGATTTCCTTTGCTTTGCGCGCAGCCTCGCGCACTTTTGCGGCGTTTTTCGCCTTGTCGATAGCGAGTTCAAGTATTTTTTTATTCGCGCCCTTATCGAAAAACTCCATTAACTTTTGATAACACAGAGCCTCGACTTCGGGCTTTATTTCGGTGTTGCCGAGTTTGGTTTTTGTCTGCCCTTCGAATTGAACATTCCTAGCCTTTATCGCAAGCACTATGGTTAGCCCCTCGCGGAAGTCCTCACCCGTAAGCGAAATATCCTTGTCCTTAATCAAATTTGCATGCTTGCCGAGTTCTGTAAACGCGCGCGTGAGCGCGTTTTTTAAGCCGACTTCGTGAGTTCCGCCCTCGCTGGTTGGAATGTTGTTTACATAACTAAAAGTGTTCTCGACATACGAATTTGTGTATTGCATTGCGCACGCGAGTTGCACAAGGTCGCTTTTCGCTTCGAAATAAATGGGCGTGGCATGCTCGACAGTCTTGTTCTCGTTTAGGTATTTGACAAAGTCGCTAAGCCCGCCATCGTATTTGTACACCTGCGTAAAAGGCTCGCCGTTCTCCAACTTTCTCTCATCAACTAATATGATGCGAATACCTTTATTTAGGAAAGCGATTTCACGAAGCCTGCGCGACACTGTGTCTAGGTCAAAAACGATGTCTTCGAAAACGCGGTCATCGGGCATAAAGCGAATGAGCGTACCCGTTCTGTCCGTTTTGCCAACTTTTTTAAGCGGCGAAACGGGAATACCGCTTTTGATTTTGCTGCCACTGCCCTTGCTTTCAAACTGCATTTCGTATTCATAGCCATCACGAAAAACCGAAACAGTAAGCCAACGCGAAAGCGCGTTTGTAACCGATGCGCCGACACCATGTAGACCGCCCGAGAAATTGTAGTTTTCGTTGTTAAATTTACCACCAGCGTGCAACTGCGTGAAAACAACCTCGACACCGCTCACTTTCATTTGCGGGTGAATGTCTACGGGAATACCGCGCCCGTTGTCTTCGACCTGCACACTGCCGTCTTCTTCGAGAGTAACTTTAATTGTGTCGCCATAGCCGTTTGCGATTTCATCGACCGAGTTGTCGACAATTTCCCAAAGCAGATGATGTAGTCCCTTTGTGCCAGTCGTACCTATATACATACCAGGGCGCATGCGCACTGCATCTAACCCCTCCAACACTACAATATCTTTCGAATCATAACTTTTAGCCATTTGAAACCCCTTTTACGCAAAAAATTTTTTCGTTGCGCTTGAATTAACAATTATTAAAGCACAAAATTCCTAATCCATTATACTAATTTTAACACAAAAATAAAAAAATGAAAAATTATTTTGCGAATAATTTTCCACTTTTTCACTTAAATATTGATAATTTTTGCACTTTTCTTTGCTATGCGCGTTCGCGTTCTTCCGTTTTAGTTGTGATATTAGGCATGCTAAAAGTTTGCTTTTTGCCGTTTATGATTAGCGTTTTTGTATGTGTCGCGCTCGGCTTGTTGGCAGTTGATAAATCAATCGTTTTTGCTCTCTCGGTGCTCGAGTTTTCAGCACTGCGAGCGCTCGCTTCCGCGACCATTTTCTTTAATGTTTCAACCTTTATCGGTCGCGCTGCACTGTGCGCGTTTGCAACTGGTCGATTAATCGTTTTAGTAATAGTGCTTTTTGATACTTTGTTTGCTTTCGGCGTGTCAACCGAACGGCTTTTACTATTAGCGCTAGTCTGTTCGGTAAATGTTACCGTTTGCTTTGCGACTTTAATAGGTTGAGTGTCGTAGTCATCATAAACAATAAATGCGGGAGTGCCGTTTATTACTGTGTATTCTTGCTCGATATCCTCTACATTCCTGCACCATGATGGTTTTTCTTCGTCATCATTTGAGTAGTAGTCAACATCACTTATTTTTACTCCGCTCTTTGCCAAAACTTTTTCGGCATCACTCAAAGTAAACGCTCTTGTTTCTTCCCCGCTATTCTTTGCCGCTTTATTTACTGCAAAATTGTTAGCAGTCGCGGTTGTGGTCGCGCGTGCTTGCGCTTCCACGCGTTCACTACGCTCTTGACTTGCCTTTTTGATTTCGGCAAACTTTTTAGCATTCTCGGCTTCCGCCTGCATTTCGGCTTGTTTGATTTGCGCTTGCTTTTGTCTTGCGTGTTGCAACTGTGCTTGCTGTTTTACGAACTCCGCTTGCGCTTTAAGTTCTGCTTGCTCGCGCGCTTGTTCAAGTCGTTCTTGCTCTAATTTCTTCGCCTGTTGTTCTTTCTCAAATTGCGCTTTGCGTTGCGCCGAACGATTGATTGTGACACGCTCGCCCGAATTATTTTCCTTTTTTTCTTCTTTTCTAAAACCTAAAAACTTTAAAAATCTGTCTAAAATAGCCATACTTTTCCCCCTATTTATTTCTTACTTCTTCTTTTATTTCTATAAGAATATTATATCACAAAAAGTAAAAAATGTCAATAGGGAACAAAATCGGTCAAACTTGATTCTTATTTATCATCTTTATTTTTGATTTCAAGCAACTCTTTATTTTCTGCGTTCAGCGGAGAGATAAAGAATTGCTTTTTCTGGGTCTGCGATTTCGTCTAGGCGTTCACTTCCAACTTGCGCTAACCACATTTTAATTAGTTAACACCTCTATAACATCAACAACAGAAAAATACCAGTCTTCTTCTTGTTCATTCCATTGTGTTCTAATTTTTTTATCTTCAAAAACTTTTATATTTGACATGTTTATCCCTATAATTTTTATTTGCTAAAACACACATAACACAACATACACAGTTCGTTTATTCTATATAAAATTAAATTTAATTTTTCTTTTTCATGGCTTTTATGATACTCGGCGCGATTATTAAGAGCGCAACCGCGGCAACTACAATTACTGTTACCACGATATACCACCACTTAAATTCGGTTACAGAAACTTCACCATTAGTCGTGATGCCTATTACATACGCAAATTCTGGCTCGCTAACTTCGGTTACTTCGCTTTCAGTAGCGCTACCGCTTGTAGTGGTATCATCAGCAGTAGAAGTATCAGTCGTTTGCCCGCTTGTAGTCGTATCGCCTGTGTTTTCCGCCCCCGCGGTGCTAGAATTATCGCCACTTTCCGTGCTCGAAGTATCTCCCGTTTCGGTGTTTTCATCTCCGCCCGTATAGTCGAGCGCAACGCAAATATTTCCGTTATTGTTGGTCGTGAAAATACAGTTTGTCGCAACGCCAGCCGCTACAAAACGGTCAAGCGCATCTTGCGCAGGGTGTCCGTATTCACTGCCATCATCACAAGAACAAATCACAACTTCGGGCTTCAAAATTTCAAGGAGTTCGCTACTACTACTCGTCGAACTTCCGTGGTGCCCCGCATCCATAATGTCAACATCGGGCAAAATGTCGCCATAACGAGCAATTATTTCAGCCTCGAGTTCAGCTTCGGTGTCGCCAGTAAAGCAGTAAGTAAGGTCTTGATACTCTAATGTGATAAACGCCGAATAGTTGTTCCAGTCAGTGTAAAGGTGCTTGTTGTCTAACGGTGCATAAAACTTGAATGTATAAATCTCGTCTTCGGTGACATTAGGGTCTTCTGCATTCGTGATAACCCCAACGCCGTCAGCATTTTTCTCGATTTCAAAAGTGAAAAGCACTTCACTTTCGCCGCCGTTCGTTTCGGCTTCGGCGTACATGTCCTCAAGAGTGTTACCGTATGCAGCAACGCTATCTGTCTTTACATTATAGCCATTATAATTTGAGCCCTCGGCGCGATACATTTCTTCTGTAACATACGCCGCCTCCGCCGCTTCGGCTCTGGCTTCTTCGGCAGCCGCTAATGCCTTGTCGCTCGCGCTAGCATCGGCTTCGTCCTCGGGAGCAATTCCAAAATACACATTCGGGCGGTACATTTTAACGACTTCAAATTCTTCGAGAATTGCCTGCATGTACGAAAAATGGTCGTAATCTGCGTGTGTCATAATCATGTAGTCAATTTTGTTGTTGCCATCGCCGAGCAAGTTCGTGCGAATTTGCTCGATAACTAGCGCTTCAATCTCGCTATTTTTGTACCTAAATGACGACCCCGCATCAATAATCATATTTTTGCCGTCTGGCAAATTAATCAAAATGCAGTCGCCCTGCAACACATTTACATAAGTAATATTCATTGTACTGTTGTCGCGCGCATCGGTGATTGCGGTAATTACTCCATCGCGCTCAAATGTGTTGTTAATCTTCGCTTCGAAAAAGTCGCTAAAAAAGAGCGAGCCCAGCATCACAATAGTGATTATTATGAAAATCGCAGCAAGCCATTTGTTAGACTTCGCGTTTTTATACGCCGTCTTTGCTTGATTGATTTCAGTTTTCGTGAGTTTATCACCGCTTTTGCCCGTCAGTTTGTCAGCCGTTTTCGAAGCCTTTTCTAACTTGCTCTTTGCCTGATTTGCTTTCTTTCGTGCCTCATTATACTTATCCCAAGACATTGTTTTCTCCCCCTATTTTCTTTTTTTCGCGCGCAATCTGTTTCGCGCGGCGTTGCATTTCTTTTAATCTATGCATCGTTTCTTTTATGCTCTCGTCTGGCACACGCATGCCGAGTACTTTTAAAATGTTCGGCATCTCGGCTTTCGTGATATCATACCCCGCTTTTATCATTTCATCAACATTTTCGAGCTTGCGCTGGTCGTATTGCGAAAGGTCGATTTTTAGGACATAATCGCTGTACACATAGCCCTTTACAGAGTTCGATTTCATCAAAATGCGCAGAGCGGCTTTCATGAGTTCGAGATACTTTGTGCTAGTTGTGCCGTACCCGCGAGTTGGATTAATGTCGACCGCAAGCACAATATCTGCCCCCATTTCGCGAACGACATCGGCAGGAATGTTGTTTTGAATACCGCCGTCAAAAAAGCGGTACTCTCCAAAGTCCACAGGGTTAAACACCCCAGGAACTGCGCACGAACCCGAAATCGCTTTTGCAAGATTTCCGCTCGATACATGGACTTCTTTCGCAGTGATTATGTCGACCGCAACGGCTGTAAAAGGTATTTTTAAGTCTTGAAAAGTGCGCCCGCCCAGCACTTCATTCACGACACTTTCGAGTTTTTCGGTCTTGTTTGGCATGAACGAAATTCTGCTGGTTAGAATGTCTTTTTCTTTTAGACCGCGAGCGCGCTTTTCCATTTCTTCGACCGTGAGCCCAGCGCAATAAGCCGCGCCCATTAGCGAGCCAACCGAAGTGCCAGCAACATAGTCAAATTTAAGCCCCGCTTCATTAAAGGCTTTTATCACGCCGATATACGCAACTCCGCGAGTTCCGCCACCACTAAAAGCAAGCCCGAGTTTGAGGGGGTGGAGCGCAACATCAGCAGGCGTTTCTTCAATTTTCTTTACTGTCGGCCGCTTAAAGAGATTTTTAAACCAACTTGTAAAACTCATTTATCCACTACCTTATTGTTTTATTATTTCTGTATGCTCATATTTAGTTTTCATTGCTTTCTTGCTGTCGTTTAGTTTGTTGTTTTATTGTTTTTTGTTGTTCGTTTAGTTTTAGTTTTATTGTTTTTTGTTGTTCGTTTAGTTTGTTGTTTTATTGTTTGATTTGCCTTGTTTGTTTTGATTTTTTTGGTTTAAAGCGAAAAATTTTTGCGTTGCATAATCTTTTTCGCGGGTAAAACAAAGTGCTACAAACTTCCGCTGCACTCGGCTTTAACTCTTGTGGCTTGTTTCTTGCACATTCGTGTTGAATGCGGACGGGTGCGCTTCAATTATTTTAAAAATTTCCTCGTAGAGCGGTTTGTATTGAGGGCGCTTTTTTAGGAACAAATCAAACTCGTCTGGCTTAATGCGGTGCCACCATTTTTTAGTAAAAGGGATATGCCCCGCTCTTGTCGAACAAACATGATAAATCACGCAGTCGTCTTTGCCATAATACGAATTAAAGCGGCGCGGAATCATTTTCTTCTTTTTGTTTGGAATAATTTTATTTAACGCGCCCATGTCAATATAGCAGTAAAATTTCTTTTCGCCGACCATTTTTGCCGCCTTCTCAAAGTCCCCGCTTTCTCGTATTGCCTTTAAGTTAAGGAGCATTACACCCGTTTGAAAGTATTTTGAAATTCGCCCTAAATCGCGGCGCCCCGCCACTTCATAATTAGACACATCAATGTCCCACAACTCTTTAATGTCTTTATTGATTATTGTGTCGGTGTCAAGCCAAAGTGCTTTGTCGCCCAGAGCGTCAATCTTGTGCGCGAGCAAACGCACGCACACAAACATATTATAAAACTTATTTTCGGCGTTCGGCCCATGCATAAAGTACTCGCGGAAAAAACTAGATACATCAATCGCAGTCCAACTGCTCTGCGGGTTTTTGTCCTTTAAAACTTTGTCGAGCAAGGCATTCTGCTCGGTAGATAAGCGCTTACTAGACTTGCGGTATTCTGGCACCTCGGTTGTAAGACTAAAAACGCGCAAAGGCTCATTTGTCGACTTCGCAAGCGAATACACGCTAATAAATTGCTGCGTAAACATGCGGTTGTCAGAACTGTAAAAAACTGTTATCATAAAAAACTCCTAGAAATTTATATAAGAATTATCGAATGTATGAATACAATATTTCATAAGAACTATAAATATTTAAAACAACCTATGCGAAATATCGTATATAGATACAATGCACTCCGTTTACATTATAGCAATAATATGAAAAATTCGCAAATGAATATGGCATTAAATTAATTTTGATTTCAAATTATTGCGTGGCTTACTCTGTAAATTTTAAATTCCTAAACGCACAAATTTTTCACAAACAAACAAAAAAATCACCGCTAAATTATCGGTGATTTTTATTTACTTCTATTCACTTTCTTTTAGTTTTGCAATTGCTGCTTCAACTTCGGCAATGTCGTCTTTGATTTGACGGTTTTGCTCAACTAAGATTTGGTTTGTCTTCTCTAAAATCGGGTAACGGTCCTTGTTTTGTTCCATAACTTCTTCGCAGTGTTGTACAGATAAGCGAAGTCCGTCAAGAAGGTCAAGGTCCTCACTCAACTTTTTAGCCTTTTCTTCGTCAATGTCAACATAGTTGTTCACACCGTAAAGAAGGACTTTCTTGCGCGCGATAACTGCTTCTTTTCTGCGCAACTTTTCTTGGTCGCGAGCAAGGTTACGCTTTACGCGTGCAAGCGGGTTGAATTCCTTGCGGTTTCCGCGAAGGTCGCGCTCGTTTACTTTCAAACGCTCTTGCAACTTCTTTAATCTTTCTTCGAGAAGGTCTTGCGGGAAGTACTCGTAAACATTCACAATCGGCGCGGGTTGCAACACGGGCTCGATAGGTTCTTCGGGCTCGGTTGGCTCGTCATCAACGGGAGTTACACTTTCTTCTGCTGTTACGGTTGCTTGTGCGCTTTCGGTAACATCTTCGACTTCGTGTTCTTCGATAACTTCTTCTACCGCAGGTTCTTCGACAACTTCGGGCTGAACTTCGGTAACTTCGGGTTCTTCTGCGACAGTTACAACGGTTTCGTTTCTGTCCCCTTCTTCGTACTTCATGACAGATTCCGAGTTAATCTCGTTAATCATGTCGTCAAAGTTAAAGTCCTCGTCATCGCTGCTTTCCTCAACCTTTGGCTCGTCCGCCTTTGGCTCTTCAACTTTGGTGTCCTCAAATAGCGAGTCAAAGTCGTCAAAGTCATCAAATTCTTGTTTGCGGCGTTCAATCATTTCTTGACGCTCGTCAGCAAAAGACTTTCTTTCTGCGCCTTGATTTTCATCAGGCATGCCGTTTTGACCAGCAAGTAATGCTTGCTGTTCGCGTTCTGCCTCTGCCTCGTCCCATGTTTTGCGAACGGGTTGTGTGCTGGTGTCCGCCATTACTTCGGGGCGCGAGTTATCATCGGCAGGTTTAACTTTTACTTCGTTGTCTTTGTCTGCGTTTCGTCCTCTAAAAAAGATTGAGCCTTTTTTGTTGGTAATCGACAAAACCAAATCAACTAACAAAATGATGATGAAGGCAACTGCTGCGATTAACGCAATAATTGTCAACACATTTAAAATTGCTTCTGCAACTGGTTCCATTTTTCATTTGCTCCTATTTCAAATTTTTGCACACTGGTGGAAGCGATGGGAGTCGAACCCATGTCCAAACTGCGTCCACGATACCGTCTACACGCTTATTTCGTTTTTAATTTAATTTCTGCGCCCTAAACGAACAAACACCGCAAAAACGATTTCGCTAATTAGATTTATCTCGCCGCGAAATAGCGGAATAAATCGGCAAGACTAAGGTCAAAGGATTTGGGACTTTCGAGCGTCATGCCCTACCCGAAGCCAAACTGCCTAAATATACAAGGAAAGTTGTTAGGCATTAGGCATATGCAACTGCGCCATAGTTAGCGACAGGCATAATACCCTTAGTTTCTGCTTTATTAGCATTTAATTTTAAGTCCACCCGTTTTACGCCCGAATGGCAGGCGGCGTGCTGGTAGCGCTTTCGGTCATCTGTCAAAACCGGTGCGCTCCCTAGTAAAATGTGCTTTTACTAAGGCTTAGTGTCTTAACTCGCGAGCGGCATCACGGGCGAGGTCGCGCTGTTTTATTGTTTCGCGCTTGTCGTACAACTTCTTACCCTTTGCGACTGCGATTTCGACTTTGACGAGCGAACGGTCAAAAAACAATTTTGTCGGCACAACGGTCTGCCCCTTTACCGAAATGGCGTTTTTTAGTTCGGCGATTTCGGACTTGTTAAGAAGCAGTTTGCGCGCTCTCCGCTCGTCAGGAACAAAGTTTTGAGCGTACTCGTAAGGCTTGATGTACATATTCATTATATACGCTTCGCCATTTTTGATAGTTACAAAAGTATCGTTAATACTTGCGTGTCCTGCTCTAATTGATTTAACTTCACTACCCTGTAACACAATGCCCGCAGTAAAGGTTTTAAGCAAAAAATATTCGTAATTTGCTCGCTTGTTGCTGGCTATAACCTTCATTCCTTATACTCCTATTATATCACAAAATAAAATTTTTTCAATACCTTTTTATAAAAAATTGTGTTTTTTGCGCTTTTGATGCAAAAAAGGCTTGCTTGCGCATTACCTAATTAGTAATTAAGGGCTTGCGCGCTAGCGCACCTGAACTCCTAATTCCTAATTCCTAATTCCTAATTAACTTAAACGGCGGCTAGACAAAACTAGCAGTGATATGAAGATTATTTCTGCTAATTGCTAATTGATTTAAACGGCGGCTCAACAAAACTAGCAATGATAAGATATTAATAAAATGCTCACGCAGTGCCTTAATTGCTAATTGCTCATTGCTAATTGCTAATTTAGCGCAAAGCGCGCTACGCGCTTTCGCGCTTTGCGTCAAGCATCTTAAAGTCGATTTGACGGCGGCGCAGGTTTACACTCAAAACTAAAACTGTTACCTTTTGCCCGAGTTGATAGTCGTGCTTCGTGCCTGCAAGTTTATACAACTTTTCAATAAATACATAGTTATCAGTTGGCAAGTTCTCCATACTGCACATGCCCTCAACTGTGTTCGCTAACTCTACAAAAACGCCAAAATTCGTTACGCCCGTAACTGTGCCTTCGTAAATTTCGCCAACATGGTTCTGCATATAATCGGCTTTTTTGAGGTCCTCGACTTCGCGCTCGGCACTTTCGGCGAGTTTTTCGCGCTCGCTCGTCATCGGCGCCGCTTCTTCTACAAATTCCTTGTAAAATTCAAGTTCTTTTTTGTCCTTGTTGCGCAAGTAGAACTTCTTTATCATTCGGTGAATAAGCAGGTCGGGATAACGCCTAATCGGCGAAGTAAAATGGCAATAATGCGTTGCTGCGATACCAAAGTGCCCTAGGTCTTTCGGGTCATAGCGCGCTTTTTGCAAACTGCGCAGCATAACCGAATTTATAAGGCTTTCATAAGGCTGTCCTTCCACCGTTTTTAAGAGGCGTTGCAAGTCTTTTGGCGTAACTTTGTCGGGGTTGTTGGCTACTTTTAAGCCGAATTGCCCTGCAAATTGAAAGAAATCAAACATTTTCTGCCCGTCTGGTTGTTCATGCACGCGGTACAAAAAGGGCAATTTCTCTTTATCACACGCAAGCGCAACAGTTTCGTTCGCCTCGAGCATAAAGGACTCAATCATCATGTGCGCTTCGTTGCGCTCGTGAAGTTTGACATCGAGTACATGCCCCGCTTCGTCCATTTCAAATTCGCATTCAGGCAAATCAAATTCGAGCGCCCCGCGCGCCTGCCTTTTCTTTAATAAAATTCGGTGCAATTTCTGCATCGCCTTAAATTCAGGCACCAAATAAGCGTATTTTGCGCATACTTCGGGCTTATCATTAAAGATTGCGAAGACATCGTCATAAGTCATTTTTTCGCGCGAGCAGATGACACCTTCGCAAATTTCGTAGTCGTAAGTTTCGCCTTTTTCGTCAATTTCCATGATGACAGATAGTGTCAGGCGGTTTACTTTCGGGTTAAGCGAACAAATCCCGTTACTCAACTCGCGCGGAAGCATCGGGTAAACTAAATCGGGGAAATATACACTCGTTCCGCGCTTGTAAGCCTCTAAATCAAGCGGAGAATTTTGCTTTACATAGTGGCTAACATCGGCAATATGCACGCTCAAAGTGAAATGCCCGTCAGGGTGCTCGACTACATGAACGGCATCGTCAATATCACGGGTGTCCGCGCCGTCTATTGTAACTATGTTATCTTTGGTAAAATCGCGGCGCCCGCGCATTGCCTCTTGCGTTACGGACTGCGGAAGAGTGCGCGCTTCGGCTAGAACCTCGGGCTCGAACTCTTCGTAAAGATTATTTTCGCGAATAATTGCCAGCATTTCAATCTTCGGGTCGCCATTGAGCCCGAGAACTTCAACCAAATTGCCTTGCGGGTTCTTGTCCCCTGCCGCGTATTTGGTAATTCGGCAGACGACTTTGTCGCCTTCTTTGACTTTGAATTTCTTGTGATTGCGCACAACAATATCACGAAAATAGCGCGTGTCGTCGGGCTTCACAAACGCCAAATTGTCGTTTACAATGTCGAGCGTGCCGACAATGTTTTTAGCGTTACGCTCAACAATTTTGACGACCGCACCTTCGGTCTTGTCGCCATTTTTGCGCACTTTTACAAGCACCGTGTCGTTGTGAAGCGCCGTTTTCAACTGTGTCGGCGGAATAAATACATCGGGCGTTTCGCCACCGTCAGTGAATTTACAAAAGGCAAACCCGCGCGCGTTGCCGATTAAAACGCCCTTGCGGAGCCCGAGAGCCGAAATAGTCGCAAGTTTGTCCTTGCCTTCGATAATCAAATCGCCCGCATCAACTAGTTCGCCTATTCGAGCAAAAGCCTCAGTAAAATCGAGCCCGAGCCCGCTAGAAATATTGCGCGCAAGTTCGGTGCGCGTGCGAAAATTTAGATTGTTTTCGTTGATAAATGATAAAATTTCTTGAGTGTTGTCTTCTTGCATACCCCGTCCTAAAAATGTAATATAAAATTATTATATCACACCTTCCCTATTTTATCAATCAAAAAGCACGCAAAACGCCACACAATTAAATTGAAATTTAGTCAAGCACTTTTTTGCCGCCATTTTCATATTGTGATATGTATACGCGAGAGCGCTTCGCGCTTCGCGCCAATTAGCAATGAGCAATTAGCAATTAGCAATTAAGGCATGGCTTGCGCATTAATTTAAATTAGTTATCACATCACTGTTAGTTTTATCGAGCCGCCGCGAGCCACTCACATGTCTATTACTCTTTCTAGCGGCGGACTTTCCGCATACTGCGTATGCTTCAAGGTAGCAATTAGCAATTAGCAATTAAGGCATGGCTTGCGCATTAATTTAAATTAGTTATCACATCACTGTTAGTTTTATC
>CALWEW010000011.1 GCA_944377415.1 uncultured Clostridia bacterium
AAATGTAAAGAAAAGACTTGACGCAAACCGATATGGTTGCCGAAAAGACAATCACGAAATATTTAGGTTGAAAGATAGAATTTATTGTGGGTGTTGTGATAGAAAAATGTATCCTGTGTCTGCAATTTCTTCTAATGGACAAACTATACGATATTACAAATGCATAACTACCAAGAAAAGAAATTGTTTAGTTGGAATCATTGATAAAACCTTTATTGAAAGCGTGATTGATAAATTCTTAATATCTCAATTCAATATTCCAGAAAATTTAGAAGAACTTTCTACCAAAATCTATGAACTTCATAAAAAGAGAGTTGGAAATAATACCTCTCTAAACGCACTAAGAAGCGAATTGCAAAGAACCAATACCGCTATTTCAAATATTATGATAGCAATAGAAAAAGGGATATTAACAGACACAACAAAATCTCGACTTGAAGAACTAGAAAAACAAAAGAAAGATTTGCAAGAAAAGTTAGTTGTAGAGCAATCAAAAGAACGCTTTGATCTAACAAAAGAAGATATTCAAAATTTCTTTAAATACACAATGAAAAAATGCCCAAATAAAGCCATAGAACTTTTCATAAAGCAGATTAGGGTGTATGACGAGAAAATTGAAATCTATCTTAATTACTCTATAAACCAGCCACAAACCACCGAGCAAGCATCTAAAAAACTTTTCACCGAAACCCACACCACCCAACGCACATTCAAAGGTGGCACAACAAGAATTTACTCCAAATCTTATGATGTGTATGTGGTAATATAACTATACAAACTTAATACAAAAAATATATGTAAATATTTGTTCCCCATATTAAACTTATTCTATTTTCTCTAGAGCAATAATAAAACAAAAGAAAAAGAGTATATTTTAAGATAAAACTTAATTTATACTCTTTTCTTTCTCTAAAAATACCGCTAGTTTCAAAATTGCTTGACTAAATTAGCGTGTTTTTTTATACTCTAAAACATTTGCATGCATGCATTATTATACCAACTACCCAAGATATTAGTAAATCTACAATCATAAGGGCAGGGATGTACCATAGTGTAAAGAACTCAATATCAAGTGGGGCAGTCATACCCAAGCATAAACATACAGCAATAACAAAAGTTGAAGCAATTAATGCAAACATAACTCTGTAAAATAGATTTAACCACCAATTAATATTTTTGACTGGTACTTTTTTATCTAAATCTTTTAAGCAAAGCATCATCATGACACCAAGGTACACAAAACCAAGAACACCATAGAAAATATACAAAAACACATGAGGTTCGTAAATCATTCCAGCATCGCGCAATAAGAAATATGATAAAATCAATTCAATAAAGAATACAATTGTCATTACGCCTGCGCGACATAAATTAAATTTATTTTTATCTACAAAATTTTTAGCATTGTCTAAATATGAATCGTTTTTTGAATAAGGCTTAACTGTTATGTTATCCTGTTTTATGTGGGTGTATCCAACTGTGTTGGTTGCGATTTTATGTACTTGTTCCGTTTTTGTAGTAGGTGCCTTATCAAGATTGTAACGCCTGTTGATTTCTTCCATTAGACTCTTATTTTGCTGACTATATAAATCAGTAACATGTTTTTCTTCAACCTGCGCAGTTTTCTTATCAGAGCGTAAAATTTCTGCAATTTGCTTTGAGAATTCTGACTGCTTGCGTTCTTGTTTTATTGGCTCTTGTGGTGTTTGGGCTTGCTGAATAAAGTTTGATTTTAAAGAAGATTCTTGCTCGATTTTGTCATTATCTCTAAAATCGGCATCTAAGTCACCGAGAATATCTTTGTAGTTAATCTCATTTTTATTAACTTTATGTTCCTGAATAATCTCAACATCATCGTCAATATTATTTTCAAAAATACGCTCTTTTTCATTTGTTTGTAATGGTTCGTATTCTTTTTCAACTATTTCTTGATTAGTTTTCGGTGGGGTAGGGGGTACAATTTCTTCTAAATCTTCAGGTTCAGTATAAGCGCGCATCTGTTGGGTGAAGCTCTGTTTACCCAAATTAGAAGTTGATTTATTCGG
This sequence comes from uncultured Clostridia bacterium, assembly GCA_944377415.1. Lineage (GTDB taxonomy): Bacteria > Bacillota > Clostridia > Christensenellales > UBA1242 > UBA7867. The sequence continues at coordinate 2,046 of CALWEW010000011.1, forward strand.
GTCAAATTGCTCAAAAGCAGCTTTCGTTTTAATAATAGGTTCAGGTTTTTGCTCAACTTGTTTGGACTCTTCTTTTACTGGTACAGGTTTTTCAATAATTATTACTTGAGGCTTACTTTCTTCAGTATGGATTTCTTCTATAACAGGTTGTGCTTCAACAGGCTTTTCTACTTCAATCTTTTTTAATTCTCGTTTTCCAGCCTCTGTTAAGGAATAGTAGTGCCTACGACCACCAATTTCGCTGTCTCGCCAAAATGAAGAAATCCAACCTTTTTTCTCCATCCTGGACAAAGCACTGTAAAGACTAGGTTGCTTTACAACAGTCTTTCCATTAGTGGCTTTTTCAATTTTCTTAATAATTTCTAAGCCGTACTCGTCTCCGTCCTCAAGTACTCTTAAAATTAACTTGTTAATTTGACTAGTATTACCGCTAAACATAATTCGCCTCCATTACTTGGCTTCACGCATATTTTAAGGCATTTTGTAAATTTTGTCAATTATTTTGTGGTATTATGCGTTGCATAATATACTAAATATCGTGCTATGCAAGCGCATAATACTGTGCATAACGCAAAAACATCAAGGAAACTAGGTGTGCAGTTAATTGTACTTTTCTACAAATAATGCTAAATTACACGCTTAAATTTTCTTGTTCAAATTTGTTTGTTGTGGTATTATTAATTTAGTTTAAATAATGTCAGGTGATTTTATGGTACACATTGATATGATAGTAAGAACAAATAGAAAATCGGTTTCGATTACGATAACTCCAAAAGGTGAAGTTTTAATAAAGGCTCCTAGAAAATGTACCATTGCTCAAATACAATCAATAGTAGAGAAGAAAGAAAACTGGATAAAACTTCATCAAGAAAAAATACTCAATAATCAAACCTTAAACGAAAATATTTTCAATTATAGAGATGTACTTTTTTGTGGTCAAGTTTATCACATAGCATCAAGTGATACAACAAAGAAAATTGAATTAAAAGAAGATTATTGCATTGTTCCAACAAAACAAGTTACAAATCTAGTAAGTAATTTGGAGAAATGGTATAAAAAAATAAGCATGCCAATTTTATGGGGTAGGGTATCATACTTTGCAAATTTAATGCAGGTAGAGCCAACTAAAGTAAGATTAAGCAATGCACGAGGTTGTTGGGGTTCTTGTAATAGTTTAGGCGTAATTTCGTTGAACTGGCGTTTGATTATGGTTCCGCATGATTTAATAGATTATGTAGTGGTTCACGAATTGGCTCACTTGTTACAAATGAACCATTCACCGCTATTTTGGAATGTTGTAAAAAGTGTTTTGCCTGATTACCAAAATCGAAGAAAGCTTTTAAAGAAAGGAGATTACTTACTTTCGTTATATAGGACAAGATAAATCTAAAAGCAGTTGTGAAAAACAAATAAAAAGAACTTCTTAAAACCTTGTAGTAACATTTTGTATTACGTACAACACAAAGTTAGTTTTTCTACAAAGAAATTTATTGAAGATTTATAAATATCTATAAAGCATAATATAAAATAAGATTAAAATTTTAGGTGCGAAAATATTAAATAGGGTAGGTTTTTAAAAAATATGTCTTTAAACTATGCGTAAAATACAAGACAAACGCATAGTTTTTTTATACCCAAAAACATATTACAAATCTAATAAAAGGGGGTAAGACTACGGACATAGCAACAATAGCGCAAATAGTAGGGAGTGGACTAGCAATAATAATCGCAACAGTAACAGCAGTAATAAAAGTGAAAAAAGCCAACACAACGACGGAAAAAGTAAGATTATTAAACAAATACGCGCAAATCGTACAACAAATACCTGAACTAATAACCGAAGCAGAACAAACCGTCGGCACAGGAAATGGAGCACTCAAAAAAACGCTAGTACTACAAAAAATACAACTACTATGTACTGAAATGGGTATAACCTACAAAAACGAAGAATTTTCGGCAGAAATCGAAAAAGTACTCGAAACACCGCAGAAAAAGGACACAGAATGCAAGAATGTGAACAGCAACTCATCTATGCAATCGATGCAAACATCGCAAAATGTAGAGATGAACACAAACTCAAACAATTAAAAAAACTCTTAAAAATGAAAAAGGAGATACACCGACAATGGCAAAAAGAACAAAACTACAACATAAGGTTGATGCAAAGGTATTCAACCGTACAGCAAAGAAAACAAAAGAAATCAATGTAAAACCAACACAAATGCGCGGGGGTATAAGACTATAAGATATAACTATAATGATGAATACTATAACGGTAATAAGGAGAATAAAGCAACGATGAAAGTTGAACTATACAGTGTAAAAGATACAAAACTAGGCAAATTTTGCACACCATTCACGGCGCCAAACGACGAAATCGCTAAAAGAATGCTACAAAGTACAATAATGGCAGGGGGAAATAATATAGCACAATTCCCTGAAGACTTCCAATTATTCAAACTAGGTAACTACGACGAAGACACGGGCGAACTTACAACAGAAAACAAATTTTTAGCAAATGCAACAGAATTCGTAAAAAAGGAGTAAATATGGAATATTATACAGAACACAATAGATACAGACCAAAAACACCAAGCGGAACAGGGAAAATAGCAATATACAGTGAAACCGTAAACAAAAACGGAAAAACAATTCTAAAAAAGACAGGCGAAGAAGACTTATATAAAAAAATACAGGCAAGCCTTGACGAAACAAAAGTATATAACATACTTGAACAATTTTTGCAATCAGGAGACACAACAGTATTAAACCGCAGACAGGGTATATACGCAAATTTAACTGAAATGCCCAAAAATGAAATCGAAATGCTAAACTTAATTAAAAGAGCAGAACACGAATTCAATGCATTAGACAAAGATGTTCGAGCAGAATTCGAAAACGATGTCGGGGTGTTCAAACAATCAATAATTGACGGAAGTTTTGAAACTCGAATGAACAAATATGTGAAGAAAAAACAAGAAAAAGCACAACCGCAGCAAACTACACAACAAACACAACAAGAACAAAAACCACAGGGAGTAAACTTAAGTGAATAGAAATACAGAAATGCACTTTTCACAAGTACCAAGCGTAAAAATACAAAGGAGTATCTTTGACCGCTCGACACAAAATAAACTATCATTAAACGCAGGAGAATTAGTACCAATATTTGTAGACGAGTATTTGCCTGGTGATACTTTCACAATGGATACAAGCCTTGTAATTCGCGTAAACAGCGCGATGATAAAGCCCGTAATGGACAACATGTATGCAGACATATACTACTTTAGTGTGCCAAACCGTCTTGTATGGGAGCACTGGAAAGAATTCATGGGAGAAAACACCACGGGGCCATGGACACAAACTACTGAATATACTATACCACAAATAACATCGCCAGCTTCAACAGGTTGGAATAACGGAACAATAGCAGATTACATGGGAATACCAACAAAAGTACCGGGTTTAACAGTATCGGCGCTATTCTTTAGAGCATACGCGCTAATATGGAATGAATACTTCCGCGACCAAAACTTACAAAACCCAACCAACGTACCTAAAACAGATGCAACAGCAACAGGTGTAAACACAGGAACACTCGAAACTGATGCATGTCTCGGCGGACTACCACTACCCGTAGCAAAATTCCACGACTATTTTACTAGTGCGCTACCTGAACCGCAAAAAGGGCCAGCAGTAAATTTACCACTAGGTATCACTGCACCACTAGCATTAAACAATATGTACACAATGCAAACAATAGGAGATGACAATAAACTAAAATTTGCACTAGACCAAAGTAGCTTGGACCCAAAAGACAGAGTAAACGGCATAAAAATGCTATATGTAGATAGTAATTATGGAACAGACAACTATGGTGGAATAGGAATACCAACAAACACAGGAAGCAGTGGGGACACTATGGTATACGCAATAAACCAAACGAACCTTGTAACAGACCTAACACAAGCAACTTCTGCAACCGTAAACCAATTAAGACAAGCATTCGCAATACAAAGATTATACGAGCGTGATGCACGCGGTGGTACACGATACATAGAAGTAATCAAATCACACTTTAATGTAGACAGTCCAGATGCAAGATTACAACGCCCTGAATATCTGGGGGGAAAGCGTATTCCAATAAACACTACACAAGTAGTGCAAAACAGTAGTACGGACAATACAAGTCCACAGGGAAATATAACAGCATACAGCCTTACAAACGACAAAGATAGTAGCTTTACAAAATCATTTACTGAACACGGAATGATTATAGGCTTAATATGCATAAGAACAGAACACACATACCAACAAGGTTTAAACAGAATGTTCAGCCGTCAAAGAAGGTTTGACTTCTACTGGCCAGCACTCGCGAACCTAGGCGAACAAGCAATACTAAATAAAGAAATATATGCACAAGGAACCGAAACAGACGAAGAAGCATTCGGTTATCAAGAAGCATGGGCAGAATACAGATACAAACCTAGTCAAGTGTGCGGCGAAATGAGAAGCAACGCAGAAAACTCACTCGATGTATATCACTATGCAGACGACTACGAAAGTCTACCACAACTAGGACAAGAATGGATAAAAGAAACTAAATCAAACATCGACAGAACACTAGCAGTACCTAGCACCACAAGTAACCAATTTGTAGCAGACATTTACTTTAACTACCGTTGTGCAAGACCTATGCCTACATACAGTATACCAGGCTTAATAGACCACAACTAATAGGAGGTATATATGCCATTTAATGTACAAGGAACTATGAATGCAATGACACAAACACTAAATAGTGCAAGTGGAATACAAAACCAAACAAGTACAGTACCAGGAAACGGTTGGACGGATATCCTAGATACACTAGGCATAGGAACGCAAAGAAGAGCACAACAATTCAACAGCGCAGAAGCCGCACTACAAAGACAGTGGCAAGAAAAAATGACAGAACAGTCATACAAATGGCAAGAAGAAATGCTACAAAATGCCTATGACTACCAAACCGAAATGAGCAACACAGCATACCAAAGAGCAGTTGCAGATATGAAAGCAGCAGGACTAAACCCTGCATTAATGTTTAACAACGGACAAGCCGCAAGCAGTCCAAACGCAGGAACAACAGGAGCAAGTATACCAAATGGAGCAAGCGCAAACAGTGCAGGCGGTGGCGGAGCAGGAAACATGCTAAACGGAATGATAAGCTTAATAAACGCACACAACACATCAAAGGCAATAGATGCCAATAACAAAAAATCAAGGCAATTAGGGTACTTAATAAGATTACTCAAATAACTGCCAAAATTATAAATTTGTGTCAGTCGGAACAGTTACAACAAGGAGTGCAACTGTTCCGACCTCCACAAAGGAGGTTATATGGCATGTCTTAAACCTATGTGGGCGTTGAAAAAATATGACTATATCAATGAAAAGTGGCAAGTGAAATTTATAGCCAAAAAAGAAGACGAAGACGACAAAAACAAATTGTTATTGCTTGCTATATCACAAGGAGCAAGATTAATAGAATTACCTTGCGGTCAATGTATCGAATGCAGACTCGCAAGGTCTAGAGAATGGGCAAACAGATGTATGCTCGAAACGAAAGACCACAAAAATAATTACTTTATCACACTCACATACGACAACGAAAATTTACCAATGGGAAACGCTATAGATATAGACACAGGCGAAACTTACGAAGTAGGTACATTAAAGCCTAAAGATTTACAAGATTTTATGAAACGACTACGCATAACATGGGAACGAAAATACGGTATAAAAAATATAAGATATTACGCTTGTGGTGAATATGGCGAATTGTACGCAAGACCACACTATCACGCAATTATCTTTGGAATTCCAATATTTGACCTTAAACCAGACCATAAAAGCAAAAAGGGCAACATGAATTTTCGCTCTGATGAAATCGAAAAAATTTGGGGTAAAGGAAGAATAGCAATAGGTACAGTAACATGGGACAGTTGCGCATACACAGCGCGCTATGTAATGAAAAAACAAACAGGGAAAGGCAAAGAAGAATACTACCGAGTTATGGGAATAGAACCTGAATTTGTTAGAATGAGCAGAAGACCAGGCATAGCAAGAAACTACTACGAAAAACATAAAGACGAAATATACGAAACTGACAGCATATACATAGCAACAAGAAAAGGCGTGCAAAAAGCAAGGCCAAGCAAATACTACGACAAACTGTACGACATAGACTATCACGAAGAATTAGAAAAAATAAAAGGTAATCGAAAAGAACGAGCCTCTATAACACAACAACAAATATGGAGAAGTACAGATTTAAGCAAACGCGAAATACGAGAGCGTGCAGAAGAAAGCAAACGAATAGCACAGCGTACACTGCGTAGGAATTACGAAAACGGTAAATCAACATTTTAATTTGGGGGCTAATTAGGTGAGGAAGTACTTTATCACTCATTTAAAATTATCTTCTCCTCAAGCACAACAAATCACTTGTCTAATCTCCGTAATTTTGGGCTAATTATACTTTTTAGAAAAGTATCAAAACAATATTTTGGGTAGTCGGGAACTCCGACTATCCTTTTTTATTGTTAAAATTACAAAAATAATACAAAAGTAATACAAATCGTTTGACAAATAAAGTGTATTACAATTATACTACAAAAGTAATATGTTTAAAGGTGAACAATGATAATAGAAATAGCTGCCATAATTATAGCCGTGTGTGTATTTTTGGTAACAAGAAATTACTTAAAATCTAGAAAACAAGAAAAGGAGAATAAAAATAATAACGAACAAAACTCAAACAATAACAATCAAAGTACCAGAAACGACCAACAAAAAACTAGAGAAATTGAGCAAGAAACAAAAAACCACCAAAAGCCAAATAATACGCACAATGATTGACCAAATTATAAACATAACAGATAACTATAAATAGGGTAGTTAATTTTTTAAATGTCTTTAAACTATTCGTAAAATACAAGTTTTACGAATAGTTAGGACTAAAAAACGATAAATAACCCCGTTTTTAACTAAATTTTGCCTATTTTTGACTTAAAATCAATGCTTAATTAAATTTAACCGTACAAATTAATATTACTTGATTATATATAAAAATATCAAACTTAACTACAAGTTTCTAGGTTAATTTTTAAAATCAATCTCATTAATCTAATTTAAAATGCTCTGAGACAGATTATTTTAATTTTAGATGAATAAGTGTCCGTCCAAAAACTTAACAAAAAACTCAACAAATTGTTTTAGTTATTTTACACTAAATGATTTTAATAAAGTCAAAACAACTTGTCAAATTATTCTGAGCCCTTAAGTATTTTGTTGCATAATACATTGTTATTGAAAAACCAAAATTACAAATCTTTAATGCTTTGCTCTGTCTCAGTGTTTTTTAAATGACTAAAAATTCGTATTTATTTAAAATTGCGATTTTTCTGACAAATTAATTTTGCTTGTGATTAATTAATCTCTAAATAAATAACAAAGTGTTTAAAACTTAGTTTAAATGATTTCAGACAGAGTTACACAAAAAATTTTTTTAAAAAATTCCCTAATCTCATAAAATTAAAATAAAGACAAATTTTGCGCATAGTTATGCCATTTTCGTTTTACTTTTAAATTAAACTTTGATATAATTCAATTATATAAAGAGGTATTAATATGTCAGAAAAATATTATGTAGAACGAAATGATAACAACACTACTCGTCTTCGTGAACTAAAGCAAGAACTTCCCTATTTTTGTAGCGAATTTTTTGTTGGTGTAGAAAATCAAACAACGCCCTTAACTAGACTTAATTATGCATACGATTTGCGAATTTTCTTTCATTATTTATGTACCCAGCTACCCGAATTTTCTGGGCGCAATCCAAAACAAATTTCGTTAATGGATTTAAATTTTATTGATGCTACACAAATAGAAAATTTTCTTGACTACTTAAATGTATACGAATTTAATGGTAAAACTTACCATAATAACGAGAAGGCGAAATCAAGAAAATTGTCAACTTTGCGCTCATTTTTTGGATATTTTTTCAAGAAAGAGAAACTTGATAGAAATGTAACAGATAAAGTCGATTTACCAAAATTACATGAAAAAAATATTGTCAGACTTGAAGTTAATGAAATGGTAGATTTGCTTGATATGGCAGAAACAGGTTATGCCCTCTCCCCTACCCAACAAGCATTCCATAGGCATACTGAATCCAGAGATTACGCGCTTTTAACATTAATGCTCGGTACTGGAATACGCGTTAGTGAGTGTGTGGGGCTTGATGTTGATGATATAGATTTTAATATCAACGGTTTTAAAGTTATACGAAAAGGTGGAGCCCATGTTGTTTTATATTTTTCTGATGAAGTCGCAGATGCCTTGAAAAAATACTTAAAAGACAGAGCAGAAATCAAAGATTTAGACCCTAACGAGCGTGCTTTATTCTTATCATTGCAGAAAAAACGAATTTCTACAAGGGCTGTTCAAAATCTAGTTAAAAAATACAGTAGTCTAGTTACACCACTGAAAAATATAAGCCCACATAAATTACGCAGTACATACGGCACAAATTTATATAGAGAGACACAAGATATATATGTGGTCGCCGATGTTCTAGGACATAAAGATATTAACACTACTAAAAAACACTATGCCGCCATGAGTGAAGACATTCGCAGAGAAGCCGCAAATAAGGTAAAACTACGCGGGAATTAGAGCGTTGTACGCTCTTTTTTCTTGAAATAACTAAAAAATTTCCTTATAAAAATACGAACGAATGTTTGACTTTTTCTTATAATTATGTTAAACTAGCCTCAGAAAACAAAGGAGAAATCTTTCATGCAAAAAAGAATTTTTAATAAAACCGAGCAACTATATGACTTCATAAAAAAATACAAAAACAAGAACGGTTTTCCACCATCAGTAAGGGAAATGTGTTCGGCTTTAAATATTAATTCAACATCTACAATAACCTACTACCTAAATTATCTTGAAGAGCAAGGCAAAATTCGTCGTGGAGCATATAAGAATCGTGCTATTGAAATTTTATCTCCTGATAAACCAGATGCGCAACAAAGTCTTGAAATAGTAAAAAACTACTCCCCTATCCCCGTTCTTGGACAAATTACAGCAGGTCAACCTATTCTTGCAACCGAAAATTACGAAGATATGTTTTACATGCCATCAAATCTTTTTAAAGGTAGCGACTTGTTTATCCTAAATGTTGTTGGTGATAGTATGATTAACGCAGGCATTTTAAACGGAGATATGGTTGTTATTCGCAAACAGGATACTGCAGAAAATGGTGAAATTGTTGCGGCACTTATTGACGACAGTGCAACTATAAAGCGTTTTTATAAAGAAAACGGAAGATATCGTTTGCAACCCGAAAATCCTACGATGGACCCAATGTACTTTGACGAAGTTTCAATTATAGGAAAAGTTGTAGGTCTTATAAGAAATATGTAAAATAAAAAAATACCAGCATTTGCTGGAATTTTTAATTATTAAATCAGTTGAACAATTATTTTTTAAATTCGCTATATATTTGAGTCAGTTCGTCTATTAACTTTTCACTATCATTGATTTGATATTCTTCTGCATTATTGTGTCTAAACCATGTTAATTGTCTTTTTGCATAGTTGCGTGTGTTCTTTTTTATTAAATTAACTGCAGTCTCTAAATCAAATTTCCCGTCTAAGTATTCATTTATTTCTTTATATCCAATCGCCTGCATGCACTGACAATTCTGATTCACCCCTATCCTGCGTAATGCTTTAACTTCATTAAGCAAACCGTCTTTTATCATTTTATCAACACGCAGATTAATCTTATTGTAAATGTTTTGTCGTTCGTCGTTTAGTAAAATCATTTTAAAATCATATTCAGTATGTTTGTTCTTTGTTTTAAAATCAAAACCATATAGCAAACTATCAACATATAAACCTGTCCCACCCACTATAACAGGAAGTTTGTTTTTAGACGAAATTTCATTTATTGCCTGCTTTGCATATGTAACAAAATTAAATGCATTAAAAGTTTCAAATGGACTAACAATATCAACTAAGTGATGTTTGCATATACTCATTTCTTGTTTAGTTGGTTTTGAAGTGGCGATATTTACTCCCTTGTAAACTTGAATAGAATCGGCTGAAACTATTTCCATATTAATTCGTTTTGATAATTCTAGGGCAAAATTTGATTTACCCACCGCTGTGCAGCCAACAATAACGAGCAATTTTTGCATTATACTACCCTTCTAAACCATTTATCTATTTCGCGCCTTGTAAATTTAACAACGAATGGTCTACCATGTGGACATTGTAGAGTTACATCACCATTTCCGACCGCTTTTACAAGTTTAATTAATTCATCTTTATCAAGGTCATCTCCGCCTTTTACAGCATGTTTACAAGCAGTTTCGGCTAAATCATCTCTAATTAAATCAATGTTTTTTAGTTGTGTGTAATTATTTAAATTAGATAAGAAATTTTTGAAAAAGTTATTTACATTTAAATCTGGCAAAATACTAGGTATTGCTGAAATTTTAAATGATAAATTACCAAATTCGGCAATGTCAAAGCCTAAAGAACTCAACATGTCAAGATTGTCATTTATAAACTGCTCCTCAGCGCTATTAACATCTATAGTGTACGGGATTAATAAAGGTTGACATGATACCTCTTTATCTTTTATTTGCTTTACATACTTATCAAAAAGCAATCTTTCGTGTGCTGCATGCTGGTCTATAAAATATAGTTCATCATTTGCTTCCATTATTACAAATGTATTAAAAGCCTTGCCGATTATTTGACTTGAAAGCATTTCATCTTTATCTATTACATCATCTTTTATGAGTTGTTGCTGTGTAGGTTTCGGAATAAAAGTAGGTTCATCATTTTTATTTATTTTTGTGTCACGTGGCTCATCAAAAATTTTCGGAGCGACAGTTGATGCTAATTTTTCAATAACTATTTCATTCAAAACAGAACCTTCTGAACTATGTGCCGCGTTACTCTGGATTGGTGAATCCAGGATAAAATCAAGGTTTAATTTATCCAAATCAATAGTAGATGAATTTGCAGTCTGACTTTGATAAGGCGTTTCTGGTGCCCTTTGCAATTCAAATTCGGGCTTTTGATTTTCCACTTCAACTTCTTCTGTGGTCTTTTTAGTCAAGTCGCTATATATAGTTTCAGTAATTGCACGATAGACAAAACCAAAAATCGCTCTTGAATCTTGAAAACGAACTTCAAGTTTACTAGGATGAACATTTACATCAACTTCTTCATTAGGTACTGTTAAATCTAATACACAAAATGGAAAACAATGCTTCATCATATACGCTTCATAACTTTGACTCAAAGCAACATTAACAATACTGTCTGCTATCCACCTGTTGTTAATCATTATAGTTTGATATGTCCTATTTGATTTAAAATAAGAAGTCTTTCCTATATATCCAGTAAGTTTATACTTACCGTTATCCACATTAATAGGTATCAAATTTTCCAAAACCGCAGAACCATAAATTGCAAAAATTGCCTCTTTAAGCCCCTGCCCTGAACTTGAATAAATCACCTTATCATCTGCCGTATATTTTATCGCTTTATTAGGATTTGCCAAAATTAATTTAGAAACAAGTGAAGTTATCTCGCTTTCTTCTTTTTTAGGTTTTTTCAAAAATTTTTGTCTTGCTGGAGTATTGAAAAAAAGATTTTCAACGCAAATATAAGTACCTACGGGCGAACCCTTTTCCCCTTGTGCAACTATTTCACCACCAGAAAGTTTTATACTACTTCCTACTGTTTCCGAAGTTTTGGAAATTACTTCAACTTGACTTACTGCGGCAATAGAGGCAAGTGCCTCACCGCGAAAACCAAGAGTACCTATCTTATATAAATCTTCCTCTGTTTTTATTTTGCTAGTTGCATGTGGCAAAAAAGCGGGTTTTAAATCATCCGGCAAAATTCCACTACCATTATCACTTACGATAATTTTACTTATCCCACCATCGTAAACCTGAATATTAATTTTTGTTGCCCCCGCATCAATACTATTTTCTACTAATTCTTTTACTATTGATGCAGGCTTTTCTACTACTTCTCCTGCTGCTATTTTGTTAAAAATGTCAGGCGTAAGAATATTGATTTTTGTCATATAAACTCACTTTTTACTTAATTTTTTGTTTTAATTCTGCCAAACAAGTGATTGCCTCAATAGGTGTAAGATTATTTACATCTGTATTTTTAAGTATATCGACAAGCATTTCATATTTTGCTTTTAATTCTACATCACTTATATCGTACTGGTTAATTGCTTTTTCAAAAATTTTGCCTTCTACAATATCTTGGTCCTTCATTACTTCACGGGCACGATTTACAATCGTTTGCGGAATACCTGCAAGTTTTGCAACCTCAACACCAAAACTTTGGTTTGTGCTTCCATACTCAACTTTTCTTAAAAATGACATTTGATTATCAAATTCACTTACGGTCACTCGCATATTTACAACTCCTGGAAGTTTCCCCTGAAGTTCTGTAAGTCTATGATAGTGGGTTGCAAAAAGAGTTCGTGCTTTTATAGTTGTAGCAATATATTCTAATACCGCCCATGCAATACTTAAACCGTCTTGAGTAGAAGTACCACGCCCTATTTCATCAAGTATTAAAAGGCTGTCTGCTGTTGCGTTTTTTATAATATTTGCGACTTCGGTCATTTCAACCATAAAAGTACTTTGCCCCATACCCAAATTATCACTGGCACCTATACGAGTAAATATTCTGTCTGTTATTGCAATTTTTGCACTTTCAGCAGGCACATAACAACCAATATGAGCCATTAAAACTATCAAGGCAATCTGGCGCATAAAAGTACTTTTACCTGCCATGTTGGGGCCTGTGATAATTATTGTGCGCTGCTCATCATTTATTGTTAAATCATTAGGAACAAAGCGCTCATTATTCATAAGTTTTTCGACTACAGGGTGTCTAGACCCCACAATTTCATACCCATTAAATGAATTATTTATTATTGGCCTTGTATAATCGTTGGCAACAGCAACATCAGCAAGTGACAACAAGCAATCAACCAATGCCAGCTGTCTACCTGTTTCTTGTATTTGTGGTAAAATGTTAAGCAAATCTTGCCTTATCCTATCAAAAACTTTTAGTTCAAGAGTTAGTTTTTGCTCTTCTGCATATAATATATTTTCTTCAAGTTTCTTTAAGTCTGCTGTTATAAATCTATCTCCACCAGCTCGAGTTTGAATTCGCTGAAATCTAAACGGCAAGTTTTCCGAAGATGATTTTGGTATTTCAAAGTAGTACCCACTTATGCGATTATAAGCAATGCGCAATTTCTTTTCACCTGTCAATTCTCGCTCGCGAGCTTCAAGAGAATTCATCCATTCTGTACCGTCTTTCTTTGCATGTAAGCACTTATCAAATTCCTCATCAAAGCCCTCTTTTATGAAACCACCATCTTTTATATTTGTCGGCGGATTTTCAATAAATGCGGAACTTAATTCATTTGCAATGCCACTTAAATCGCTAATATTCTTAGCGCAATTTCTTAGAACTTTTGATTTAAACTTTGAAACTAACTTCTTTATACTAGGAACTCTTTGTAATGTTTGGCCAAGCGATTCGCAGTTTTTAGGGTTCAAATTTCCGTATGATACTCTACCACAAAGGCGTTCAATATCATTAATGTTTTTAAGCAAATCTCTCAAATCAGAGCGCGCAAGTGTGTCATTTACTAATTCTTCAACAGCATCTAATCGGTCATTAATTTCTTTATCATCTTGCAAAGGGTGCTCTAACCAACTTGCAAGAAGACGGCTTCCCATAGCAGTTTCTGTTTTATCAAGTACCCACAATAATGAACCACGCTTTTTTCTTTCATACAATGTTTGACAAATCTCAAGGTTAAGCCTTGTATTTATATCAAGATGCATAAAATGGCCGTCATTTATTACTTTTAGCATGTTAATATGGGTTAAATCACGCATTTGAGTTTCAAGTAAATACGAAATCAAAGCGCCAGCAGCGCAAACTGCTTGCGTTTTCTTTTCACAACCAATTTCTGCCAAATTTGCAGCATTTAATTGTCTTAAAACAGCCGTTCTTGCTGTGTCATAATCAAACTTATCATCTTTGTAGTTATAAAAGTTTGGAACAGCAGTCATTTTTACGCACTGTAATTCTGAACTTGCAAAACACGAATTTTTATCTGCAATAATCTCACTAGGGCTGATGCTGACAAGAACATCGCTTAATTTCGATAATGCGTTATCGCCTGTGAATTGTTGAATATAAAATTCACCCGTTGATAAATCTATCCAAGAAAGTCCCACAATACTTGCTTTCGATGAACTAACTGAAGCAATAAAATTGTTACGGCTATCAACAAGCTTTATATCTTCCATTACCGTCCCTGGTGTGATAACACGAACTACATCGCGGTCAACAATTTTACCCTTTACTGGCTCACTCAACTGCTCGCAAATAGCAACCTTTTGCCCCGCATCAGTAAGTTTTGTTATATAAGAACTTGCTGCATGGTACGGTATACCACACATAGGCGCTTTTTGTCCAGAACCGCAATCACGAGCCGTAAGAGTAATATTAAGCAACTTCGATGCCTTTTCAGCATCATCAAAAAACATTTCATAAAAGTCGCCTAATCTAAAAAACATGATTGTATCAGGATATGCTTTCTTCTTTTCAAAATAGTCCTGCATCATAGCAGAATATTTCGGTGTCTTGTTTTCCATTTTAAATTCTTCCTATTAAATTGCCTTTTTCGTAACTTAGTATTTTTATATCGTAAAATTTGCCTACTAGCATTTTTTGCGATTTTTCAATTAAAACTACTTTCCCGCTTTGCGCTTTGCCTCGGTAATACTTTAAATCTTCTTCTTCAATTAAAACGCGTTGAGTTGAATTTACCATTTCAGTAAACAATTCTTCACTGATTTTGTGTTGAATTTCTAGTAAATTATGTATTCTTTCTCGTTTTACAGTAAGTGGAACTTGATTATCCATTTTTTCGGCTATCGTTCCTCTTCGCTTACTATACATAAATATAAAAGCATTGTGATAGCGTACCTTTTTAATCAAGTCAACAGTTTCAGCATAGTCTTCGTCACTTTCTCCTGGAAATCCTACTATTATATCCGTAGAAAGAGTGATATTAGGCATTGCTGCGCGAATTTTGTTAACTAGTAGCAAATAATCCTCTTTTGTGTAACTTCTATTCATCGCTTTCAATATCTTGTTGCTACCTGCTTGTACAGGTAAATGCAAAGATTTACTTATCTTATCATTTTTTGCTATAACAGATATTACTTCATCACTTAAATCTTTTGGATGCGATGTCATGAAGCGTAATTCAAACTCTCCATCAAAATTTGCAATAGTTTCAAGTAATTTAGCAAAATTTACTCCACCAGTACTGCCATCAAGTCCATAAGAATTTACATTCTGTCCAAGTAGAGTAATTACTTTATATCCTAGATTGAGCAAATTTTTAACTTCTGCATAAATTTCATTCGGTGCTCGACTTTTTTCGCGCCCACGGACATAAGGCACAATGCAATATGTACAAAAATTATTACAACCATACATTATATTTACATATGCATACAATGGATTATCTCTTACAAAAGGAACACCAGAAGCGTTCTCGATATATTGTTTGTCATTTTCTACTTTATTTAAAAACTTTTTTTGTTCCAAATAAGTGTCAAGATATTCACCAAAAAATTCAACATTATTTGCGCCAAATACGATATCAATAAAAGGGAATTTTTTTCTCAAATTTGCAGCCATGTCTTTTTGCTGCGACATGCAACCACAAACTGCAACAATCATATCTTTTCTTTTCTTTTTTATAGGCTTAATTGCCCCTATATTTCCTAGTATCTTTTGTTCTGCGCTTTCGCGTATGCAACAAGTATTGAATACTACGACATCAGCACTTTCCACGCACTCTGCATGTTCATATCCTTTACTTTCTAATATTCCTGCAAGTTTTTCAGATTCATGAACATTCATTTGACAACCATATGTATAAATATAATAACTTTTCACTTATTCTTCCTTCTGTAAAATTTATATGTAAATTATACATTATTTTAACAATTTTATCAATAATAATTTATAATTTTTACAAATTGATACATAATAACACAAAGGAGCAATCATGAGTAAAATACTGAAAATAATGCTAATAATTTTATGTATATTTGCTGTTATTGTAATTATTGCAGTTACATACTTTTTGATTGTAATTGCTCAAACGGGCGAAAGCGTAAGTCTTAATATCGCAAAATTGAATAGTTATAACTCGCAGGTTAAAATTTATGATAATAGTGGTGATGAATTAGTTACGACTTCAATAACTGGCAACAAAACAATTAATTTAAGCGAGTTACCTGACTATGTGTCAAAATCTTTTATAAGTATAGAAGACAAACAATTTTACAATCATCACGGATTAAATTACGGAAGAATATTTAAGGCGGGTATAAAAAATTTATTTAGTGGCTACGCAAAAGAAGGAGCATCTACTATTACTCAACAACTAATTAAAAACACGCACTTAAATAGCGAAAAAACTCTAACTAGAAAAATTCAGGAAGCATACTTAGCATTAAAGCTGGAAAGAAATTACAGTAAAGAAGAAATACTTGAAACCTATCTAAATGTAATTTATTTTGGTAATAGTGCTTATGGAATAGAGAGTGCCGCACAAACATATTTTAATCATTCCGCAAAAGAACTAACTCTCGATGAAAGCGCTATTCTTGCGGGACTGATAAAGTCCCCCAAAACATACTCCCCTATTCTCAATCCTGAAAAATGCAAGGAAAGGCGTGACTTAGTATTAAAAAATATGCTTGAAGACGAAGTTATAACCAAAAGCGAATATGACGAAGCGTTGAACAAAGAAATTAGCGTAAACATCACCATAGATAGAAACAATAACTACAACAAAGTAATACTTGAAGAAGCAATGCGCATACTTAATTTAAGTGAAAAAGATGTATCTACAAACGGTTATAAAATATATACATATCTAAACAAAAATCTACAAAACGAGATAGCAGCATCTTTATCAGAAATTAAAAATATTGAAAATGCTCTCATTATTGTAGACAATTTAAATAATAGTGTAATTTCATATTTAGGAAATGCAGAAATAAAAAGACAAGTTGGTAGCACAATTAAGCCCATTTTATGCTACGCACCAGCGTTTGAATATGGAACGCTTTCCCCAATTACACCTATCTGCGATGAAGAAATAACTTTTGGTGACTACTCCCCACACAACGCAAATGACAAATTTTTAGGTTGGATTTCAACGCGCACAGCACTCGCAAAATCACTAAATGTACCTGCCGTAAAAACACTAGAATACAATGGCATAGATAAATCAAAAAATTTTGCGAAAAAACTCGGACTATCATTTGAAAAAGAAGATAATCACCTTGCCCTTGCACTAGGAGCAAGTAAATATGGTCAAAGTTTGCAAACTATGACAAATGCGTACGCAAGTTTCGCGCGTGATGGCTTATATTCAAATCTAAATTTTATAAAAAAAATTGAAACATCAACAGGTACAACTGTTTATGAGGCAAAGCAAAATTTTAATCAGGTAATGCGCGAAGACACTGCATTTTTAATTAATGATATTTTAAAGGATAGTATAAAGCAAGGAACAGCAAAACGCTTGTCCACATTAAACATACCACTTAGCGCAAAAACAGGAACAGTTGGAACAAGTTATGATAATACTAACACTGATGCTTGGTGCATTTCTTATAATCCTAAATTTACCGTTGGTGTTTGGTATGGAAACACTGCTGGGGATAAAAGTAAAAATCTTAAATCTTCACAAAATGGTGGAACAATAGCCACAAATTCGAATAAAATAGCATGGAACAGACTAAAAAATTACTACAACATAAACATAGATTTTGAAGTTCCACAAACAGTAAAAAAACTTAAAGTTGATGCCCTTTCATTAGAAAATCAAAAGGTTGAATTAGCAAGCGAAAATACTCCAGAAAAATATATAATAACAGACTACTTTTCTACCAAATTTATGCCTAAAAAAGAAAGTAACAACTTTACAAAAATAACTGAACCGGTCTTAAAACTCACTGTAAAAGATAATAACTTGGTACTTTCATGGGAAGGGCTTGATTATTTGAAATATAAGGTCATAGAAAAGAATGATACAAATGAAAATGTACTTTCGGAAATAGACGGAGAAAACAAAAATATGACTATTTCTATTAAATTACCCACTCAAAATACCGAATATTACATTATAACATCATTTAAAAATGGCAATGAAAACACGGTCAAAAGTAATGTTGAAAAATATTACATTCCAAAAGAAGAAAAAGAAAAGTCTTCAATGAAAAATATTTTTAAACACTGGTTTTAAAGAAAAACTGCATACATTACGAACAGAGTTTAAATAACTCTCATAATGTATGCCGTTTTTTAATTTCCTGAAACTTCTATAATTTCTTCGCTTTCTAGACTTTTTGCAAGCAATTCTTCAATATTCAATTTACTCTCTTCTTTTAAAACTTTTTCTATCCTTGGCTTTGTAACAGGGTTTTTAGGTAAAAAAACAGTACAACAATCTTCATAAGGCTGAATACTTATTTCATAAGTGCCAATTTTCTTTGCTATGTTCATTATGTCTTGTTTATCGAAACCTATGAGCGGTCTAAATACAGGAAGAGAAACAACAGCATTTGTTGCTTTTATACTTTGCAGTGTCTGGCTCGCAACTTGTCCCAAACTTTCCCCCGTTATAAGAGTTCCAAGTTCATTTTTTTCTGCAATTTTTTGAGATATTCGCATCATCATTCTGCGAAGCAGTGTTATCATAAAGTCGCCGTCACACTTTTTATGTATCTCTTCCTGAATGTGCGTAACCGAAACTACATGAATTTTAACAGTTCCCAAATAATCACACAATTTCTTTGCTAAATTGATAACTTTTTGTTTTGCTAGTTCACTAGTGTAAGGATAACTATGAAAATGTATTGCCTCAATAACAAGTCCACGACGAGCTAGAAAATATCCTGCGACAGGACTATCAATACCTCCACTTAATAAAAGCAGTCCTTTCCCTGCCGTACCAAGAGGCATGCCGCCAGCACATTCAATTACATCCGTGGAAATATATGTGTAGCCATTTTCTCGAATGTCAACTCTTATTTCAACATCAGGATTATGTAAATTGACTTTCGCATCTTTATTATTTTCAAGGATAATCCCACCAAGTTCAGCATTTAATTCCATAGAGCGTACAGGGAAAATCTTGCTAGCACGGTTAGTAGTTACTCGAAATTTTTTACCATTCAAATCTAATTTTGCACAAGCAGATTTTATAGTTTCATAATCAGTTTCCATTTTTTCCGCAACTGATAATGTATGAAGCCCAAACACCTTTTTTAGTTTAGAAATTATTGATTTTTCTTGCGTTTCATCATAATTACTTATCTCAAATCTGCCACTAATTTTTTGCAAGTCAAAGTTATATCCTTTTAAACTCAACAAAATGTTCTGTTGTAAAACTTGTTCAAAGAATCTCCTATTGTGACCTTTTAAAAAAATTTCTCCATATCTCAATAATATTACATTCATATTGTTTACCCTATTAAATTATCTATTTCTTGCTTTAAAGCATTTATTGTCGTATCTATTTCTTCAACTGTATTAAATTCACTAAAACTAAACCTTATATTACCTTCCATCTGCTTGTTGTTTAATCCACATGCAGATAATACTCTATTCCCCACATGCTTGCTGCTACAAGCCGAGCCTGTACTCACATAAATTTCGTGTTTTTCAAGACTATGTAATAATACCTCACCCTTTACTCCTAAAAATGATATACTTAAAATATTATCAATACAGTTTTCGTTACCGTTTATAATATATTTGAGCCCACTCTTTTCTAACGAATTGATGAAATGTTCTTTGAGAGATTTAATATGCTCTCTTTTAATCTCGAAATTTTGGTACATTAATTCAGCGGCCATTACAAAGCCTAAAATTCCAGCAGGGTTTTCAGTACCTGAACGCAATCCAAACTCTTGACCACCACCTAAAATATGTGGTTTTAGATTTATTTGGCTATTAAGATAAAGTGCTGCAACTCCTTTCGGTCCGTGAATTTTGTGAGAACTCATCGTATATAAATCTATTCCAGAGTTAAAAACATCTACTTTCAATTTTCCAAATGCTTGTACTCCATCATAATGCACTAAACAATCTTTGTTTATATTTTTGACTATTGAAGAAATTTCTTTAACATTGTTTATCGCACCAGTTTCATTGCTAACATGAATTACAGATACAAGACCAACATCTGTGCTCATTTTCGCCTTTAAATCATCTAAACTTACTGAACCGTCCTTGTTCAAAGCAATAAATTCAACTTTAAATCCAGAATTGAGCAAATTCTTTGCAGTTTCATAAATTGATGGATGCTCACCGTTTGAAACTAAAATTTTTTTGTTCTTTCTAGCAAGTCCATTTAAAACTAAATTGTTTGCTTCAGTTGCGCTTCCTGTAAATATAATTTTACCGTCATTAGCATTTAACAGTTTCATTAAACGCTGCCTTGCCATATCTAAATCATTATGCACCTTGATTGCTGGAGCGTATACAGCAGATGGATTAAAAAAACTTTCAACACTATATTTTGCAACATAATCTGCAACTTCTTTTCTCGTTTGCGTAGTTGCGGAATTATCCAGATAAATCACATTTACTCCTTATGCTCTTAATTTTGCATCGAAAGTAGTTTCTAGCCTACTTAAAATTTTATTAAATCCTTCATTTATTTCTTCTTGAGTTAATGTACGGTCATGGTGTCTAAACATTAATTTTACAGCAACACTTTTACACCCCTGCTCTACTTGTTCTCCTTGATAAATATCAAATAGTTCAACATTTTCTAGTATTTCACCGCCTGCCTTTTTGATAATTTCAATCATGTTTCCGACAGGAGTATCTTCCATAACTACTACTGCTAAATCGCGTTCTGCCGCAGGGAATTTAGGTAATGGCTTCACTTTTCTTTCCTTTTTGGGTGGAAGTTTGTTCAAATTAATCTCGAAGTAAAAACAGTCATGATTAATCGCAAAATTTTTCGTTACTTGTGGGTGTACTTTTCCAACAAAACCAACATTCTTATTCCCTATAATAATTTCTGCACAAATATTAGGGTGCATAAAAGGAATAACAATAGGTTTATAACTAAATGTTACCCCAAACTTTCCAGCGAGCATTTCTGTGATAGTTTTTATCTCGAAAAAGTCCACATTTTTAGATGTTAAATAAGCCAATATTTTATTTTCAATAGGTAAATTATCTTTCTTATCTTTTTCATTCGTAAATATTTTACCTACTTCAAAAATTTGGACATCTTTATTTTTTCTGCTAGAATTCAATGCCATTATGTATAGTAAACTTCCAATCATTTCCGTTCTCATGACACTGTAATCTAAACTTAGAGGATTTTCTATTTTTACGCACTCACGCAATAAATCTTTATCTGGTAGCATCAATTTATCAAACTCAGTTGGGCTACGGAAACCATAAGTGCGTACTTGATGAGCCCCTGTAGCCATCATATATTGAACAGCATTTTGCTCAACCTTTAATAAATTTTCCATGCCACCAGCAATACTTGAGGTATTTTCACAATACCTGTATGATATTTTATCAAACCCATAAAAGCGTATAATTTCTTCAATCAAATCAACTGGACGCTCTAAGTCTACTCTGATTAAAGGAATAATGCATTCTATTTTATCGCCTCTTACAGTCGTTGTTATATCGAGATTATTTAAAATTTTTAATATTTCATCAAGTTCAATACTAATTCCAAGCGTTTTTTCGATTTCTGCATACGGCAAGTTTATAGTTCTTTTATCATTTTGTAGTTTTCCTACACTTACTATATTTTCAGAGACTTCCCCAATATTAAATTCACTAATTAAAGAAAGAATCCTATTCATACCATTTACAGCAGAAATGGTTTCAACGCCGCGTTCATATCTAGCACTTGCATCAGTTCTCATGCCTAAACTACGCGCTCCGCGCCTTATAGCAACCCTGTCAAATATAGCAGATTCAATCATTACATTTTTGGTGTCTTCTGTGATTGAAAACTCTTTTCCACCCATAATACCAGCAATTCCTATAGGCTTCTTTTTATCGGCAATTACTACGATATTTGAGTTTAACTCGTGCGTTTCTCCGTCAAGGCAAACAATTTTTTCTTTATCTTGTGCATTTCTTACAATAATGTTACTATTTTCTATTTTATCATAATCAAAAGCATGAAGTGGCTGTCCAAACTCATGTAAAACATAATTAGTAAAATCAACTATATTATTTCTAGGTGTAATACCAACTGATTTTAATCTATTTTGAATATGTTTAGGAGAAGGCGCAAGTTTTATATTTTTAACAACACAACCTAAATAAAACGGACACTTGTCAGTTTCGACATCAATTTTTAATGGCATACTGCATTTGGTATTATTTATTTTTAATTCAGGTTCTTTAAACTTTCTCTCAAAGCCTGCAGATAATTCTTTCGCAAGGCCATAAACGCTTTGGCAATCTGGTCTATTTGCAAGCACTTTTATGTCAAAAACCACATCGTCAAGCCCCAAAAACTCTGCTATTTGCTGACCTGGTATAGTACTTTCATCTAATATCATTATCCCATCTACTAATGCATTCGGGTAAACTGTATCATCGATGCACAATTCTTCACCTGAGCATAGCATACCCTGCGATTCTTCGCCTCGCATGTTTGTTGTCTTTATTTTTACACCATTTGGTAAATCTGCTCCGTCTAACGCAGCAGGAACCAAAGCACCTTCAAAAACATTAGTAGCAGCGGTTAAAATTTGTACCGTTTCGTCGTTACCTAAATCAATGGTACAAATTTGGAGTTTATCAGCATTCGGGTGACGAGTAAGTTTAGTGATTCTACCGACCTTTACTCTTTCCATTCCCTTTGACTTGTCAATTATTTCTTCGACCTCAAAACCTATATTAATAAATTTATCCGCAATCTCTTGTATGCTTAGTCCGCTTAAATCAACAAAATCATTTAACCATTTTAACGTTACAATCATATTTTTCCACTCCTATTTGAATTGCTTAAGTAAGTTAATATCATTTTCATATAAATCACGCAAATCAGAAACTCCAAATTTCATCATAGCAAGCCTGTCCAAACCTATTCCAGCAGCAAAACCTTTGTAAACAGTACTATCTATACCAGACATCTCTAAAACTTTTGGATGAACCATTCCCGCCCCGAGCATTTCAATATATCCAGAGCATTTACACATAGAACACCCTTTTCCTTGACATTTAGGACAAACAGCATCAGCCTCAATGCTAGGTTCAGTAAACGGAAAATAACTAGGGCGCACTCTAATGTTTGTTTTTTCACCTAGTAAATGTTTCACTACACCTTCTAGAGTCCCTATAAGGTCTGCCATAGTTACATTTTTATCAACGACAAGAATTTCCAACTGACCAAATACTGGCGAATGAGTTGCATCAACTTCATCAATCCTATATGCATTACCCGCAGAAATCATTTTTATAGGTGGTTGCGTACTTTCCATAGTGCGAACTTGCATTGCTGAAGTATGTGTGCGTAAAACCGTTTCACTATCAATATAAAATGTATCTTGCATCTCACGAGCAGGGTGTTCTTTTGGAACATTTAAAGCCTCAAAACAATAATAATCAGTTTCAATGTCGCCACCATCGCGCAAGGTATATCCACGCTCAATGAAATAGTCAATCAAATCTTTCTTCAATATTTCAATCGGGTGCATTGTCCCGTATTCTTTTGGTTTTGCTGGAATTGTTACATCTACTTTTTCTTTTTCTAGTTTTTCTTTCAATAGACTGAATTCAATTTCTTTATCTTTTGTTTTAACCAAATCATTTAATTTGTCGCGTAATATATTTAAACTTTCACCAAAACTTCTTTTTTCTTCAATCGGCAATTCACGCAAGATTTTCATCTGTTCTGACAAAATACCGTTCTTCCCAAGATATTTGGTACTAAAAGCCATCAATTCATGTTTGTCAACAATTTTTGAAATCTCTTTAATTGCTTCTTGTAAAATCATTTCTGTTTTTTCCATTTTAATCTCCTTTGAAAAAATAAAAAAACTTCGCCCAATACATTAGGACGAAGTTACTCTCCGCGGTACCACCTAAATTCCCTTTCGGGCACTCATTTGGTTTTAACGCAAACCACACACGCCTTTACCTACTATAATTCAATAAAAGTGCTAAAAAGTGAATTCACCGAAAACATTGCTTAGGGTATCTCAGCATCTCCCCTCTCTGTAAAGTTATTCTCGGTTACTAGTCTTTCTCAAACGCATCTCTATTTAGATAAATACAACTTTAAAGACTTAAAAAGAATTTCAAGGAAACATTTATTCAAGTCTTCTTAATGGCAGGGGAGCAGAGAATCGAACTCTGACCGATGGTTTTGGAGACCACTACTCTACCGTTAAGCCACTCCCCTTTACAAGTAGTATAATTTTACTAAAATCAACTACTTTTGTCAACAATAAAATACTAAATTTTTATATTTAAATTACTAAAATACTGTTTTAAACTTTCTCCAGCAAAATATTCCGCGTGCTTTTCGCCATACAACGACTTTATTCTGTCAAGCAAAATAGGAACTCCTTGATAATCAATGTCAAAACCTTTTGGATTACATTCACCTGTTGCATTAAAGTCTGTTCCTAAGCCTATATACTTAAAGTTACAGTTTCTAAATAAACTATCATAATGTAAAACAATATCCGAAATTTCAATTTGTTTATCTGCTAGCAAAGTCGAATATAAACATAGACCTACAAATCCTTTACTATCGTTTATCAATTTGAGTTGCTCACAATCAAGTCCGCGTGGTATGTTGTAAATCGCTTTACTACTTGTGTGCGAGCAAAAAAGAGGTTTAGTAGTAATATCACAAATATCTAGAAATGATTTTTTATTCAAATGCGCAGTGTCAACTATTATATTGTTTTCTTCTAAAATTTTTACTGCCTTTCTCCCAAATTCAGTAAGTCCTCCAGTTCCATAAGCACCACCCGCTAAACAATTATCATAATTCCAAGTTAATGTTACACATATCGGTTTCAACTTAATTAATCTATATAAATCTTTTTCGTTCTTAATAAAACCTATATTTTCCATGCTACAAATAAATGACTGGAAGGTTGATATAAGAGCAAATTTCTCTTCAATATCATCTAAAATATTATTAGAATTTTGAGTGCTCTCTTGTTTTGGACTAACATAATAGGCCGTAAAAATTTTTACGACCTTATTAGGAAAACAATATTTTTTTAGATAATTATTTATATCTTCTTTTGTACGCAAATTCATTAATAAATCATTGTGAGCATCTAAAATCTGCATAACTACCCCTATTTAGCATAGTCTACAGAGCGTACCTCGCGAATGACATTAACTTTAATTTGCCCAGGATACTCCATTTCCTCTTCAATTTTCTTTGCAATATCCCTAGCAAGCATAACTGATTCTTCGTCAGAAACATCATCGGGTTTTACTATTATTCGAATTTCCCTGCCTGCTTGAATGGCATAAGCCTTTTCCACGCCATTAAACGAAGAGGCTATCTGTTCAAGTTTTTCAAGGCGCTTAACATAATTTTCTATTGACTCTCTACGAGCACCTGGTCTTGCGCTTGAAATAGTGTCAGCCGCTTGTACGAGTACTGCTTCAATACAAGTAAACTCTACATCGCCATGGTGCGCTTCAATACAGTTGATAACTTTTTCACTTTCCTTATACTTACGCGCCAACTGCGTACCAATTGTAACATGAGTCCCTTCAACTTCATGGTCAACCGCTTTACCTATATCGTGTAGCAAACCTCCGCGTTTCGCAACCATTTCATCGCAACCTAATTCACTTGCGAGCATTCCTGCTATAAATGAAACCTCAATAGAATGTCTTAAAACATTTTGCCCATAACTTGTGCGATATTTTAAACGCCCTAAAGTTTTAATCAATTCGGGATGAAGTCCAATAATACCAGTTTCTAAAACAGCGTTCTCACCCGCTTCTTTTATGTCGTGCTCAATATCTTTTCTAGTTTTTGCAACAGTTTCCTCAATTCGCGCTGGGTGAATTCTACCATCTTGTATGAGTTTAGTTATAGCAATCCTTGCAACTTCTCTCTTAATCGGGTCAAAGCCGGATAACACAATAGTTTCTGGGGTATCATCGATGATTAAGTCAACCCCTGTCGCCATTTCTAGCGCCTTTATATTGCGTCCTTCTCGACCAATTAAGCGTCCTTTCATATCATCATTAGGCAAAGGAACGGTTGTTACCGTAGTTTCACTTGTTATGTCTGCAGAATACTTCTGTATAGCATTAGATATGATTTCAGTTGCTAATTTGTGCGCATTATCCTTTGTTTCCTGTTCTATATCACGCAATTTAACTGCAGCATCATGTTTTGCTTCATCTGTAATTTGCGTAATAAGTTTTTCTTTTGCTTCTTCACGAGTAAGTCCTGCAACTTTTTGCAATTCTTGGACAATCTCATTTGTTTTTTTGTCTAATTCTGTTTGTTGATTTTCTAATTTTTTCTCTTGTGCCTCGAGTTTTTCTTTAAAATTTTCAAGAGCCTCATTTTTCTTTTCCAAAGATTGTTCCCTGTTATTTATAAATTCCTCTCTTTGCAAAAAACGATTGTTTAATTTCTCAATCTCTATTCTACGCTCTTTTAATTCATTTTCTGTATCTGTTTTTAACTTCAACGCTTCTTCTTGAGCAGAAAGACGCGCTTCTTTAATAATTGTCTTGGCTTCTACATGAGCATCTTCAATAATGCTAGTTGCGGAATTTTTCGCATTCGATATTTTTTTTATCACTATAGCACGAAAAACAAAAATACCGCCCACAATACCGACAATCAAGCAACCCAAAATAGTGACTACCAGTACTGCGGTACTCATATTTACACCAAGCAATCCTATTAAAGAGTATTGCATTGGTTATTTCCTCTCTTTTAATTTATTTAAAAATCCGTAGATTGATATAAAATTTTATTTTATATACCCAATAAGTTTAGAACAATCGGACAAAAAAGTCAAGTTAAAATATACCAAATAACAAATTTAAGAACAAAGACAATTATTCACTTATTTCAATAGGAATAAACAAAAAAACTCACAATCATAAATTTAAGAATGTGAGTTTTTTATATAAAATAGCGCTTTACTCTTCGTCATCCAAACTTTCTTCTATTTCAATATCTTGAGTACTCTCTTTTGGTGCAAGTTTTTCCCTAATCGCATCTTCAACTTCGGCATATATATTAGGGTTATCTAAAAGATATTGTTTTACATTTTCTTTACCTTGACCAATCTTCTCATCTTTATAAGCAAACCAACTGCCACTCTTTTGTATAATTCCAAGTTCAAGAGCAAGGTCAAGGATACAACCTTCTTTAGAAATTCCTTTGCCGTAAATTACATCAAATTCACAGGTCTTAAAAGGAGGTGCTAATTTATTTTTAACCACTTTTACCCTAGTTCTATTACCAATTATTTCAGAACCATCTTTAATTACATCGGCTTTGCGAACATCTAGTCTTATACTTGAATAAAATTTGAGAGCCTTACCTCCAGTCGTTGTTTCAGGATTACCAAACATAACGCCAACTTTTTCGCGCAACTGGTTAATAAATATTACACATACATTTGATTTATTAATATAAGCAGTCAGCTTACGCATAGCCTGACTCATTAATCTTGCAAGCAAACCGACATGAGCATCACCCATTTCTCCGTCTAATTCAGCCTTAGGCGTAAGAGCCGCTACTGAGTCAATAACTATTAAATCAATACTGCCGCTACGAACCAAACTTTCTGTTATGTCAAGCGCTTGTTCTCCGTTATCAGGTTGAGAAATATACAACGAATTAATATCTACACCTAAATTCCCCGCATAAACGGGGTCAAGTGCATGTTCTGCATCAATAAATGCAGCCGTGCATCCCATTTTTTGAGCTTCTGCAACAACATGCAATGCTACAGTCGTTTTACCCGAAGACTCAGGTCCATAAATCTCGACAATTCGCCCACGAGGCATACCGCCGATTCCGAGTGCCAAATCAAGGGTTAAACCCCCTGTTGGGATAACATCAACAACTTGACGAGCATTATCACCAAGTCGCATGATAGCCCCTTTACCAAATTGCTTTTCTATTTGAGCAATCACTTGGTCTAAATTTTTTTGTTTATCATTTGTTTTTTCTTTTTCCGCCACAATAGTACTCCTTGTTAATATAAAACATTTGTTCTAATATTATACTACACATTTCTAAAAAAGCAAAGTGTTTTTACGCAATTTAGAAAAAATTTTATATAATACAAAATTTGTCAAATATTTTAAATTGTATTTACTTTCCTTTCGCTGACTTAATGTAAAGGTTTTTGCAAAATCACTATCTATCAATGATATTTTAGTTTCACCCAAATTACCAGTTATAGAAACAATAAATTGTAATTCACAAGACTGTAGAAGCAAACTTGCATTATCTAAATTTGCAAGAGCATCTAATTCATCACGATTTAATTGAATATTATAATTGTTTAATACTTCTGAATTATTTAATTGATTATTTATAAATCCATTAGTAACATAATCAGCAACAGCAAATCGTTTTTTTCTAATAACCATTATTTCGTTTGCGCATTCAAGCAATGTCTTTGATTCATCACTATAAATTAAGTCACCAAAAATTTCATATAAATCTCTTTCAATTGATGAAAGGCCTTGTCCTGTTTTATTTCCTAAAACAAGTTGCGTATCACCATAGTGCGAATAAAAGGAAAAATCGAACATATTTAAATTTGGTATTTGATGCAATCTTTCAACAATCTCAAAATCATTCAATCCAAAAATTTTCAAACAAATTGTTTCATCTACATCATACAAAACTTTCAAAGTCTCCGCATTCAAATCATAGAAACTGCGACTACTTAAATCAACTACACTACATGCTCTATTCCCATTTTTGTAAATTTGACCGTAATTTGTATTTATTGACGAACAATTATAATAGTTATCACAAGCGCTTTTAACATTACGCATAGTATTACTTTCACAAAATCCCAAAGCAATTATGGTGTTGTCTGTAAGATTTTTTGAAATTTCAGCAGCCGTAGAATATAAAGGCATAAAAGTATACCACCTTACTCCTACTAGGCTCTTACCGAATTGTTGCGTAATAAAATCTCTCGCTTCTTCTATAAAATCATTATTGCCTTCATCGCAAATTATTATTAAGTTTGCTTGCATTTAGCCCTCATTGTGAATCGTGGTCTTCTTTGCCTGCTTCTTCGCCGTTATTTTCTTCATTTATCGCTGTTTCATCGTCTTTCGTTACTTGCTCTTCTATAACTTCCAAATCGTCTTGTTTGTGTTCATTTTCTTTTTTTGTGTCATCACCCAAAATAACTGCCTTATTCTTTAAAGGATAATCAATCGCTGACCACGCAGTTACAATAGTTGCAGCAGCCATTACAATGTATCCTATTACACTAAACACAGTTATTGCTATGTCCATACCTGCAACATCTGCAAAAACATTAAGAATTGCTACAAACATAAACCAAGGAATATAAATGTATGCTAATATCGCTTTAAGTTTTCCACTCCATTCGGCTGCGACTGCTACACCCTTGGTTGCTGCAACTTGCCTAACACCATTTACTATACAATCTCTAATAAACAATACAGTTAACGCAATTATACCCCATGGGAACGCTATTGTTTGGTCGAAAACTATTAAAAACAAACTGCATGTAATCAACATTTTATCAGCAATGGGGTCAAGTAGTTTACCCAAATCTGTAACTAAACCTTTTTTGCGAGCAATATTTCCGTCGAACAAATCAGTAAGAGCCGCTACTATAAACAGCACTATTGCTAACGCCTTGCCTATTCCATAAGGTATCCAAGGCGCAAGATAAAAAAACATTATAAATGGAACTAGTACAATTCTAAAAATTGATAATTTGTTTGGCAAATTCATAACTTCTCCTAAAATCGCTACTCACTTGAGAATAGTTCGTTGTATTTTTCTTCATCGATTAAAATTTGACGATTTTTGTTTGTTCCATCAGGTGCGGATATAAAACCTGCTTGCTCCATCTGGTCAACAATTCTTGCTGCCCTTGCATAGCCTACTGAATACCTGCGTTGTATAGCGGAAATAGAACCTGTACCCGACCTTATAAAATCAAGCAAAGCTTTAGGTAAAATAGGGTCGTATTCAACTCCATCAGAATCATCAGAACCAACGCCGCCAATACCATTTGTTCCTTTCCCTTCTAGAATCTGTCTAGTTCTTTCTTCATCGAAGTCTGTTTCATTATTGTTTTTAATGAAATCAACTATATTCAAAATTTCAGTATTACTAATAAAAGGACATTGAATACGAACAGGTTCTGGCAAGTTTTGTGGCGCATAAAGGCTATCGCCTCGTCCAAGTAACTTTTCGGCTCCACCCTGATTTATAATAGTGTTAGAGTCCGCAAAATTATTTACAGCAAAAGCAATACGCGATGGTAAGTTCGCTTTAATCGTACCTGTAATGACATTAACAGACGGTCTTTGAGTTGCAAGAATTAAATGAATACCTGCAGCACGCGATAATTGTGCTATACGCATAATCTTTTCTTCTAAATCTTTTCTTGCCATCATCATAAGGTCTGCCAACTCGTCCACTACAATTACAATGCGTGGCAATTTGGGTTCTCGTCCTTTGTAAACAGCCTCTAATGAATTGTACTCATTTATATCACGAACTCTCAAACGCTGGAAGGTATCAAAACGCGTTTCCATTTCGGTGATTGCCCAATCAAATGCATTTAATGCTTGCTTAGGTTGACAAATTGCTTCTGGTGTTAGGAGTTGAGGCAAACCATTATAACTTGTAAACTCGACTCGTTTAGGGTCAATCAAAATAAGTCGCAAATCGTCCATACCAAGTTTATATAACAAACTTATCAAAATTACATTCAAGCATACAGACTTACCACTACCTGTCGAACCTGCAACTAATAAGTGAGGCATAGCTGCCAAATCGCACACTTTGATTGTTCCTGATATATCTTTACCAAGTGCTACTGTAAGCGGAGATTTGCTGTTGTGGAATTCTGGGGAGTTAACTATATCAACAAGACCAATTGTTGCAATCTTTTCATTTGGTATTTCAATACCAACCAGATTTTTTCCTGGTATAGGTGCCTCAATACGAACGCCGCCATATGATTGCATCATCATTGCAATATCATCACTGTGTTGACTAATTTTCTTTACAGAAATACCTGCGGGCATTTGAATTTCATAGCGCGTAACAGCAGGACCATGCGTAATTCCTACAACAGTTGCTGAAATTTTAAAACTTTCAAGCGTTTCTTCTAACACTCGAGCCTTCTGCTTAAAGTCAGCTTCACTACCACTCAATTTACTTGATTGAGTTGTCAGCATACTTATAGGTGGGCGCACATAGGGGCTAGGCTTTTTGTATTTCGTTGTTGGATTTGGTGTTGGCTTCGTTTGCTGCATTTCAAGTTGAGTAACTTTTTGCTCTTTATCTTTATAAGAGTCATTTACTGCTGGCGGAGCAACAGATGTAGGAACTTCATTCATCATCTTGTTCACATTATCCAAAATAGACTCACTTTCTTCAGTTTCCCCACTTTGCTCTGC
Organism: uncultured Clostridia bacterium; assembly: GCA_944377415.1. Taxonomy (GTDB): domain Bacteria; phylum Bacillota; class Clostridia; order Christensenellales; family UBA1242; genus UBA7867. The sequence continues at coordinate 33,914 of CALWEW010000011.1, forward strand.
ATGAATTGAATCTTTCAAAGGCTCGAGCGGTTCAAGTTTTAAATCTGGGTTAAACGAAGTATTATTAAATTGAGCACTAGTATTATTGGATGCAAAAATTTCGGCAGTTTTATAATTATTGTTTGAAGGAATATACTGTGATTCTTGATGTTTGTAGTTTTCAAAAGAGTTTTGATTTGTTTGACTGATAAAATCTTCAAGAGAGAAAGCATCTTCGCGTTTTATCTCTTCATTTTGTTTACTTACAAGATTTTTGTAATCGCCACCAAAAACTTTGTTCGCCATTTGTTCGCTTTCAGTTTGCTCTCCACCCACTGTTACTGCTTCTTTTTCTGCTCCGAGCGTTATATTTGTCGCGTTAAGTTCAGCTTCTTTTTGTTTTAATTTTTCTAAAACACTTTGCTTTTTAAACGCTTGGTTATCAACTGCTACACTTTCATTTTGTATACGACTACTCCCCTTTTCCACAGGATAACTAATTGCACGAGCGTTAATTTTTTTGTAATCTTTCATTTTCAAAAAATAGTCAAGCATAAATGCAGCGCAAATGACAGCACCTATTGCAAATAAAATATATGCACCGACATAATTAAATAAAGCGCAAAATCCATATGCAAAAATTCCAGCAAGAACACCACCTGCAGTATTCTTTGCATTATAAACATTGGTCAAGTACTCACCCATGTTGCTCGTGGTCATGTCTGTAAGAGCCGTTTGTAGTACACATATCAGCAAAAAATATAAGACACATATACTAATTACATAATTTTTTGCTATTACATATTTCTTATTCGCTATAAGCAAAACACCAACAATACCTGCTATTATAATGACGGGGTATGCAGCCATTCCAAATGTACCTAAAATGAATGAACGAATAAAAGGTAAAAAGTTAAATATTAAACATATAAGAACAAAAACAGAGCAGACTAAAACAACAACGCCCACACGCGCGCGTACAGAAAGTTTATTCTTTGGCGTTCCTACATTCCTGTCGGTGTAATTCTTCAAGATAAACCTCCTTGCTTAAAGTCTACTCTAATATATTTACTATTTATATTATCATTTTTTCCAAAAAAACACAAACAAAACACGGAGGTTTTTTGAATTTCCGCCCCCGTGGTACTTGCATTACTTATAAAGTATTTCTATAGGGTCAAATGCATTTTCCTTCGCAATAAGAGAAACTGTTAGATACTTATTATCAAAATATTCTTCAAACATAGCCTTTAAATCTTGTACTGTTATAGCATCTATTCTCTCTATCTGCTTATCAATATCAAAAATCTCATCTCTATAAATTATACTTGTTGCTCCTTGACTAGCCTTACTAGAAGGAGTTAAACCTGATAAAACTAAATTTGTTTTTGCTATGTTCTTACAAATTTCCAACTCGTCTTCGGTAAAACCATTTTTCTTTATATCGTCAAATGTTTTTTTTATTGTTTCGAATGTTTCCTTTAATTTATCATGGTCACACATAAAGGTAACTCCAACAGGACCCAACATTTGTTTAGAGTAGTAGGAATTAATACTATACACCAACCCTTTCTCTTCCCTTACTTTTATAAACAATCTTGAACTCATAGGTCCACCCAAAGCATTAAGCATTGTAAAACATTTCATTATATCATCACTACTATTTGGCAGGCGGTTGTATCCTATAAATACATAAGATTGTTCAGTATCTCTTTGAGTAAATAAGAAACGCTTACGAATTGGTGTCGGAAACTTCTCTCCATCAAACTTGTATAAAATAGGTGTTAGGTTGTCTGTGGTACATTCTTTTAGGACATATTTTTCTACTAATTCTTCTATCTTATCCAATTCAATATTGCCACTAACGCTTATAACAAGTCTATTCGGTTGATAAAACTTATCATGAAACTTTTTCAAATCTTCTTGTGTAAGTTTGCTAACAGATTCAATCGTGCCACCTAAAGAATACTCATACGGAGTGCCCTGCATCGCAAGTCCTGTGCCATTAGTATACATGAGGTCACGGTTGTCGTCTAAATACATTTTTAATTCGCTGCAAACGACTTGTTTTTCATTTTCTAATTCATTCTGTGGATATTGCGAGTGAAAGAAACAATCAGATAGAATGTCAAATATGCTTTCAGTCATATCGGCAAGACCTGTCGCGTAAAATACGGTCATATCCTGCGATGTAAAAGCATTATTTGATACACCAAGCCTATCAAATTCTTTAATTATATCTAGAGAACTGCGTTTTTCTGTACCTTTAAAAAACATGTGCTCTGCTAGATGTGCAATTCCACGGTTACTCTCATCTTCATCTTTACCGCCTACTAATGTGCAAAATCTAACCGAAACCGCTCTATTAGTGTTATCATAATTATGAACAAGTCTTAATCCATTCTTGTATGTTTTAAATGTATACATATTTATCTCCTTACCGAATTTATGTGGTAATTATAACACCACGGGGGCGGTTAATCAAGCAATTTAAATCATAATATTACTAGAAACAGGCACTACATTTAAGTTGTTATTTTTGCAATATTCGAGTATTTTAGGTAGTGCTTGTGCTGTTTCTAATGTCGGGTGCATAAGGACAAGTTCACCATTGCCTAAATTCTCTGTCGCGCGTTTATAAATTAAGTTCGCATCTCTATCACGCCAATCAATAGTATCGCGGCTCCACATAATTACTCGATAACCTAAGTTTGCAGCGCATTCGACAGTATCATTATTAAAAGCACCTGATGGAGGAGCAAATAAATGCATATCCGCCCCCGTGTATTCTTTGACTAAAACATGAGTATTGTAAATCTCTTGCTGATTTTCAGTGTAACTTAATTTATCTTGGTCCTTGTGGAAAAACCCGTGATTACCTATTTCATGCCCGTGTTCTGCTATGTTCATAAATTCTTCGGGGAATTTTGACACCCACATACCACCGACAAAAAATGTAGTTTTCACATCATATTCATCTAAAGTATTCAGCATATCAGAAAGATATTCATTCCCCCAATAGACATTTATCATTAATGATACATTATTTTGCGATGTGTTTCCACGATAAAACACATTTTCAGCATTTGGATTAAATACACTGCTCACATCGTTATTTATAGTAAGGACGCACAAAAAGCCCAGCATAACCACTATAATCATATTTACACCTAAGGAGCGGAAAACTTTAAATGCTTTGGACATAAATCCTCCTTTTAGTAGTTTATTATACAGCTCGGCGATTTATGAAATCTTTTGCTACGCCTATATTGACAATTCTTACTGGATTTGATATTATAATTAGCGAATGATTAATACCAAATATTATTAACATTTAAGGCGGTTATTTATGAACAAACACATGATAGTCATGATTGCAGGCAGCACGGGGGCGGGTAAAACAACCATAATTAATAAAGTCATAGAAAAACTCGGTAAAGATTCTATAGACAGGTTTGCATCCTGCACAACTCGTCCTATGAGAAACGGCGAAGTCGATGGCAAAGATTACTATTTTCTTTCTGAAGACGAGTTTTATCAAAAAATACAAACTCATCAAATTGTCGAAGCGAAACGCGTGTATGGAAATCTATATGGAACATATCTCCCTGCCATTCATGATACTTTAAGCCACACAAAAATAGCAATTAAAGACTTTGATGTGGATGGCTATCGTAACGCAAAAGAACGCATCAACTTATATCGCAAGAAACAAGGCAAAGAACCGTTACCAATAATAACTATTCTTGTAGACATTCCCGATAATGAACTTATAGAGCGCGTAAAAAGTAGAAATGATAATACGAATGTTGCCGAACGCGAAAAAGAACTTATAAAAGACCGCATTATAAAAAACAAAAACCGTTATAGATATAATTATCATATTACGAATGAAAACTTAGATAAAAGCGTAAATCAAATTTGCGAAATTATTAAAAGCGAGTTCTATAAACAAACTGGTCAAAGCCTAACTACGACGCAAGAAAATGAACGCATTACAGGATGAAATTAATGCTTATTGAGCAGTATTGATTTTGTTGTAAATTTGTTCGTTTAAATTACAAATTTTACAAGTAGTTTACTTTACCAACAAAAAAAGAACAACCACTTAAATGGCTGTTCTTTTTCTATTGCTGAATTTTGTTGTAATAAACTAGCAATCCTACGGAGCAGATGCTGTCTTGCTATTTAATTTTTTGTTTTTTTATTTTATAAGAAACAACATTTAAATCAACAACTTTTTAAGATTTTAATATTAAAACTTTATTAATCAACTATTCAAACACTGCAAACACTTGTTTCCCATCTATTAGTGATAGTGGAATGTCGGCTACTCGGTATGCTGAACCCGTGAGAGTA
>CALWEW010000012.1 GCA_944377415.1 uncultured Clostridia bacterium
TTCAAATGGAGTCACGGCAGACTACTAGATGCTATTGGTATCGGTTCGGATGAAAATTTTGTTCAGCAACACAGTTACACATACAATGCAAATGGCATACGTATTAGTAAGACTATGACTATTCCACTAAAACAAGTTGAGGGACCTGCAGTAAATGGGGCTATGACCTTGGACTACTTCCTTGATGGAAATAAAATTATTTCGCAGCAAGATGTTGCAAATAAAATATTCTTTATTTATGGTGTGGATGGTATCATTGGATTTACTATTCAATACAACAATACCGAAGAATCATACTACTATAAGAAAAATCTTCAAGGCGACATCATAGGTTTATACAATAGTGCTATGGTACTTATTGCAAAATACGAATATGATGCTTGGGGCAATCATATAGTTAAATATTTGGATAATAGTGGTAATTTTGTTGCAACTGAATCACAATTTTGCTATAATGATGTTAGCAATATAAATAGGTTTATTGCAAATAAAAACCCGTTCCGTTATCGTGGCTATTACTACGACTTTGAAACAGGTCTATATTACCTAAATTCTCGTTACTATGATCCAGAAATTGGCAGATTTATCAACATTGATGAGATAACTGTTCTTGATGTAACTAACATTGCCCTGAATGGTATTAACCTGTATGCATACTGTCTAAACAACCCTGTAAACGAAGTTGATGAAAGTGGATATATATTAGGATGGTTAATTGGACTTTTTATCTCAATAGTTGTTGTTGCTATAACAAACACTTTGGTACAATTGGGTAGTGATTTAGTAAATTATGCGGCAACAGGCACTTGGGATTCAGGATGGGAAGATTATTTAGGTGCTTTCTTTGGTGGAATGGCTGGTGGTGCCGTTTTCTTCTTAACAGGCAATATTGGCTTGACTTTCGGTGTTATGGGGGCAGTAGAAACATTATCAACCGATTTGTTAACTAATTATACCGGTAGGACAAACTATGATATAAAGTCTTTAATCATTAGATCTATTGGAGCACTAGGAGTGGGAGCAATTTCTGGTTGGATGTTTGGAGGAACCAAAATCATAGGTTTAACCGCAGGAAAAAATAGTTGGTTCTCTATTTGGAAATCTGGGCTTACTAGATTATTTAGAAATAATGCTCAAAAAATGAGTTTTAAGGTTATAATAAAAGGATTTGTGGCTTTTAATATATTAAAGCTTGGCGGAACTATTTTAAAAGGTGCCCTTTCTGGCTGGTATGAATGGATAAGAGAAATATTTTTTGGAGAAAAAGGAAAAGTTAATTATGTCTAACAATAAGCCAACAAGATTAATAAATTTAGGAAATTATGAATGGTGCCACTGGTTAGTTGTAGCTAGTTTTATAATATTGGGAATTTTTTTAGCAATATTCCCTAGCGTTATATCAAATAAAATTCTTTTAGGTCCATTAATAGTTGGTATTGTTAGTATTGCTATTGGAGTATTTTGTATTATTGACCATATTATATACAAGAAAAAATTAAAATTATGGGAAGAACAAAACAATAATAAAAAATAAAATTCCCCTTTGACTTTTCAAAAAAGAAAAATAAAGATTAAAATAATTTACAGTTCTTTGACAACAAAATAAAAAGTTGACTTTGTCGAAACAAATTCGTATAATGAAAGTAATACTAGTTTGTATATCGCATTGAAGAACCCATTTAGATACCGCAGTTATTACTTCGACCAAGAAACAGGCTTATATTACTTAAACTCTCGCTATTACGACCCAGAAATTGGACGTTTCATTAACATCGATGATATAAGTGTTCTTGATGTAACTAATATTGCTTTGAATGGTATTAACTTGTATGCATACTGTCTAAACAACCCTGTTAATGAAGTTGATGAAAATGGTTACTTTATCTTAGCGTTTTTAATATCAATACTTGTTTTGGGAGTAGTAAATGTAGCATTACAATTTGTAGGAGATGTAGTTAATTACGCTGCAACAGGTCAATGGAATTCAAGTTGGGAAGATTATGTTGGTGCTTTCATTGGTGGAATGGCTGGTGGCATAGTGTTTGTTGCTTCGGGATTCAACCTAGGATTGACTTTTGCGACTATGAGTGGTGTGGAAACTTTTGCAACTTCGTTATTAACAAACGCAACAGGTAAAACAAACTATTCCATTGGTCAAATAGTTTTATCTTCGTTTTTTGATTTTGCTATAGCATGGGGTGCAGGTTCTTTATCCAAAACTGGATTAACTAAAAATATTACATTAGGAAGAAATAGTTTGCTGGCAGTTTTCAAATCTGGTTTGCGGAAATTAAAAAATAATACTGTAAAAAGAATGTCTCTCGGTGTTGCTGTACTTGGTGGTTATAGTTTATGGTGGCTTAATTTAAGTGGTGCAATTGGTTCAGGGTTAAAAGATGCAGGACTTGATTGGTTTAAATTTTTATTAGGAGATAAATCAGGAATTGGATATATCAAATAAAAAAATAATATTTCCACATGGATTTAGTTTTTGGTTTTTATTTTTACTTTTATTTTGTTTTAGTGCTGCGGGTTTGTTTTTAATTATTGCTTTTTTTATAAATATTGATATTAATATTTACAACAAATGGTACACCTTGATTGTAGGAATTATTGGTTTGGGTATTTGTATTTATGAATACTATATTCTATTTAGTCAAGCACCTGTAAAATTTATAGATAATCAGTTTATTACAAAAGGCAAAAATCCTAGATACTTTCCACCAATAAAAGTAGATTGTGAAGATATTGTATCTTATGAATTATTATCAATATCAATTAAATTTACTTTATCCAATGGAAAGAAAAAAGATTTTCACACAGTGCAATTCACCAAAAAACAAAATCTTCAAATATTACAAGAAATACAAAAGCGTGGCGGCTTACAAAATCAAGAAATTAAACTAGATAATTATTACTTCAATACAAACTTTAAATCTAAAAAGAAATAATTTAAAACTAATAAAAACAAAAGAGTAACTTAAGAGTTACTTAGTTTAAACACGCAATAAACAATTAAATACAATTTAAAAGAAGTAGCTTTCAAGTACTCCTTGTTTTAAAATACACAAAAATCAAAGAATTTACACAAAAAGGAGTAAAAAAATGAGTGAAAATACAGATAACACAAGTGAAGTAAATAATTACTTTAAAGATAGAGAAAGTAACCATTCAAATCGTAGAAAATTAAAAATAATTACACAAACGCCTGATGAAATTATAGTCGATGTGGAAAGATTAGATGAAAGTACTGGTGAAGATGGAACTCCGGTTAATGCAACGACATTTAATGAAATTTTTGCTCAAATTACAGCGGCAGAAAAGGGTTCAGTGGTTGAAGTGAAAAATGTTAATGGTGAATATGAAGCAAAAGATATTAAATTTGATGATGACCCACAGACACAATTAAATGAAAGAGTAAAAACATCAGATTTGTTAGACAAGATTTATCCTATAGGTTCAATTTATATGAGCACAATAAATACAAATCCTGCTGATTTATTAGGTGGTACTTGGGTGGAATTGCAAGACAGATTCTTAATAGGTGCTGGTAACACTTATGAACTTGGAGCAACTGGTGGTGAATCAACCCATGTGTTAACAGTAAATGAAATGCCTAGTCATACACATGCACAAAATGCACACTCACATACACAGGCACAACATAATCATAATTTTGAAGTAGGGACAGGCTATTACAACGATGATTACAAAGGCAATAACTCTAAAGCCCCTACAGGCACACAAGCAAACCGTGTAAACGGTAATTACTATAACACAAGCTCCTCTACACCAACAATAAATAGCACAACAGCAACTAACCAAAACACAGGTGGTGGGCAAGCACACAACAATATGCCACCATACCTTGCTGTGTATATGTGGAAAAGAACAGCTTAATAGAATAAAACATAGACAAGGAATACCTAAGTTATAAAATATAAATGAATCAAATAAAGAGGTAACTTTTTAGGTGCTCCTTGTTTTAAATACACTAAAATTAAAGAATTTACACAAAAAGGAGTAAAAAAATGAATGAAAATAACAAAACAAACAATTTTGTAAATAGAGTCAGCAAACACCCTAATAGACGAAAACTAACTATAGTTTCACAGTCCCCCAATGAAATTATTGTTGATGTTGAAAGAGCAGACTCAGCAACAGTAGAAGGCTCTACAATCACAGCAGACACTCTAAATGATTTTCAAACTGAAATTAATACTTCAAACTCAAATGCTTCATCAGCTCTTTCAACAGCAAATTCTGCAAACACAATAGCACAAACCGCAAGTACCACTGCTAATTCAGCTAATCAAACTGCGAATTCTGCTGATACAAAAGCAACAACAGCCTTATCAAATTCCACAAATGCTATCTCTACGGCAAATGAAGCAAAAGAAAAAGCTTTGGAAGTTGAAAGTAAACTAGCCGACCGTGGTACAACTATTAAAATAAATGGAGTTTCTCAAATTGAAGTTAATTTTACTTCTGACCCACAAACACAAATAACTAATGAAGCTACAGCAAGAGTTAATACTGATAACAATTTACAATCACAAATAACTAATGAGTCAACAACAAGGCAAAATACTGATAGTAGTCTACAAACACAAATAACCAACATTCAAAATAATATAACTAAAATCACAAATTCTAATGGTGGCTTTGCTGCAGGAAGTAACGCAAATTCTAATGCTACAAATGCTATTCAATTAGGAAGTGGTACAAATTCAAAAGCAAATACATTTCAAGTTTTCAACTTTCCTCTACTTGATTCAAATGGTAGTATAAATTCAGCTAGACTGGAAAGTTTTAAAAACTCTATTTTGACAGGAAATGTTGGTTGTGCCGAAACTGTTGAGGGATCTAGTTTTGGTGATAAAGGATATATAAAATATAAAAGCGGGCTAAAACTTTGCTGGGGAGTAGTGGGACAAAATGATAATTATAATCTAGATCAAACTTTTTATGAAGCATTTAGTACTAAGTGTTATGGAATAGTTATTACCGCATGTACAACGGATAGTACAAGATATAATCACTATGCAAATCCAAATGCTAGTGAGATTAAAACAACAGGTTTTAAAATAAGGGTTGGATCAGGTGGAGATAAAGAAAGGCTGTTCTACCTTGCAATAGGAAAATAAAGGAGTTTTTATATGAGAAAAATTTTTTATAATGAACAAGGCTGGGTGTGTAAAAGATACCCATATGATTTGGCTGTAACAAATCAAAATAATTTTATTGAAGTAGATGATGAAATTTATGATAAAACATTATCATGTAGGTCACATTTTGCGTGGCGAGTTGTTAATGGTGAGTTATTTGAAGAGCAATATGACACGCCAAATGAACAAGAGACTTTAGACGATTTACGGATTAAAAGAGAAATTGAGTGCTTTAATCTAGTAGATCGCAGTGCTTTATGGTATGAAAATTTGACAAATACGCAAAAAACTGAATTAAAAACTTGGTATTATGCTTGGTTAGATGTAACAACAACTAAAATTATACCAACAAAACCTAGTTGGCTTGTGTAAATTATTAAGTAATCTACAAATTTATTTAATATGTAAAAAATTTTTGTTGATAATGTTTATATTAAAAAGGACAAGTCTTTACTATTAATCTAAAATAAGTGATTGATTAATCTATTTAATTAAAACGCACACATAACCCAAAAAACAGCAGTAATTACTGCTGTTTTTTAATTAGCTTGTGTCGATTTTATACTTTTAGGTATCTAATTTCACAGTTTATCAATTTTTTAACTTGTTCAATTATATATCTAAATCCTTTAGGTTTGTAATAATTTTATGTTTTAATAGTTGATTAAAACATTCTAAAGCATTAAAAACATTAGTAATTTTAATCAATGAAATCAAAGAAATTTCGCCACTTTTTTCAAATCTACGAATAGAGCTATAACTTACTTCAGATTTTATTGCTAAATCCTTTTGAGAAAGTTTTGATTCTTTTTGCCTTCGTTTTACTCTATCAATTAAGATAAAAATTATAGATTGTTCGGTAGTTACATTTATAAAATTACTAATATCAAATCTATTATCCATTTAAAACTCCTATTTTATTATTGCTAATATTTTAGCAATTTTGTGTATTTTTGTTAATAAATTGATAATATATTAACGATTTTTTCGAATATGTTATTTCCTCCAGTAAGTTGTGTAAAATACAACTATCTGGAGGAAATCTGCTGTTTATATATTTCATATAATGAAAGCTACTGAAACATTTCTCTGTATTTTGCCAAATGTTTCAGTGAGGGTGAAATATTTAGTTGACTTTTGTAAAATGTTTCAATAAATTAATTTATATTACCGCACCTCCAAAAGTTTGATGTTTTTTTGAGATTCATTTTTAATAGATAAGATAAAAAATTACTGTAAGTATAGCGCTGAATTTAACTTTTGTGTTATAATAGCTAAGAGTAAAAATTAATTTAATTATAATAATATAGTTAAAATATAATGCCATTTCAAAGAAAGAATTGAATTAAAATTACAATTGACGACAATAATGCAGATTTAAATTCAGTAGATTACACTCTTACTTAAAATGTTGAATATTATGAATTTACAAAAGTTGTTCAAGAGCAATAATTGAATTCAACCAAGAATATCTATAGGCTTTCTATGGTTCTATTTTTTAATGATTTTAATAACTTTTATATTCATTTTTTTATTTAGGATTTGTTTTTTATGGCTGTCATTTTATATTTATCTTTGTATTTTTTATGATTTATAATATTTTTATCTTTCAATAACTTTAAGCCTCTTTTGATAAAATTGTTTTGTGGGAACAAATTACCAATTACATCACAATTTTTAAAATCCTGTCCAATTCTCTTTAAACATAAAATAAGTTCATCAGTTGTAAGTAAATTATTATTGTTCTCTAATAACTCTAATCTTTGTTCTTTTAAATTATTAATATCCATAAAATTAAACAACTTGATAATAATGTCTTTTTTATTTAATTTCTTATCCTTTATTATTAAAAGAATATTACTTGCGTAATTCGTCCCATTATATTTGAACTCAATATCAAGTAAATTTGACAAGTTATCTATGATAAAAGTTTGTAAAATAGAATTAGTCGTTTTACTTAAAATGTAGCTTAAAATTTCCCCATCAATATAAAGTCCAGTTGTCGATGAATTTTCAATTAATTTTATATATTCTTCTTCATTCTGTTTTAATAATTCGAAATAAGCATTGTAACAATTTATAAGGTGATTAAAGTTGTTTACACTAAAGTTAATTAAATATCGCTTTATTAAATTCAATAGTTTACTATCACAGTTAGTTTCATAGTTGGTATCTAATTCAATTTCATTTATATTAAAATCTTTAAAGATTTTTACTGCATTATCAGTTAGTAATAAGTTTTCTATCAAGAATTCTTTAAATTGTTTATAATTTTCATTATCCAAAATATTATTTTTGTTTGCTAAATTGAGCTTTGGATAATTTTCTGTATTAAAGTATCCATATAAATCAAAATCTTCATAATTTATAAAGACTTCAAATATAGTTTCTATATCATAAGCCAACTTATCATTTTGAATAATTAAGCCTATATATTTTTTATCAATGCCATATATATCTTTTATCTCAAAGTTACATTTTTCAATAATTAACTGTTTAGATTCATCGCTAATCAAATTGTTATTTAGCAAGTCTTTTATGGCTGTTTCATTTAAATTTGGGCTGTTTGATAAACATTCTAGAACATTATCAATGTTTTCAAAAATATATGTTTTACAACTATCACTATTATCATCATTTAAAAAACTTAATAAGATATTATTTTCATCATTATTTTTAAGTAATTTTTGTGAAATAAAGTTTAAATTCTTATAATTAATGGCAAAACAAATTTTGTCTATCACTGATTTGCTATATTCCTCGCTTAAGCCATCAAATGTTTCTATTTGTAATTTGCCTAGACTTTTTAACCTATCAATTAAATTAGCAGATAACTCGATATTTTCCCAATTAGTATGTTTGTTTAGTATCTCTAGTAATGTTGACTTATTATTGTCACTCATATTTTCAAAGTCTTGTTCGAGTAAACAATTTAATATAAAATTTTGTTTAGCGGTTTCTAGTTTATTTAAGTCATCTTTAAAAGCTGTTAAAAAATAAGTGGAATCATATACAAAATTTATTAAGTTTTTAATCTCTTGTTTACCATTTTCAAGCAAAAACTCACAATAAAAGTTATAAAGTGGCTTGTCTTTACTCATTAAATACTCAGTAAGCTTTATTTTTTGTCCTGAATATACATCTTTTTGACTATTTTTTAGCGGTTTATATAAAAAGTTTATTAGATCATAATTTAAAATATTTTCTGTACTATATTTTTCAAGAAGTATTTTGTTTACTATGCTGGGTAGTGCTTCTTGATTAAGCTTATAAATGTAATTGCCTCTTGCTGGAGAGTTTTCTCCATAATTATTTAGTCGGACAAATTCCAACTCTTCCTCTTTCAATATGTCTGCTTTATTAAAAAACACATATTTCAAATAATCACCGCTGATGTAACCATTGATTAGACATGTATATATAAAATCGTTTTTTATTAAGCTACAATCACTGATTTTCATAAATTCGCTAACAGGAATTTTATTAATAGAGTTTATTTGTTCTTGTAATTTATTTTTTTCATTTTCAATTTCATTTCTGTATCTTTGTTGTTTTAATTTAATATTTGAAATAATTTCTGAAAAACTCTGTTTATACTTTCCTTTAAAGTATACATCTAGATCATCATAAGAAAGAACCATGTTCGTATTTATTCCAAAATATGTATCCTTTGAAAACTCATCAGATACTTTCATATCTTTTATTGCTACAAATTGTCCACGACGATAGCTACTTGAATTCTTTAACTGGATTATTCCTGCTATTCTTTCTTTTAATATCTCCAAATCTGCATTATTATCATAATTTGAGGATTCTATTTTTTCATTTAATTCATTGATTTTTGTTTTGATATTTTTAATATAGTCATTTTTTAAGTAGCCAATCAATGAAAAAGCTTTTGATAGACAAGATTTGCCCGTATTGAATTTGTTATAATCAAAATAATAAATATTTTTATAAACACTGATAGCAAACATCTTTATAATTTCAGTTTTATTTGGTTCCCGTTTATATGATTCCAGAAAAGTATCAAATTTATTTCTAAAATCATCTTTAATATTAACATATAATCGCTTATCAGGAATAAATTTTGCCATATCGGTAGCAAATATAGTTCCTTGATCGATACCACTTTCATTAAGCAACTTTTCAATTTCATTAATTGCGGTTGCTTCAGTAAAGAAAGGCTCTAATGATATAATTTTATCAAAAAATTTTGAGCGTTCTTCATAATCGGTTATAATACTATCTGAAATACAATATACAAAACTAATTTTGCGTTTTTTATTTTTAAAAGTATTATTTAAAATAAAATTTAATTCTCGCAACTTATTAAAAATGCTTAAATCGGGAAGTCTATCTAAATCCTCAAAGAAAACTATTTCTACGCCACTTTTCTCAAAAAAGTAAATAATTTCATCTATGTATCTGTTTATTAAACTGTCCTTAATGTCTGGATCCGCCTTTATAAATTCTAAATCTTGTAATTTGAAGGACTTTATCTTAAACGCAAGCGGTAAAAAGCAAAAAAAACTTATAAGTGACATTACACCAAATAAAATTAATATTGAACTTACTAGTCTACTTTGTTGCCATAATACACTGAAAAAATTTATTAGATATAAACCAACAGATAATAAAACAAAACATAGGGATATATAAGTAATTTTACTATACACAGTACTTTGTGTAACCCTTTTTACTTTTGATTCAGGAAGTTTTCTGCTATCTACACTGAATAAAAATTGTTGTAAAAGACTTTGTTCTATCCGCTGCTCTATAAGTTGCTTATTTTTATTATAATATTGAGATTTTCGTTGCTTGTTATATTGATCTAATTCTAATAATTCTAAAGAAATCTTATCTTTTTCATCAACTTCTTCTTGGCTTTCAGGTTGATTACTTAAATCAATGGGGCTTTGATTTGTATTTTCGCTTTCTTCATTTTCTAATTGTTTGTCATTTATTATGTTAAAGTTTGCAAGAGAGATGGTTAATGATTTTTTCTTTGCTTTATAAGGTAAATCTTCTAAATACGAATTTAGCTTGTCTTGAGCAATTTCTTGTAACGCTGTATCTTTGTCTTCTTTTGTTTTATGTTGATGTGAATTTAAATTAGTTTTATTACTAGAGGAATCTGTGTTGGTTCTAGTAAATTTTTTAATCTTTTTAATAAATTCCTTATCTTTGAATTTTTTATTATTAAAAATTCTATCATAAGTCTGAATTAAACTACTTTTGCCAGAACCATAAATTCCACTTATAGCAATATTCTTTTCTTTTTTAGAATTAATTGAATCATCCAGCTCTTTGCATTTCTTTTGATAGTAACTATAATTTATCTTTGGAGTCGTTTTGTCCATTGTTCACCTCTTGATCACATTTTATCATATTTGTATCAAATATTCAAGAGATGTTATGTATATAAAAGTCCTAGAACGGTCTAAGCAGTTTAATACAGGTCGATTTTTGTGATTTTTATGGATTTTGTGATAATTGGCTCCAAATGGTCCCAAAACTTTAAAATTAAAGTGGGACCATTTTATTTTTATAGGCTACAGGTGGCTTAAACACTAGTGGTTTAAGTGGCAGAGCACAACCCTATAAAAATAGACCTCTTCCTTGGTAAGGCAGAGGTCACGGGTTCGAGTCCCGTCATCAGCTCCAACAGAAAAGAAAGTTTCGTTTTAACGGGACTTTTTGTTTTTATTAGCGCATAATTAATTATGCTAGCATATACAACACATAATTTTTAGTATGTGTGATGATGGGGTAAGGGGTAGTAAAAGATGGAGTATTAATTATTAAAGTTGTGCATCAACTTTAATAAAGAGAGTGCTTTTAAATTTAGTTAAGTTTGTAATTTTAAGATATAATTTTAAATAATTTAGATTTAAAATTAACAAAACTCTACGGTTCGTGGGAGCTATTTCCCTAAGATTTATGATATAATGTAAGTGTAAAATTTATAGAAGGAGTTAATTTTGGATTTACAGGAAATAGGAAAATTTATAAAAGTGCAACGCAAATCGAAGGGATTAACACAAGTGCAATTAGCTGAAAAACTTAATTTAAGTGAAAAGACAATATCAAAGTGGGAATGTGGTAATGGTTTTCCAGATGCAAGCCTTATGCTTCCACTTTGCGAGGTGCTTGAAATTTCTGCGAATGAACTTTTATCAGGGAAACTTTTAGCAAGTGATGAATACAAAGAACAAGCAGAAAGTAATTTGATTAAACTAAAGTCGGAGCAAGAACGGAATCATAAGTTTTTATTAACCATTGAAAATATTCTTGGTTACATGGCTTCTATTGTTTGTTTAATTCTTATTTTTGTTGCCTCATTAGTAGACATGCCGGTTTGGCTTAGAATTCTGTTAATTATTGTTGGACTAATTCACTTGATTGTTGCTATTCACTTTTGTTTAATAATTGAAAAAGATGCAGGTTATTATGAATGTCAACATTGTCATAATAAATACATTCCAACATATAAACAAGTTTTATTTGCTATGCACTTTGGAAAAACAAGATATATGAAGTGCCCTAAGTGTAATAAAAAATCATGGCAGAAAAAAGTAATTAAATAAAATTGAGAGATAGACATTTTTAATAGATTTTGTTTGCAATATTACTTAAATAAGTTAAAATTATTGCATAATACTTGCTCAAAAACTTAACAATAAAAACCAGCAGTAGCATTAAATTACTACTGCTGGTTTTTGTAATATAAACCTTTTAAAAATAACTTATAAAAAATGGTTATATAACTTATAAAAAGATTTGCTATGTTTTATGAATAACATTTTATTTTGGAATGCAAGGAAAATATTTTTTTGAAAAGATTTAGGCTAGATTTTTTCAGCAACTTCCCATGCGCGCCAAATGACTGTGCGCAGGTTGCCGACTTTTAGAGCATCGCCGACGATGTGCACATGTTTGCTGGCTTGAGCGATAGGGGCAGGGGTGTATCCTATTGCTGTTATTACATTATCTGCTGGAATTTCAATTTTTTGTCCGTTTTTATTTTCAATTAAAACCTTGCCGTTTTGGTAACCTAAGCACTTGCTTTCTAAAAATACAGGGACTTTATTTGTCTTGAAATAATCGCGCAAATACGAGGAGTTTGCCATACATAATCCATTTGAAACCATCAAATCTTGCAAACTTTCTACAATTACTGGCTTTTTACCTTTTAAGTGCAGGTCGTACGCTATTTCGCAGCCAGTAAGTCCGCCGCCGACAACGACGACATTTTCGCCGACTTCTTTGCCTTCTAGATATTCGACTGCTTCGATTGAATTTTCAAAACCTGCTAACTTTAATTTCTTTGCGGTAGCGCCCGTGGCGATAACAATTTCGTCTGCGTTTAAAGTCGATATATCTGTGATGGTTGTGTTGTATTTAACTTCAATATTGAGATGTTTAATTTGTCTGCGATACCACTCAATAAGTGCTTTGTCTGCTTCTTTAAATGCTGGTGCTGCTGCTGGAATGAAAATTCCACCGAGATGGTCGGTTTTTTCATAGATAGTAACTTTATGACCTCTTAAAGTTGCGATGCGAGCAACTTCAATTCCGCCAACGCCACCACCGATAATTGCGACAGTTTTGCGCTTTTTTGCAGGTTTTAAGTCAAATTTACCACCGTCCATGGTCATAGGATTCAAAGCACACCTAGACATGTGAGCGCTATCTTCAAATGCGCCCGCATTCGCAACGCCTTTGTAGTGGCTGAGAGGGAAGCAACCATTATGGCAGAATATACAAGGTTGAATGTCTTCGGGGTGTCCTTCTTTTAGTTTAGTTACCCAATGGCTGTCTACAAGGAATTGTCTTGCAACTCCCATAGCATCTATTTCGCCATTCATAATTGCCTTTGTGCTTGCTTCTGGTGTCATTTTACCAGCACAAACGACAGGAATGTCCACAAATTTTTTGATATGTGCAACATCGGCTAGGTTGCAGTTTTGTGGCATGTATGTTGGCGGATGTGCCCAATACCACGCATCATATGTTCCGTTATCCGCATTAAGCATATCATAACCAGCGTCTTGAAGGTATTTTGCAGCCTTTTCACTTTCTGCCATGTCGCGCCCAACTTCTTTAAAGTTTTCGCCTGGCATAGCGCCTTCATTAAAGCCTTTTGTTTTGCTGACAACTGAATAGCGGAGTGAAACGGGGAAGTCTTTACCGCACGCCGCCTTGATAGCTTTCACGACTTCGACAGGGAAGCGGTAGCGGTTTTCAAAACTACCACCATATTCGTCCGTTCTTTGATTTGTGTATGATGTCGTGAACTGGTCGAGCAAGTAGCCCTCGTGTACGGCATGTACTTCGACACCGTCAACGCCTGCTTCTTGACACTTTTTAGCAGTTTTAGCGAAAGCATCTATCATATCGTGAATTTCTTTTTGTGTGAGCGGGCGACTTTTTAAGCCCTCTGCCCAGCGTAGCGGGAGTTCGCTCGGTGCTGCACAAATGTACTCAATATTGATAATAGGTTTAACCAGTTTGCCGAGAAATTTATTTTTCAGCATGGGCACAAGTGAGTTTGGAACAGAGAAAGAACGCCCAAATCCTGCAGTTAACTGTATGAAAAGTTTTGCCCCAGTTTTATGGAACTCTTTCATATATTCCTTTAATTTTTTAAAAGCGCCATCAGCCTTATAAAGCCATTGTCCGCCTAAAAGATTGCGAAGCGGAGCAATACCAGGAATTACAAGCCCAACATCGTGTTTTGCTAAATCCATAAAAAAGTCCGCTGCATCTTTGTCAAAATGGTGGCGTTCCATCCACCCAAAAATAGAAGTTCCACCCATAGGACAAAGGACAATTCTGTTTTTAATTTCAACATTTCCTATTTTCCAGGGTGTGAAAAGTGGTTCAAATTTTTTATCCATGTTTTTTCTCCTTTACTCGAAATTATACAATAAGTTTTCGAAAAAACAAAAGAAAAAATGTCATTTTATAATATTTTTTTGTTAAGTTTTTCTAAAAAACAAAATTTACTAAAATTTTCTTCTACCTATCATAAAATTAAACTTTACACAATTTTTAAGTAATTTTTAGTAAATTTTTTGCGTAATTTTTAAAATTTTTAAGAACACACTTCATTTTGCTTGTCTTGTTTGCGTAAAATATGCTAAAATGAAGTATTAATATGTGGAGGAATAAAATGGCAGAAGAGCAAAAAGATGTGGAAAACAAGGCAGCCGAGTCTGCGGCTCCTACAACAACCGAGAACGCAACACCTAAAAAAGAGCAAAAGCCTGTAAACTTTAAAAACAAATATATCGCGCTCGGTGTTCTCGGTGTGGTGCTTGTTGTAGCAATCGTACTTTGCATTGTGTTCTTAGTATAATTTATGATAGCGATTTATAAAAAGACGGGTTTCCGTCTTTTTTTTGTTTAAATTAAATCGTTGGATAGACACGGAGTTCAATAATATAACTTTTCGCTTTCTCTTAGTTCTATTTTTTGTCTTCGTTTTATTAATTAATTTTTTCTTTATTTTAAATGCAAGAAAGTGTAAAATTTTTAGCAATTTTTACCATTAATCTTTATTTTTTGCTTTTTTAATGTCATTATGATAGGGGGCAAAAGAAGAATTAATAAGGAGATTTTATTATGAAATTAAACGAATGGCTGGATATTTGGCTTAACAAATACACACGGCATGCGGTAAAAGTCCGCACTTTTGATAAGTATAAATACATTATCGAAAAACACATTAAACCTAAGTTAGGGAATTATGAACTTGCTGAGTTGTCGGCAGTAGTGCTACAAGACTTTGTTTTGTGTGAACTTGAAAGGGGGAATTTAAATACTTCGGGAGCTTTAGCAAATAATTCGGTAATAGGAATTGTAAATGTGCTAAAAAGTTCGCTCAAAATGGCAAATTCACTTGAAATTATTGAAAAAGACTATACAAGCAAGATTAAATTACCATTGGCGACCGAGAAAGCGGTTACTGCATTCGAAAAAGGGGAACAAGAAAAACTTGAAGAGTATTGCTTAAACTCAAAAAAACACAATCATTTTGGAATTATTCTTTGTCTTTATTCTGGAATAAGACTAGGCGAGTTGCTTGCGCTTACATGGAGTGATATTGATTTTCAAAACCGCATTTTATCAATTACTAAAACCGCTTACAAAACAAAATTAAACGGAGTTGCTCAAATTGTGGTGGATAGACCAAAGACACGAAATTCGAATCGTATTATACCCCTGCCGCGACAGGTGGTTGAGTTGTTGAAGAAAATTAAAAAAACATCAAAATCAGAGTTTGTGGTATCTACGCGTTCGGGGGGAATGGTCGGGGCGCGAGCGTATCAAAAAACATACGAGCGAATTTTAAAAAAATTAAACATAAATTATAGGAATTTTCATTCACTGCGCCATACCTTTGCTACTCGTGCGATTGAAATGGGAATGGATGTAAAAACTTTATCCGAAATCCTGGGACATAAAAATCCAGTAATAACCTTACAGAGATACACTCACTCAATGTTGTCGTATAAAAAAGAAATGATGAATAAAATGGGCAAAATGTTAAGCATTTGCTGTGTTTAATTGACTTTTTGTAAAATTTTTATTATCCTAAAACATAAGCAATTTATTTTATCTTTGTTTAAAGTGGGTTTTCTAATAAATATGTTTATAGAATTTTTGGCAATTTAATTTGCTAGTAGAAAGGTGGGACATGGAAAGGAAACTAATAGAGAATTTTGTGCAAATTGTCGTAGTTGTTTGTATGTTGGCACTGTTTGTTGGTGCTTTCATTATGATTATAAGCGGCGCGCAAGCGCTGTCTAGTTATGCTGGTGACAGTTATGCAAACATGATTGGCGCTTTTGAAATTGTATTAGCGGCAATGTTTTTGGGAATTATTGGACTTTTTGCATGGCGCATTTTTGCAAAGGATAAAGATGTTAAAGGTGCAAAAATTACTTTAATTGTGCTTATATCGACAACAGTTGCCACCTTGCTGGCTTTTATTATCGCAAGTTTTGTGGTTACACCAACGCCCTCACTTCCTAGTATCGACTTTGACCCTGATGACCCGTTTGGCAATTTAGATGATTCAATGTCTGATATAACTTCATCAGTTTCTTCTGCAACACTTGGTGCACCATTTCAAATTTTAGCCGCTGTTTATCTTGCATTTTCTATAATTTTACTTGGTGCGGTTCTTGTAAACGAGTTTGTTTTAAAGTTGCGCTATTTTGATAAAGTAGAATTTTTAGGTAATGATAAATTAGAAAGTAAAAAAGATGGTCAAGAGTGTTTCATCAATAAAAATGATAATCAAAGCTCGGTGATTAATCAAGAGATTAACTATGCAAATGAAAAAATAGCGATTGTTGCTTCTTTGCCAAAGCGCGCTTGGGTAATTTTAAGTTTTAGCATACTCTTTGCTATACTTGCGGTTTTGTCTGCTGGTGGTGCATTTTTCTTCTCGGTAACTTCACAGGAATCAAAACCTATGTATCAGTATTCATATGAATATTCAACTGATGCCAATATGCAAATTGAAATACACAATGATACTAACAGTGAGAAAACTTTTAATTTAGTTGTCAAATATATTGATACTAATTTTATCTTGCAGGTGGAAAATCATACGCTGGTTGTGCGCGCTCATGGATATGAAGTAGTGTCTACTCTTGAGTTGATTAATTCGATAGAAAGCGTTTCATATATTGACGAGAATGGTGTTAGTCTTGTTAAATTAAACCGTTACGGCGAAGTGATGGATTATTTTACAAAAACGGTTCAAGCCTTTGTTCTTGCGATGTCTGCATTTATACTAATTTCGCTGTGGTTCGCTTTTTGGTTTAGTATACATGTATCAAAAGCAAAAGCAAAGTTAGGAAATAGTACTGAGGAAATCATTTCCGAAAAATAAATAAAAAAGCGTGCTGTATTTAGCGCGCTTTTATTAAATTTTTTACATGTTTATGCACAGTAAAATGTGCGTAAGTGGATAAATTCGGTGGATAAAGTGTCAAAAATCGAAGGTTATGTGTAATTTTTGTGAAATTCGACAAAATTTTGCCTGTATTTTTATGTGGATAACTTTTATATTTATGCTTTCTGTTTTTGCTAGTTTTTCAAATTTTAATGCTATAAAATAAGGCAAGAGTGTTGAAAAATTTTAATATTTTTAGTATAATCACAGGGTATAAATAGAAATTTTTTTCGTTAACGCGCTCGAAATCTAAATATAAAATTATATTTGATAATTAAAAAAGATTTATTTGTGTTAATGATAAAAATTTTAGTATAAAACACGCATGGTGGGTTAAAAATGACAGACACAATTTGTGCTATTGCAACTCCTGCTGGTAACGGTGGTGTTGCTATTATTAGAATAAGTGGAAATAATGCGCTCGAAATTTCAAAGGGCATTTTCGAGCCTTTTTCAAGAAGTGCTCCCGAACCGCGAAAAGCAATTTATGGAAGATTAAATTTTGATGCAGTTACTGATGACTGTATCGGTTTGTATTTCCCTGCACCTAACAGTTTTACGGGTGAAGAGGTTGTTGAATTGCAAATTCATGGTGGTTATTATCTTGCGAATGCAGTTGTGAATGCTCTAATTTCGCGTGGCGCTCGACTTGCTGAACGCGGAGAATTTAGTAAACGCGCAGTTCTTAATGGTCGTATGGATATGAGTCAAGCCGAAGGCATCATAGATATGATAAATGCAAATAGTTTAACTGCTTTGCGCGCGGGGTCGCGTCTTATGCACGGTACTATGCACAAGTTTGTTGAAGAATTACAAGCAAAATTGACTGACTGCCTTTGTGAAGTGAATGTTGCGCTTGATTATCCCGAGCATGACATTGAGTATATAACTGCTAGCAAGGTGAGTGAAATTTGTAACAATTTAGTCAAGGATATTAATTCTGCTCTTGCAACTGCGGCAACAGGGGTAAAAGTTAAAAATGGTGTAAAGGTTGTTCTTGCTGGCGACCCAAATGTTGGGAAAAGCAGTTTGCTAAACGCCTTAATTGGTTATGACCGTGCGATTGTTACTGATATTGCGGGCACAACTCGCGATACAATTAGCGAAAGTTATGAATACAATGGTATGCTTTTTAATGTAACCGATACGGCAGGTTTGCGAACAACACTTGATATAGTTGAAAGTGCTGGAATTGAGCGTGCGCGTGATGAAATTGCAACGGCTGATATTGTAGTTTATGTAACAGATAAAATGGAATTACGCCCCGAGATTGAAAATTCTAATGTTTTATATGTTTTAAATAAAAGCGACTTATTAAATAATGATGATTTAATAAATAACTGTAAAAATGACAAAAATCTATCAAAAAATGGCGATAAATTAGCCTTTGATTTAATAATTAGCGCGAAAACAGGCGAAAACATACAGGAATTAAAGAAAATAATTTTTGAAAAAACAATCGACACGGAACTTGTAAATCATGAAATTTTGCTAACAAATACACGCCATATTGAATGTTTGAAACGCGCTAAAAGCGCGCTTATGCAAACAATCGAAAATTGCAATAATACGACACTAGATATTTTATCTATTACACTTATGCAGGCTTGGCAAGATTTAGGAGAAATTACAGGAACAACAGCAAGCGAGCATATTATCGATGAAATTTTTGCGCGTTTTTGCCTTGGAAAGTAAATTTTCAATAAAAATTAATACTATGCATATGTACTATGCATGTATTTTTTCTTTTTTTATTAATTTTTTTGGGTTTTTGTACATGTTATTATTCATTTCAATTTATTAATTTAGTTTGTAATTCATAATAAATGATATTAAATTTAAACTAAAATACAAATAAGTGTAAATTAAGATAAAAATAGTCTACTTCTTTTAAAAAAAATTTTGTTATTTATTTGCTAATTTTTTCTATTTTAAGATATAATAATCTTGGCAATTATTTAAATAGATTTTATCCTTGTTAAAAAACTAAAAAATGGGAAGTTAAAATGAGTAAAAGAAATAAGAAAGAAGAAGTCGAAATAACAAGTGAAGCAAAAGAAAGTGGCAATGTTAAAGTTGAAACGAAAACCGTCATTAAAAAGCGTGGCGGAGTGTTTTCCTTTTTCATGGGATTTTTGTTTTGCTTTATCTTTTTGATTGTTGCAATCGGCGGAACATTTTTATATTGCTACTACAATGTAACACTAACACAAATTGAAAACATGCTCGGCGTGAAATTGCCGATTGAAGGTGAAATTCGCGACAAGGCACTAAAAGATTTAATTGCGCTAGGACTAGAGTATAAAGACAGTATTACAGAGGCAACTTTAAAAACTGTGCGTGATGATTTTGGGGTGGAATTGCCCGAAAGTATACCAGGCACTGAAATTGGTCTTACGGCAATTTATTCCGCGCAAATTGACTTTTTAGATGAGAGCAAGGCGGTAGAAGATTATCGAATTCAAGACATTGTAAATAATCTTGACTCTTTTATTCAGGCTGTGTTGCCAGTTTTCTATGCTAATACGACAGTGCAACAGGTTTTAAATAGCATTCAAGTTACGCTGCCCGAAGATTTAAATTATCCTGCGCTTACTGATGCGTACTATAATGTTGGCACATCGAGTGAGCCAAATTTAAAGACGCTTGGTGAACTTACAATCGAACAAGCGCTTAATTTGCTTCCCGAACACTTCGGTTCCGACAATATGACAGTTCAAGAAGTTGTCAACGCTCTTGGGCTCGATATTCTCGACTATGAGGGAGATACCGATGTTTATGCAGGGCTTCGCAATCTTGTAATTACAAAAATAACGACTGATGATTTGCTTAATAATGCTGACGGCGCATTACTTAATTCTTTGTTTGATTTAAGCGATTACGAGTTTACTCAAACAGATGAGTTCAATTCGACAAAGTTAGCGAACATGCTCGATTATATCGAAACTGTGCCGTTAGGGCAAATATTAGAAATTCCAGAGTTAAATGACGGAAGCGCTGCCGCTGACCATTTGTTGTTTGCAATTCAAAATGTTACAGTTAGCGATTTAACCAGTGAGAACATGGTTGATACTCTTACCTCAAAAATTAATGAAACATACCCGAATTTTGTGCTTGGCAATTTAATTGATTTTGACGAAATGCAAAATCTCGACTTTTTGGCAAATGTTAGCGTTACTGCACTCATTAGTGACCCATCGACCGCTATAAATGACACTTTGCAAACTGTCGAAATTGGTAACTTTATCACGCTTGGTTCACTATTTAGTGAGGACACGACAGTATTTAATAGCGGCGCGCTTGCTGCCCTTGGGGCTGACACTTATTTAAGTGATGTTCGTAGCCTTATTTTGAGTGATGGAACAGTCGGCAGAATTGAATTAGGCGACATTTTGACTGCGGAACAACTAACAAACGGTAATTTAACTGCGTACGAAAACATGACTTTGCTCGAAATTTTACAAGAAAATGAGGGACTTACCCTTGGTGAAGTTTTAAACGCAACAACCCCAGATTTGACAAATACGGTTGGTGCATATGTTGCAGCATTGAGCGGAACAACCGCATCGAATTTTGAAAGTACTTTAAGTACCACCGCCCTTATTGACTTAATTGGGGCAGAAAATAGTCCGTCAGCGGTTGTTCGTTTGGGTGATTTAAATTTGCGTGAAATTGCTGATAGCCCTGATTTAATGGAAACTTTGCTTTCAAACTTTGGTACTCTTGGCGATTTAATTGGCTCGGCTGATGGTATTCTTGGTATTATCGGCGATGTAAGTATCGAAGACTTGCTCGGTGATGACCCTGCGGGTGCGATTATGGATGCTCTTAAAAGTAGCGACCAAACGCTCGGGAGTATGCTTGGTTCTACTCAAAGTGATAATGAGTTAATCAATTCAATTATGAATATCAAAGTCGGCGACTTATTCGGCGATGTCGACTTATCTACGGTAATTAAAAACGCACTCACAGCGAATGGAAACACACTGGGCAGTTTACTCGGCATAACTGACGAAACTGGGTTAATGAGTTACATTAAAAATGTTAGCATGGCAGATTTACTTGGCGATAGTGCAGGCGATGCAATTTTGAATGCTATAATTGGGAATGAAACTGACGGTTACACCACATTAGGCGACTTTTTAGATAATACTGAAAATAGCGGCATTATGTCCATGATAAATAGTGTAACAATGCGCGACTTATTGGGCAAAAATCCTGATACTACCGCTGGTGAAGCGCTTATGAATGCGCTCGGTTCAAGCGGGCAAACGCTGGGCGATTTGCTAGGAATTGATAGCGCGACGGGAATTACTAAAATTGTGGCAGATATAAGTTTAAGTGATTTGTTTGGTGGAAGCGTTAAACCAACAGAAGCAATCAGTGGAATAATCAATCAAATTAAACTGGTCGATGTTTTCCCTGATGTCGCAACTTATGATGACAACAACATTTTAAAAATCTTGTATGACATGGACAACGATATTTTAATAACGGAAATAGGCAATTCAATCGACACAGTAAAACTTTCTGCTGTAATTGGCACAAATAAGCCTGCAATCTTTAACCTTGTATCAAATTATGAAGATTTAACGCTTAGCACAATAGATGATATTCAAATTGTAGAAAATATCACGATAGGAAACTTAATAGATGCTGGGGTTATTGATGAAAGACAACTGACTAATTTGACTGACACAGTAAAGAATACTTCTCTTAAAGAAGTAATACAAGCATACATTGATGCATTAGAGGAAATAAGTTAATGGAAAACTCTACTCTATATGAGTAGGGTTTTCGTTTTGGTTGTAAAATATTTTGTAGTAGTTTTTGTGCCTTACAATATTAATAATAATTTAAACAACTGATATTAGAATATAAATAATTGGTGCTATAAGTGTATTTTTGCTGTTTGTGATGATAGTTAAAACGATTAAATAAAAAAATTCGAAAAAAATCGCAAAAAATAGCGAAAAAATTAGACAAAAATATTTTTATTTGATAAAATATAATCAAATTAGGCTTTACGAAAGTTAAAAAAGGGAGATACATTATTATGGAACAAGAGAAAAAAGGCCGTGGCAGACCAAAAAAAGTTGCGGTTGAAAATGAAACAAAAGAAAAACGCCCGCGTGGTCGCCCCAGAAAAGAAGTTCAAGAGCCAAAGGTCGTTCGTCCGCGTGGTCGTCCGCGCACGCGCCCATTAGAAAGTGAAAAAATTGAAAAACGCCCGCGTGGTAGACCGAGAAAAGATGGTACGCCCATAAATTCAGAGCGTTTGGAAGTTACCGAAAAGCGTCCGCGTGGCCGCCCACGCAAAGATGGCACACCTATAAATTCGGCGCGCGAAACGACTTTTGAGAGTTCTCCAAAACCCCGTGGCAGACCGAGAAAAATTCAGCTGATTGAAAATGCTAATGATAATAAAGAAATTTCGGCTATAACGAAAGCAGATTTTGGCAATACCAGTGAGCAAAATGTTCAGGCTGAGTACATGCCCGCAGAAAGTTATGATTTTGAGCAAAATTTTGATGAAAGAGCGCCAGTTGAAGAAAAAGAAAATACGGAAACTTATGATGACGGGAACGAAGATTTAAGAAAAGGCGACAGTTATCGTAAACTGCAAGTGGCAACAAAAGGCATTATTGATGCGCGCGATGAAAAGTCGCAAGAAAAGTTTGTTCGCGGCACAAATACTGCGGGACTTATCAATGTCCGTGATGCAAAGAAGTTACAGCCAGCAAAGCATATGAGTGAAAACTTGCTTGAAACTCCAAAACAGGAGGCTCCTGCGATTGTTGCAAATTCGCCACTCGTAAAGATGAATATAAGCCGTCCAAAGACTCCTGCGAAACCCGCATCTATTCGTGCCCCACGCAAGGCAACAAAAGCCGCGCCTATGCCGAATAAAGTTATAGTTATTACGGGAGCAACTTCGGGAATGGGGCTTGCTATGGCGAAAACTCTTGCAGGCCTTGGACATATCGTTATAGGAGTTGGGCGCAAGCCTACACTTTGCCGTGATGCTATAAATGAAATCAAAGATTATTATCCTGATGCATCGATTCATTTCCTTGTTGCTGACTTAAGCCTTATGAGTCAGGTCAATATTCTTGCCGAAGAAATAGGCGAAAAAGTTGCAGAAATAAATCGCGAATGTGTCGATGTGTTAATTCATAATGCGGCAAGCGATATTGAAGAATATCGACAGACCTATGAAAGTCGCGAATATATGTGGGCAACTAACTATCTTTCGGCAGTTTTATTGACTCGAGAATTACAGCCTTTGCTTGACCGTTCTCGAAATGCAAAAGTGATAACATTTACGACAACTTATGCTGCCAACAAATGCAAACTTAATTGGAAGCAGTTGCGCGACCGTTCTGGGAAATATGTAAATAAAATTTACGAGCAAACTAAACTTGCAGATTTGATGTTTGCTCTCGAATATGACCACGAAAACCGCAATCAAGAGGGCTTGCACGCATATTGTGTCGACCCTGGTAATGTAAACACGAGTTTACGCACTAAAAATACAAGTGGATTTAAGAAAATGTACTTTGACATGGTACGCAAACAAGGTAAAACCATCGAGCAGGGTATAGAAACAGCCGTTTATATTGCGCTTAATGACAATTTGCCTGAACATGTAGTCTTTTATGCGGACAAAAAGCCACAAGAGCCTAGTAAATTTGCGCTTGATGCCGAAAACCGTCTTGCATTAAAGCGAATCACAGAGGCTGATTTGCGTACAAATTAAAAACAGTTAAGTCGAAAAACTTAACTGTTTTTTTGTTTAGTTAATTTATAATTCGTCAACTGTGTCAATGCCGAGTAAATTTAAAGTTTCTTTAATTGCGGTTGCTGCCTTTGAAATGAGCGACAAGCGCGCTTTTTTAAGTTCGGCATTTTCAATATTTAAAATGCTGTGATTTGTGTAGAATTGACTAAATTTTGAAGTAAGCGAATAAACATAGTTAGCAAGCAAACTTGGGTTTAGCGTATTGTAAGTGTTCAAAATTACGCTTTCAAAGCGTGCGATTTCTTTGATTAGGGCACTTTCTTCCTTTTCAATAAGAAGGGAATAGTCTGCATTTTCAAAATCGATGTCGGCTTTCTTTAAAATTGATTGAATACGCGCAAAATTATATTGTGCATAAAGGCTACTGTCGCCGTTAAAGTTGAGTGCGTTTTGCATGTCAAAAAGCACATTTTTTTCTGGGCTGCATTTTAAAATAGAGTATTTCAGCGCACCATAGCCGATAATTTTTGCTTTTTCAATATCGCTTGCTCCACGGCGCTCGGTGATTGCCTCGTTTGCTTTTTCTGTCATTTCACGCATAAAGTCTTCGAGCAGAACGACATTTCCGCTACGCGTGCTCATTTTACCGTCTGGCAGGAGTACAAAGGAATAGTGTACGACTTCGGCAGGTTTGTAGCCGAGTAATTTTAGCGCTGCGCTAATTTGCTGATAGTAAACTTTTTGGTCTTCGCCGAGCACTAATAAATTGCGGTCGGTGCCAGTACTCGCTTTGTCAATGCTATAACAAATATCACGGAGCGCATAAAGGCTTGTTCCGTCATTGCGGGTTACAACAAGCATAGGATTTTCGATGCCGATATCTTCGCCATGCTGGTCGAGTACATAGCGCCCGTCTTTGTCTTTAAATAATTTGGGCGATTTTTTGAGTTCGTCGAGTACTTGTTCTGTTGTGTGCTGGTGAATGTAGCGTGATTCATAATCAAAGGAGTCCCACTTGATGCCTAGTTGGTCGAAAATGGCAGTTTGTCCCTTGATGCAAACAGAAACTATGTGTTCGAATTTTGCTACTGTGTCCGCATCATTGTGCTCGAACTTGTTTAAAAGGTCAAATACTGCTTTTTCAATCTCGGGGTTTTCTTTTGCTTGTTCGTTAATGTCTATATAAATTTGAAGCAAGTCATTAAAGTCTACATTCGGGCGGTCAGCCGTGGCATAAACAAGCATTGCTATTTGTTTGCCGACATCGTTCACAAAATAGTGGACATCTGTTTTCCAACCTAAATAGCGAAAAACACGCACAAGGCTATCAGCAATTAATGCGTTACGAGCGCGCCCTATGTGTGGGCTGGCGTTTGGGTTAATGCTTGTGTGCTCAATTAAAATACTCTTGCCTTTCATGCCATATTTTGAGGCAATTTCTTCACTTGTAAGGCGTGTGTTAAATAAAAGTTGTGTTGCTAAAAAAGCAGGATTTACAGTAAAGTTTAAAAAGCCATTCACGCTGGCAACCGTCAAATTATCGTCTTGTATAAGTTGCGCTAATTCATCAGCAATAATAGCGGGTGCTTTCTTTAAAACTTTTGCAAATTTAAAACATGGCAAAGCGACATCGCCGTTATTTGAATCCGCGGGCGTTTCAAGAGCAGCGCGAAAGTCTTCACGGGGAAGTACACCTGTATTTGCCAAAATATCACTAATGTAATCAAATAAAATTTCCATAATCTATATTATACACTGTAATTTTAAATAAAATCAAGGCATATTTGAAAAATTAGCAAAAATATTTAAAAGGTTTTAAAGCGTGTTTTCTTGAAGAAGAAGGAAGAAAGAAAAATAAAAAAGAACATATTGACCGCAGTATTCAATATGCTCTCTTTTTTATTCGTTGTCCATTTTCAGCAAACAACCTCGTTTTTGCTTGCTTTTCTATTGCTACTTCAATTTTACGGCATAGACAAATTTTTCGGTTTCGGTAATTATGCGCGCCATTGTGCGCACTACATTTATGGGGTCGATTCCTGAGGCTGTTTCGCCAGAAAGCATTGTCGCAGTAGTTTCGTCATAAATGGCGTTTGCGACATCGTTTACTTCGGCTCGTGTCGGTCGTGTCGAGTTGGTCATGCTTTCAAGCATTTCGGTAGCAACCACGCAAATTTTGCGTTTTACATTACATAGTGAGATAAGGCGTTTTTGGATAGGCGGAATTTTTTCAAGGGGAATTTCAACACCTAAATCGCCACGCGCAACCATTAAGCCATCGCTAGCATCAAGAATTGTTTCGGCATGCTCAACACCGCTTGCATTCTCGATTTTTGAAATGATTTTTATCTTTTCGCCGCCGTTTTCGTTTAAAAATTTACGAATATCAAGGACATTTTGCTTGTTGCTAACGAAAGAAATTGCGAGATAATCCGCATTGTTCTTTATGCCAAATAGAATATCTGTTTTGTCCGCCTCTGATAAATATGGCGTGTTTGGCACGACACCTGGGACATTTAGGCTTTTGTGGTCAGACAATTTTCCACCGAAAAGAACAGTGCAAATTATGTCGGTTTTTGTAACTTTTTTAACCTCGAGGACAATCATTCCATTGTTTGCATAAACGCGGTCGCCTACACTCACTTGTTCAACTAACGGCTTGTATTTAAGCCCGACTTCACGGTCGTTGCCAACAATATCACGCGATGTTAATGTGAATGTTTCGCCTTCGGTTAGCATTGTAGAGCCTTTTTCGAATGTCGAAATGCGTATTTCAGGTCCTTTTGTGTCTATCATAAGTTTTAGCCCTTTTGCGCGAAGGGGTGCCATTGTGTCAATTAGTTTTTGGTGCGAATCAAGAGTTCCATGGCTCATATTTAAGCGGGCAATATCCATGCCTTCTGCTACCATGGCGGTTTGAGTTTTGAGGTCTGCGCTTGCAGGACCTAATGTGCAGATAATTTTTGTAATTCTTTTCATACTTTTTATTATATACAAAAATCGCAAAAATACAAAATAAAACAGGGCGGTTTTTGGCAAAATTTGTAATTTAATTTGCATATTGACAATTTTTCTGATTTGTGGTAAAATAGATTCATATTAAATATAGGGGAGAAATAATAATGCAAAATTTCAAAAAATTCACATTTGAAGAGCCTAGTGGATTAAAGGCTGCTGTTATTTTTAAAATTTATGAGGCGGGGAACAAGGCTGTTACTACTGAGCAAATCGCTAGAGATTTGGGCGAGACATACAAATACTCTGACATTGAGTTCGGTGTTTTAAGTCGAGCTGTACAAGAACAGATTGAAGTGCTTAGAAAGGAAGGCATCATTAAAAGTGCCGATACTACTGTTGCTATAAGAGATGGAACAAAAGTAGTTACTGGTGTTACAATGACAAATTCGAATAAGGAAACTGCTAAGGACTACTATGAGAAAGCTGCAAAGTCTAAAATTGCTGGTCTAAATTCTAAAGAATGTAATCTTTTGAAGACTATTATGAAGGTTGAGACAGAAAAAAGCAAACCATTTAGTTTTAGCAGTGATTTAACTGTTGATGAACTTGCTCAGTTAAAAGACATTTATGAGCCACTTTACAGAGAAGGTCTAATTTCTAAACCTAACTGGGTAGAAATCAAGGGGTTAACTTATATAGGTAAGAATATTATTGCAACTCCGATGGCTAAGGCTGTACTTGGAAATTCAAAAACAAAAGAGTATGAGGCAACTCGTTAATTTATTGACAATGACACAAAAACGCTCGAAATATCGGGCGTTTTTTTAATATATTATTTTTGAATTTTTACAAATTTTCTAGTTATTTTTAGTGAAATTATATTTCTTTATTAGGCTTGTTTTTTGCTGTGTTGTGGACAGGTCAAGCAGTTCATCAGCGGTTATATCAAAATAAAGGCAATACTTGCGTATTGTATCAACATTTGGCTCAATATATCCGCTTTCTAGATGTGAAATATTTTGCCTGGTTGTGCAAAAAATGCTTGCTAATTTCTGTTGAGTAAGACCATTTTCTATTCTTAATTTCTTTAAATTTTCATTTAGCATGCCCTTATTTTATGAAATTTTTGCTCAATTTTGTTGACATGCTCAAAAATTGAGCATATAATATAAAAAAGACAATATTTTGCCTTTTTAATAAATTATTATAGTCGTTTAGTAGTATTAGTTCTGGGGATTAGTCTTCGCGTCCGAGAAGGTAGTCCGTCGTTACATCGAAAAAGTCGGCAAGTATTATGAGTTGGTCGCTTTTTATATCGGCTTGTCCATTTTCCCAACGGCAAATTGATGCAACACTAATGCCTGTTTCGTGGTTTAATTTTTGAATTGATAGTTCTTTCTCTGTGCGTAGGTCTTTTAAACGCTCTGCAAATTTTCTCATGTGTAAATTTTATTCCAAAAATGGAATAAAAATCCTTGCTATTCCACAAGTGGAATGATATAATAAGTTTGTTTCGTATGTGGAATATGGTTTTTTCAAGAAATTTAATATTTGAGGGTAATTACAATGGTATTATTTGCTATTTTAAAGCAGAAAATGCTATTGCGTAAATACTTTTAACTTTTTTTGATAAACTTAAAAATAAAATGGGAGAAGTGTTTTATGTCTATAAAACTTAAAATCACCGCAATAGTAATTGCCAGCCTACTTATCCTTTCAGCCCTCGCTGGCGGCATTACTGCAATCGTATTAAATGAGATAAACAAAAGTAACGCCTATCGAGGTACAGAAAGTAGTATTTCCGTTGGTAATTTACTTACAGACGACGGAACAAGCATGAATGTCGACACATTCAACGAACTAATGAAGCACCTTGATGCAATAGGTAGTGTATCAAGTGTGCAAAATTCGAACGATATCAATGGTGGTAACCCCTTAATCTTTCAAATGGGCGAAGTAAACAGTAACAAGATATACTGGCAAGTAGTCTACCGCACAAAAGATTACATAACAGTTTGGATGACCGAGCCGTATACAGCAGAATATTTCAACAATAGTGGAAATTCAATTAACAATAGTGATTTAGCGGGGTACACTACGGGTAAATATAGCGATTACGGAAACTACTCACAATCGGTTATACGAGATGTAACGCTGGGAATATACAATGAAATGTTAGGTTCATTTTCAGCATTATCAAGTTTTATAGTATCGCCACAAATTATGGCAACCAACACAGGTGTAGATTGGCAGAGTGTACAGGATTATAAAAAGGTAAGTGGTTCATATAATTCAACAACAGATGGACTAGGCAATCAAACAAATGATAGTGCCAACAATCCACATGGCTGGACATACAATAGTTGTATGAGTGATATGTTTTGGATACCGAGTTACATAGAAGTTCATTATAATTCGACAGAGCATGACTCAGACAGTTGGCCAGGCAATACAGGTGGCCGTGGATTATGGGCATTACCTAATAATGAAAAAGGTTTTAATAATTCTAGTACAGCGCTTGATGGCACTAGCGGAGTAAATTCAAGTTGCTGGCTGCGCTCCGGCTACTCCAGCTATAGCGGCAGTGCGGTGCAAATTCACTCCTCGGGCGCCGCTAGCAGCACCACTGTGTACGGTAGCTACGGCGTCCGTCCTGCCGCTCACATCTCGTTATCGTCGCTACAAAATCTTGTCAAATATAATGTAACCACCGCAGTAACTCCCGAAGGTTCGGGCACTGCAAGTGGCGGACAAAGTAACATAACACCTAACACCGAAATCACACTCACCGCCACAGCAAACACAGGATACTCTTTTGTGGGTTGGAGTTTAGACGGTGGAAATACAATAATACCCGAAAGCATAGGTAAAAGCGAGTACACAATAACAGTTACACAAGATGCAACATACACGGCAGTATTTGAAGGGGGCATAACAATCACATCTGCAAATCCTAGTGCCGAGTTTACGATACTCCGTGAAAGTAACGACGGTGTAACACATAGTTATCTAATACAAACAGTAGGTACTAACTATTTAGAACGAATAGCAGTAATTCAAAGTGGCACACCTAATGAAGAAGACTATAACAAAGTATCCGCAATAGACGGATACATTAGCGGGCAAGAATACTGCACAGCAGTTCATTATATAACAAATAATACAGGTAACAGTTTTGTACTCGAAGTATACAACGCAACAAGTCCGTTTATCATATACCTAGACTTTACAGACACATCACAAAACTTTAAACCCGCAGGCTCATTAGACGGAGTGGGAGTATCGGTAGCATATCAAAGCGCAGACGGTACGATTAGTACAGGTAGCACAAGTGCAGACGGAACTCCGCTTTATGCGATAGGCGAAGCGCGAATACAAGGATACACAACAACCGAGAACCTAACCGAAGTAATAGTAATAGCGAAAGCATATACAGACTATGAATTTAAAGGCTGGATGGTAGACGGCGAGTTTATCTCATATATAGACGAAAATGATAACGAAATCACCCTAACAGGAATAACACATTTAAGCGCCCGCATACCTTTTGAAATAGCGAACGGCAAACAAATCTTTGCTGTGTTCGGCGCAGTGGATAGTTCACACTTAAATGATGATACAGATAGTGCGGGTGATATACTGTAACTTTCGCCTTTACAAAAATTAGCAAAAACTAATCGTTTTATCAATTGTCGTTTTGTCCAGCCGCCGTTTAAATTAATTATCAAACCTAACAGTTATATGAAAATTATTTTTGCTAACTACTAATTAAAAAAGTGCAATGATACGAACTGTATCACAGCACTTTTTACTTGCTTTGGTCGAAGGTTTCAAGGGATGGAATTTTTGCCGAACCCTTTCGTTCCGCTTCGGCTTTTCTAAATTTATTAGAATCATCTATACTTGGCATTGTGAATGATTGCCACATTACGCAATCTTCATCAAGCACAATTTTTGTTTTTAAAATGTGTGCACGACCGTTTTTCGAGTGGTCTTTTTTCACTTTTTCGATAATTATTTCAAAGTCGTCGCTTGCTTCTTCTGGCTCTTGTGTTTGGATAGAGTCAGCAGAAGTACTTGTCTCTTTTTCTGTCGTTTCGACTGTGTTGTCGTTGTCATTTTTAATATTAGTTTTTGATTCGCCGTTTTTATCCACAACAGTAAAAATTTCATCTCCGTGAGGTTCGACTTCATTTGCTTTTGTAAAACTTTCTTCGCTTTCGAAAATTTCTTCGCCGATTTCGTCTGTTTTTATAGGGTTTTCTTTGGTTTCTTCCTTTACGGGCGTTTCAATTATTGTTGAGTTATCTATTATTTCAAATTCGGAGGGCGTAATTTCAGGATTTTCGAGAATTTGGCGAGCAACTTGTGAGAGTCTATCTACTGTTATTCCTTCGCTTTGTGCGGCAAAGAGTTCCATCTTCGCGCTTAAAAAGACTTGTTTCGCTGCCAAATTGAGTTGGTCTCTTGAAACCTTTTTTTGAATAATGAACTGCTCAATCATTGTGAGTGTTTGTTCGTGGGCGGCTTCAAACATAGATTCTTGTGCCATAATTTTACCTGCTTTTAGAATAAATTTTGAGTACAAAAAAGAAAGTTAAAAATAATTTTTTATCTTTTGTACTGTGCATTACTTAAAATAGTGTTATGTTAGAATTGCATGTAATGTGTCTTGATTGTACCACAAAAAAAGATTTTGTCAAGCAGGCGGAAAATACGCGCTTTTAGTTGAGTTTTTACATATTATTATGTTATAATTAATTGAATACTAACATTAAAGGAGAAACTATGGGAATTTTAAAAAATATCGAGTGGACAGACACCGATAGCAACTTGATTGTTTGGAAATATCCTATTACAAAAGACCAGGTAAACAAGGGCTCGGCTCTCACCGTGCGCGAAAGCCAAAATGTCGTTTTCGTAGACAAAGGTCGCCTTGCTGATGTCTTTTTACCAGGGTATTACAAACTCGACACCGAAAACCTGCCTGTGCTAACAAAATTGATGTCGTGGAAATACGGCTTTGAAACGCCTTTTAAATCGGACATTTATTTTGTAAATATGAAGCAGTTTACAAATCAAAAGTGGGGGACAGTAAACCCGATACTCGTGCGCGACAAAGATTACGGCGCGGTGCGTATTCGTGGCTTTGGTAACTATTCATTCAAAGTCGATGATGCCTATGTTTTCATGAACAATTTGAGTGGTACAAACCCGACTTTCGACACCTCGCGCATAACTGACTATTTGCGTAGTATGGTAGTTAGCGGAATTAGCGATGCAATCGGCGAGAGCAAAATACCCGTTCTTGACATGGCAGCAAACTTGCAAGAATTGTCGAGAATTGTAGAAAGTAAGGTCGCTGGCGAGTTTAAGGAAATCGGCTTGCAACTAACAAACTTCGTTTTTGAGTCGTTCTCATTGCCAGAAGAACTTGAAAAGGCTCTCGACAAAAACACCAGCCTTGGTATGATGCGTAACAACATGGATGTTTACACACAAATGGAAACGCTCGAAGCCATGAAAAAGGCTGCTGAAAATCCTGGAATGGCGGGCTCGACTATGGGCGCTGGAATGGGACTCGGCATGGGCATGGGCTTAGGCAACATGTTTGCAAACAATATGAATAACCAAATGCAGCCTAACCAGCAAGGCGGCGCGGGGGCGGTAAATAAAACTTGTCCAGCGTGCGGCGCAGTCCTTCACGGAAACCCGAAATTCTGTCCAGAATGTGGTCAAAATCTTAAACCAACTTGCCCGAATTGTGGTACCGAAGTAAAAGCAAATGCAAAATTTTGCCCTGAATGTGGGAGTAAATTAAAATGAGTGAAAACACAGCCGATGTGCAGGATAAACTGTATACCGACGAAAAATTAGGTACAACTACCTACAAATGCCCGAATTGTGGCGGCGATGCTGAGTTCGACCCGAAAGAACAGGCGATGCGTTGCCTTTATTGCGACAGCGTTTTTCAAATTGACGATAACGGAACTGTTACTGAAAACGATTTGAGCGAATTGTTGAAAGACGCAAAAGTCTGGGACGAAGCCGAAGTCTATCAATGCCAAAGTTGCGGTGCGAAGGAAATTATTGACAAGCAAGAAGTCGCGCTCGTTTGCCCTTTTTGTGGCACGAACAATGTAATTAAAACAGAAGAATTACCAGGGTTAAAGCCTCACGGTGTCGTGCCTTTTAAACTCGACAACGCGAAAGCCGAAACGATTGCGACAAACTGGGCAAAGCGTAAATATTACGCGCCCCGCGACTTTAAGAAAAGTGTGAAAGCAGAGAATATTCACGGTATTTATAACCCTGTGTTTACTTTTGATGCCGACACTCAAAACACTTACGAAGGCAGGCTCGGCAAACATTACACAACGACGAGTTATGTAAACGGGCGCCCTGTTCATCGTACGAACACTCGATACTTTAGTATTAAGGGCTCTTTAGATGTCAAATTTGACGACTTTATCGTTCAGGCATCGTCTAATATGAGTTTGGATAACATTCGAGCAATCGAGCCTTTCAAGACGAACGATGCGCCAAAGTATAAGCCCGATTATTTGCGCGGGTATTCTGCGAGTACTTATAACAAATCGGGTTCGGCGTGCTGGGACGAGTGCAAAACGCTTATGTCAGCGCGAATTGAAAAGAAGATTTTGTCTAAATACGACTACGATGTGAAATCGTACTTAAATGTAAAAACTGCATTTTTAAAGCAAAAATACAAGTATGTGCTTGTGCCTGTGTATGTCGGGCATTATAAGTACAAAAATAAACTTTATAACTTCTTTATCAATGGTGAAAGCGGACGAATTACAGGCAAAACGCCAGTGTCGGGGTGGAAAGTATTTTTTACAGTGTTGTTTTGTATAGCAATAGTTGTAGGTATTGCGCTATTGTCGTACTTCACATAAAAAAGAAATAAAAGGAAGAATAAATTATGGTTTGGAGTGAAATTGCGCTTATTTGCGTGGGGGCGGTTTTGATTATCGTGTCGCTAGCGTGGATAATTACCGAGTCACGCAGACGCAATAAAGAAAAAGAGCGCGAAGTTGACGGCGTAAAAATCATTGATGGGGTGCGTTACACTCGCTCAAACGATGTCGTTGACGAGCGCGGAAATGTGAAAATTAGCCTTAATAAAGGCGACCACATTTTAGAGCGTGGTAGAGAGTATTTAGTGTCTAAATCGGGGGATTTGCTACCAGGGAAATATACGATTCTTTCGGCAGATGAAAACACTAAAACTGTGAATATTCGTATCGGCGGACTTGTTAGAGAGTACGAGCACTTTTCGTCTGTTGTTTTGAGCGAAGGTGACCAGATTTCGCCTGTATCAAACAGCATTGTACTGCGCTAGTGCGTGTGCGCATTTCGCATAATTTTGAATTAGGAATTTTGAATTTTGAATTATTGCGTGGCTTGCGCATCAATTAATAGTTAATAAATATTTAAAAGGGGTTATCTCATGGGGAGAAATTTGATTTATAAAGTAATGGGGGCGCTTGTCGTTCTCGTGGCGGTCGTTTTGTGGCTGCTTTCAATTATCGTTCCCGAAACATTCGGGTTCTTCACGCTCGCTTGGGCGGGTGTCCTTCTTTGTGGCGGGCTTGGGCTTGTAATCCTTATTCAAGGGTGCTTCCAGCAGAATGCAAATGTAATGAAAAAACTGAAAATTTGGTTCGGTGTTGCACTTCTTGCTTGTGCTGTGCTTTGCCTTGCTTCTGCACTCGCTTGGCCAGACAGTATAATTCTGCCTATTATTGCAATCGTTGTTGCGGTTGGACTTATGATTACCATTTTCGCGACAGCGGGCAAGAAATGGGACGAGGGCGACAACCACTCGATAGGTTACAAAAATTACCACGAGCGCAAAGCCGAAGAAGAAAAGAACAACGACGACA
This sequence comes from uncultured Clostridia bacterium, assembly GCA_944377415.1. Lineage (GTDB taxonomy): Bacteria > Bacillota > Clostridia > Christensenellales > UBA1242 > UBA7867. The sequence goes on from CALWEW010000012.1 coordinate 34,750, forward strand.
AATAATAAAAATCGCCAAATGGCGATTTTTTATTGTTAAAAGAAAACCACGGGATAGTCCCGTGGTTTATTGAAGGTTAACCTTTACTTCTCTCACTCCTTGT
>CALWEW010000013.1 GCA_944377415.1 uncultured Clostridia bacterium
GCGTTTACGCGCTGCTAGAGCAAAGGGTTTTACCCTAATTTGAAAAACCACGGGGTATACCCGTGGATTTTTATTTACTAATCTTTTTGTTTGTGGCGGGATGTCGAATAAACAGAACTCTCAATGAAAACAGTTCAGGGCGAATTTTGAATTTTGAATTAGGAATTAGGAATTATTGCGCACTGCGTGCGATTTATCTATTTTGCTAATTCTTTAAAGGCTTTTATGTGTTCATTTAATATGCGTTTTGCAACAACTTCAAGCATTTCATTATCTGTTAATTCGATAAAGGGCTCGTCAACTTTTGTTAAAACATATTTTGCCTGATTATTTTCGCTAATTACTATTCTACCTTTTTTGTCCACTATTTCTAAAACTGACGGAAGATTATTTTTCATATCTGTGATAGTTATTGTGTCTTTTTTCATTTAAAACTCCTTTCAAGTCAATTATATATTAAAAAAGCAAAATAATCAATTTGTTAGATTATTTTGCTTTTATTTATTATTTTTATCCTTATGCGAGATGTCGTTTAGTCCGTCAATGTATGAACTGACTAGGTCTACCTTGTCGTCATCAAGGTCTTTTATTTTCATGATAAGAACATTTTTCTTTTCGCCAAAACTAAGACCTGCTGTATCGGTGTTGACCTTATTTCCACAAAGATAATCAATCGAAAAACCATATAGTTGTGAAATTTTTTTTAAAACACTCAATGTTATTTCAGTTTTGCCTGTTTCATAATTACTATAAGTCATTTGTGGAATTTCTAATACCTTAGAAAACTCAGTTTGAGATAAGTGTAATTTGTTTTTTCTTAAATCTTTTAATCTATTTTTATCCATATTATTCATATTTTAATATGGTATTATATAATTAACAATATTTGGTTTAAATTGAAATAAATTTAAAAACTATGGTTATTATGTTTGACTTTTAACTAAATTTGGTTTATTATAGTAGAGAAAATTGTGTATTTTCGTTAAATTATTAATTTAGTTTTAAAAAAGGTAAAAAAATAAAAAAGCGAGGTGCTTTTATCTTTGTTTTAGTCCTGCAATAAATGCAGAAATCTTTTCAATATCATTTTCATTCATTAGCATTATTTCATTTAATAAGTTTTTTGTTTTATCTGTCGATGCTCCATAAGGAAAGTGGCTTTCTAAATCTCTGCAACACAAATAATCAAGTGATATTCCGTATTTGTCGCAAATCTTTAACAAAAATTCAAGCGGTGGAATTACTCGACCGCTCTCGTAAGTGCTGTATGTTGTTTGCGGAATGTTAAACATTTTCGCAAAGTCCGCTTGCGATAAGTGTAGTTTGAGTTTTCTTAACTCTTTCAGTCTTAAATTTACCATAAGGCTATTTTAATGCATAAATGAATTTTAGCAAACAAGGTGCTAATATTTATATTTTTGACTAATCACAACATTATAAACTTGACTTTTAATAATGAAGTTGCTAAAATATAAAAAACAAGCAATAGGAGTACTAATGGAAAAATATAACGGTTTGGCGATGTCCGCATTCGTGAAATGCATGAACAGGACATACCTTTATCCTGGGGGTTCGCTGCAATACGGTTGCAAGGTTGACAATGAGCAAATTTCAAAATGGCGCAAAGGAGAGCCGACGAACATTCCTATTGAGCCTTTTTTAATGATTGCCGAACTTTTTCCTGTTGGCAATTATAAAGGCAGTTTCGCAGACTTTTTTGAAAAGTGGCTTGAATATTACAGTGAAATGCTCCTTGAAGCGTATGATAAGGAACTAATTTCTTTGTTGCAAAAAATTAAGCACGAAACTGATAAAAAGAATTTTTAAAATTTAAACAAACCGCGTGTTTGTTTTTTAATTTATTGACTTTATTGAACATTTGGGGTATAATCAAACTTACAAAGTTTGTTATATAAGGAGTTTATAATGTTAGACTTAAAAAAGATGCTCGAAAACTTGCCCGAGTACAAAGAAAAGTTAAAAAACAAAAAGTTTGATTTAGACGAAAAGTATTTTCTTGATATTACTGCGGACATTTCGAAAAACAAGAAAGAGATGCAGGACTTGCAAACTAAATTAAACAAGGGTTCTGCGCAAATTGGTGCGCTAGTGCAACAAAAAGCGGACAAGGCAGAAATTGAAAAAGCCAAAGCCGAGATGGGCGAACTTGCGGAAAAGGTCAAAGAAAAAGAAGACTATGTGCGCGGGAAAGAAAAAGAGTTGCACGATTACATGATGTACATGCCAAATATCTATGACGACACGACACCTATCGGCAAGGACGACAGCGAAAACACGGTCGTTGCATATTATGGTAAAAAGCCCGAGTTTGATTTTGAGCCAAAAGAGCATTATGAACTTGGACAAAATATGGGCATTCTCGACTTTGAATGTGGCGCAAAGTTAGCGGGTGCGCGTTTTACTGTTATGAAAGCCGCTGCGACAAGGCTTGAAATGGCGGTTAAAAACTTTTTATTTGAAACCGCGCTTGAAAACGGCTTTACGCCAGTGAGCGTGCCTTTCATGGTAACTCGTAATATTGCCGAGGGAACGGGGCAGTTGCCGAAGTTTGAAGAAGACATGTTTAAAACAACAAACGAAGGCAAGGAACTTTTCCTTATTCCTACTGCCGAAGTGCCTGTAACAAACATTTTTAGTAATGAAATTTTGAATGAAGACGATTTGCCGATTAATTACTGTTCACTTACTCCGTGCTACCGCGTGGAAGCGGGGAGCGCTGGGCGTGATGTAAAAGGAATGTTTCGTCAGCATCAATTTGAAAAGGTTGAAATGGTTAAATTCTGCGCGAAGGACGAGTCGTGGAACGAGTTTGCTCGCCTTACCGCTAGTGCGCGCAGAGTGCTTGATAAACTCGGGCTTCACTACCGCGAAGTAACTCTCTGCACTGGCGACCTTGGCTTTGGTGCGTGCCACTGCCACGATTTTGAGGTTTGGCTTCCTGGGCAGAAGAAGTATCGCGAAATTTCGAGTTGTAGTAATTATTACGACTTTCAGGCACGCCGTGCGAATATTCGCTACCGCAGCAAAGACACCAAAAAGACAGAATATGTCTGCACGCTTAACGGTTCGGCAATGCCTATTGGGCGTACTATGATTGCGATTATGGAAAATTACCAGCAAGCAGACGGGAGTATTTTAATTCCCGAAGCCTTGAAGAAATGGCTTCCGTACACCAAAATTGATGCAAATGGCGAACTTGTGTAAATGTGCAGTATGCCACTCATTTTGGTGGGTTAAATATAAAAAATTGTGGGGTAAACCTGCGATTTTTTGTTTTTCGAAAAATATTTTAAAAAATAAAAAGGGAAAAAGGGTAAAACTAGCGTATATAAATAATAACACACGCTACTACACGCTACTAGCGCAGCGGTACTGCGCTCCGCGAATTAGCAATTAGCAATTAGCAATTAAGGCGCGCACAGCGCGAGATTTTTCGCCATAACAAAAACATACAAAACAAATAAAAAATAAAAAATCAAAATTAAAAGGAGTAAAAATGGCTCGATTGTTTGCGCCCGAGTGGCTCGACGAGTTGAAGGCTAGATGCGACATTGTCGATGTTATTTCGCGATATGTGCCGTTAAAGCGTAACGGTCGCGAGTATTCGGGTTGTTGTCCTTTTCACCATGAGAAAACGCCGTCATTCTTTGTCTATCCCGAAACGATGAGTTACCACTGTTTCGGCTGCAAAGAAAGTGGCGACCTAATCAGTTTTATTAGTAAATATGAAAATCTCGGTTTTGTCGAAACTGTCGAAAGGCTCGCAAATATGGCAAATATGCCTCTGCCCGAACTGAAAGACAGCGATGCCGAAGCCATTTCAAAAAAGAAAGAAGAGCGGAAACAAATTCTTGCCGCACTCAAAGATGCCGCGCGCTACTACTTCAACAATCTGCGGACAAGCCACCCGCAAGCGTTGCTCGCGCGAAAGTACATAGACAAACGAAAAATTGACAGCGCCTCGCTTGTGCGATTTGGGCTAGGGTGCAGTATTGATTATGATAGTTCGGTAAAATATCTACAAAGCAAGGGGTATTCGCTCGACATTTTAAAGAAAGCGGGGCTTGCTAGCGAGTCTAACGGCAAGATATTTGATGCTTTTGCAAGGCGCCTTATGTTTCCGCTAATCAATAAGGACGGCGAAGTCATTGGCTTTTCGGCGCGACTACTCGAAGATAAAGAACTTGCCAAATATAAAAACACTTCGGCAACTCCTGTGTTTAATAAAAGTGAAGTAATTTTTGCAATCAATTTGCTCCAAAAAATGCGTAACGAGCGCCGAGATAACAATGCTGACTACAATGGCCTTGAAAATATCATAATTGTTGAAGGGCAAATCGATGTAATCACGATGCATAAATTCGGCTTTACAAACACGGTTGCGTGCCTAGGTACCGCGCTGACGCCGATGCATGCGCGCAAATTAAAGCAGTTTAGCGAAAATATAATTTTGCTACTTGACGGCGATGGCGCTGGGCGAAAGGCTGCGCTTCGCAGTATTGATGTTTTGCGCACGCAAGCATTGAATGTGCGAGTTGCGCGCCTGCCTGATGGATACGACCCTGACGAATTTTTACATAAGTTTGGCGCTGAGGAGTTGCAGAAACTTCTTGATAATGCGACAGACGGCATTGAATATAAAATAAGTGTGCTGGCGGAACAGCATGACCTAAATGAACCGTCGAGCCGTGCGCGTTTCGTGCATGAAAGTTTGGTCGTTTTAAAGGGGCTTGAACAGGCGAGCGAGTGCGATATTTATTTGCCACTTGTACATAAGTTTAGCGGAACGCCTGTTGATGTGTTGCGCCTCGACCTTGATAAAATTGAAGAAAAAGAAAAGCCCTTTTATGAGCGCGATGACGAGCCTGAAATCGAAGCAAAGCCGAAAGAAAATGTTAAAAAAGACGGTTTTGCGCTCGCCGATTTGTACATACTTTCAAGCGTGCTATATAATAAAGATTACGCAAAAGATAGCGACATTTCGGGGTTAGTTTTTACGGACGAAGGATTAGCGCAGGCGTATGACTATGTAATCTCGGCGCAAGCCGAAGGCAACACACCTAATATGAGTGGGTTATATAGTTATATGGAAGTGGACAAGTCTACACCGCTTTTAAAAGAACTTGTGGCGTATGAATTTTTGCCCGAACCCTTTCCCGAACTGACTTTTAAAAGTTGCGTTTTAAAAAATAGACAGCGCGCGCTTTCGGCGCAGAAAATTGACCTGCAAAACGCGTGCGCTCGTGAGAGCGACAAAGATGCCCGAAACGAAAAGATGAAACTTGTGCTAGAACTCACTAAACAACTTGAAGATATAAAAAGAGAAATCGAAAAAATTGATGTAGAATATGCAGGAAAGCGAAATCTCTACCGAAAAAGACCTTAGGAGGATTAAGTGGAAAAGTTTAGAAACGAATTGATGAAAATTCGCGACCAGGCGAAGAAAAAAGGAATTTCAGAAGACGATGTGGCGATGATACTCATGGATGCTGATGCCACTCCCGAAGAAGTTGAAGAAATTTTGAAGCAGTTGCATGACGAGGGCATGGAGTTTAAAAAGCCCGATGAGTTGAGCGCGGAAGACGAAATCATGCTCGAAAACTTAATGAATAGGGCGAATATTAACGACCCTATCAAGATGTATTTTAAAGATATCGGCAAAGTTCCGCTACTTACGCAACAACAAGAACTTGAACTCGGCAAGCGCATTATGGAAGGCGACGAAGAAGCGAAAAAGAAGTTAATTGAGTCGAACCTGAAACTTGTCATCAACTTTGCAAAGCGTTATTTAGGAAAGACTAGCATGTCATTTAGCGATTTAATTCAAGAAGGCAATCTCGGTCTTATTCGTGCGGTAGAGCGTTTTGACTACCATCGCGGCTTGAAGTTCTCGACTTATGGAACATGGTGGATTCGTCAAGCGATTAGCCGTGCTATTGCAGACCAAGCGCGCACTATTCGAATTCCTGTGCATATGGTTGAAACAATCAATAAATTAGCGCGTGTTCAGCGCCAGTTATGGCAGAAGTTGGGCAGAGAGCCAACCGAAGCCGAAGTCGCACAAGTTATGGGCATGAGCGAAGAGAAAATCGGCGAGATTAAGCGCATTGCTTTGGAGCCGACAAGTTTGGAAACGCCAACAGGCGAAGAGGGCGACAGCGAATTTTATGACTTTGTTGTTGACGAAAACGCGAAATCGCCTGCCGAATCAGTTGTGCAATCCATGCTAAAAGAGCAGTTGCTCGCGGTTATCGAAACGCTGACTCCGCGCGAGCAGAAAGTCATTCGCTTGCGCTATGGACTTGATGATGCGCACCCGAGAACTCTCGAAGAGGTCGGCAAAGAATTTAATGTTACGCGTGAGCGTATCCGTCAAATTGAGGCTAAGGCTCTTAAAAAACTCCGCAACCCGAGCCGTAGCAAAAAGTTAAAGGACTTTATCGATGACTAAATTACCCGCCCGCTTGCAAGCGGTTGCAAATCTAATTGAGCCGTGTTCGGTGTTTGCTGATGTTGGTTGCGACCACGGTTTAATTAGTCTTTATGTTCTCGATAATTGGCTCGCAAATCGCGTGCTGTGTATTGATAAAAGTCTAAAATGTTTGGAAAAGACTATTAGACTTTTGCAACACCATCATGTCGAAGACCAAGCAATATTTTATAACTGTGATGGGCTTTATCCCGTGCGCCAGACCCCTGACCAAGTGTTAATTGCAGGGCTTGGAGGTGCGGAGATGATTGATATTTTGTACGAGTATTCGCGCGGGCGCTCGCTTGATACTATTGATTCGCTTATCCTACAGCCGATGCGTGATGAATATGCTGTGAGAAAATGGCTTAATACAAACGGCTTTAAAATTGTAAAAGACTTTGTGATGAAAGATAAAAAATTATATCACATTATCAAGGCGAAGCGTGGCGAGCAAAAACTCACCGAAGAGCAACTTATGTTTGGCACTTGCGAGGACTCTTTTGCGGGCAAAGATTATATGGAATGGCTCCTAAATTATAAAGAAAAAATTGTGCGCATTCTAGGCGATGCTGGCAAAGGGGCAAATCTTGCGGTTACTGGTTCGCTCCACAATACTCTTAAAAAAATCAACAATCAAATTAAATATGTAGAGGAAAATTATGTTAAAGGAAATACTTCAATATCAAAAACTGGACGCAAGTCTAATTAAAATTGAGCGTGAACTCGAAAATAGCGACACGAAAAAGGTTGTAAACAAAATGGTCGAGCAAGTTAGACATGCTCAAAATAAGTTGGTCGAACTTGAACAATCTGCAAATAAACTTCTCGCTGAGTACGAGCGCTTAAAACAAGAGTTCGAGAGTGAAAAGAAAAATTTGTCCGATTTAAAGGGTGTAGATTTAGAAAAGTTTACTGAAACAGAGTTACGCGACAGTTCAAAGTCGATTACTCGTCAAATTGCGGGCTTACTTACTCTTAACAAAGAAATCACTGCGCTTTCAAAACAAATTGTCGTAACTCTTGACGATTTTGACAAAACAAAGCGCGAAGGTATGCAGGCAAAAAACCGCTATAATGAGTCATTAAAAAATTATAAGGCGGTAGCGGGGGACAAAGCGCAAAGGGTTGATGAAATTCGTGCTGAACTCAAAAATCTTGAACGCGTAATTGACCCTAAAATTTTGACCCGTTACAAAAAAATGCGCCTTGACCACAAATTCCCGATATTTGTGCCGTTGGTGAATCATTCGTGTGGTGGCTGTGCAATGGAATTGCCGAACGCTCGTATTGACTTGCTAAAAAAGCATGGCGTGCTTGAGTGTGAAAACTGCCACCGTATGATTTATATTGATGAAGCGTAGCGCTTCGCGAAGCGTTACGCTTCGCTCGAATTTTGAATTAGGAATTAGGAATTAGGAATTCAGGACAAAATTTCCAGTTACCCATGATGTTTACTTTTACTCTACACTAGGAAATTTTGAATTATTTAAAATTAGTAAGTAATTAGGTAATGCGCAAGCCACGCAATAATTCGAAAGTTAGCGAAAAAGGCGAGTGAGTTGATGTTCGGCACTTTGATTAATCGGTGCTAATAGTTGGTATAATTCCTAATTCAAAATTCAAAATTAAATAAAAAAACTTATTAGGAAAAAATTATGGAAATTTCACAAGTACTTGCTACAAAATTTAACATTAAACCGACTTATTCACAGAACCTTATCAACTTAATTGACGAAGGCTGTACAATTCCTTTTATCGCTCGTTATCGAAAGGAAATGCATGGAAGCCTTGACGACCAGACTATTCGCGAGTTCGCGGACTCGCTTGGCTATTTGCGTAACTTAAACGAACGCAAAGCCGAAGTAATTAAACTTTTGACAGAGCAGGGGAACCTAACTCCTGAACTTCAAAAGCAAATTGATGACTCGGTAACTTTGACCGAGATAGAAGACATTTATCGTCCATTTAGACCGAAGCGCAAGACTCGTGCGAGTGTTGCGATTGCAGCGGGATTACAACCTCTTGCTGATGCGATTTTAAAGCAGGATAATGATGATTTAGTCGCGCTCGCTACTCCGTATGTAAATGCCGAGAAGGGTATTAATAATGTTGCGGAAGCACTCGCGGGCGCGAGCGATATTATTGCTGAAATGGTTGCCGATGACCCGACCGCTAGAAAGGCTCTGCGCGTACTTTACTGGCCTCGCGCTGCGATTAATACCGAGTGGAAAGAAGAAAAAGACGAGCGAAAAGTTTACGAAAATTACAAGGCTTTTCATCAAATTATTAAATTTATTCCAGCACACAGGGTGTTGGCATTTAACCGCGGTGAAAAAGAAGGCGCGCTAAAAGTTTCGCTTGAACTTGACCGCAACGGGTTAATTAAAGTTTTCGCAACACTTTTCAAGCAATTTGTTAAGGGCGAAAGTGAACAATTTATGCCCGAGTTCGACGAGCAGAGCAAATTAAAATTGCCCAAAAATATTGATTACACTGCTTTGACTGCTCCTGCGTTTGTGGCGCAGGCTGTTGTCGATGGTTATACGCGACTTCTCGCTCCGAGTTTAGAGCGCGAGTTTAGAAATGAACTCACCGAAAAAGCGGACGAGCAGTCTATTAAGATGTTCGAACTCAATTTAAAGCCTTTGCTTATGCAACCGCCATTAAAAGGTAAGACAATTATGGCAATCGACCCTGCTTACCGTACAGGGTGTAAAATTGCCGTAATTGACCCGAGCGGTAATGTGCTTGATACTGGTGTAGTGTATCCGACACCGCCACAAAATAAAGTGGACGAGGCAATTAAAACGCTTTCGGCAATGATTATCAAAAACGATGTTGATACCATTGCAATAGGTAACGGAACGGCTAGCAAAGAAAGTGAGATTTTTGCTGTAAAATTAATTAAGGAAATGGCACCTCGCAAAATTCAATATGCTATGGTAAATGAGTCGGGCGCGAGTGTGTATTCTGCAAGTAAACTCGGGGCAAAGGAATTTCCTCAATATGATGTATCTATTCGAAGTGCGGTGTCGATTGCTAGACGACTTCAAGACCCGCTTGCTGAACTTATTAAAATTGACCCTAAATCATTAGGCGTTGGTCAATATCAGCACGACATGCCACAAAAGCGTTTGAGCGAAGTGCTTGACGGTGTGGTCGAAAATTCGGTAAATACTGTTGGCGTTGACCTTAATACCGCTTCCGTGCCATTATTAACTCATGTCAGTGGTCTTAATGCAGGTATTGCGACTGAAATTGAAAAATATCGCAATGCACACCACGGTTTCAAGAGTAGGGAAGAATTGCTTGATGTGAATAAACTCGGCGCAAAGGCGTATGAGCAGTGCGCGGGCTTCTTGCGTATTCCAAATGGTAAAAATATTCTTGATAATACTGCCGTTCACCCTGAAAGTTATCCAGCAGTTGAGAAATTGCTAAAACATTTCGGGCTTACAAAAGACGACATAACAGCGGAAGGTTTGAGTACGCTTTCTCAAAAAATTGAAGCCGAAGGCGTTGCGAAAATCGCAAAAGAATGTGGGGTCGGCGAGCCAACGCTTATGGATATTGTTGCCGAACTTCAAAAGCCTGGTCGTGATATTCGTGATACTTTGCCACAACCTGTTTTGCGTAGCGAACTTTTAGGGCTTGAAGATTTGCAAGTCGGCATGGACCTTGACGGCGTCGTGCGCAATGTTATTGACTTTGGCGCGTTTGTCGATGTCGGGGTGCACACTGACGGAATGGTTCATATCAGTGAAATTAGTGATGAATACATTAAGCACCCGAGCGAAGTTTTAACTGTCGGCGACCGTGTCCGTGTCCGAGTAATCGGCGTTGATTTACAAAAGAACAGGCTGTCATTGAGCATTAAGCAGGCCGACCGCGATTAAAGTGCTTCAGCGCTTTAATCAATTAGGAGTTAGGAGTTTCTACCAACTGTTCACACCGAATAAGCAGTATGCCGAACTCCTATTTACTCGCCAAAATCATAGTCTTTCGAGTTAGGAGTTAAGGCAGGAATTACCTTAATTAGTACCTATACACAAAATGTGTAGTAGTACTGTGATAGTTTTTGTGTAGTATTAATAAAAGCAATCGCACGCAGTGCGCCTTAACTCCTAATTCCTAACTCCTAATTCCTAATTAAAAAAAAGAGCCCTAGACTAACCAAGGCTCTTTTTCTTTATCATCTTTTAGTTCTATACTGCTATTGTCTAAATCGTGGCAAAGCGCATCAATTATCATAATTTGCTTGTTATTTAAACGATAGATATGTTTGCCTAAACTGCCATAAACCACGACCGCACTTTTATGCGAACCGATAAGTTCGTTGCCAAGTAAATCATCTAGCGAAACGCTAAACATTTGTGCTATGTCGCGAAGTTTGTTGTAATCGGGTTCGGCTTGATTTTTCTCATATTTTGCATACGCAGGTTGTGAAATATCAAGACATTCTGCCATATATTTTTGACTAAAACCGTGTTTTTCCCTTAATTCTTTTAATCTTTCTGCAAATTCAATCATACTTGCTCCTTGTTCCTTATTTGCTTTATTATATCTCAAATTCGTTAATTTTGCAAATTTTAATCAATTTTTAAAAATTAATTTTTGCCTTTTATTTATATCCAGTTTTACTTGATGTTTTAATTTATATTTTTTGTCTTAAAATTTTTATTTTTAGCCGAGAAAAAAGTTTTAGTGCATGATTTAATTAAGGTAGGAAATTCTTAACCAAAAGCGGAATTAATCTGTGAAAGAGATTGACGGAGAATTTTCTTTATGATATAATATTTTTACTTAACATTTGGAGGAGATTACTCAATGAAATATACGATTAACAACATTGATAAAACAAATCTTGAAATCGTTTTCACAACAGAGAAAAACGAGTTTGAAGAAGCAAGCAACCGCGCATACGAGCGCACAAAGTCAAAGTACGACATTCAGGGCTTCCGTAAGGGTAAAGTGCCAAAACGCGTAATCGAACGCACATATGGAGATGGCGTATTTTTTGAAGATGCTTTTGCTGACCTCGCAGACCAGGCATACGCTATGGCTCTTACCGAGCACCGCGAAATCCACCCTTACAAAGACCCTAATCTTGAATTGATTTCATTTGTAGATGGCGTTCTTAATGCAAAAATTGTGCTTCGCGTTTTGCCTGAACCCGAACTCGGACAGTACAAAGGGCTTGAAGTAAAGGCAATTGTAAATGAGTTTAAACCCGAAATGGTTGATGAAGAACTTCGCCATGCGCAACTTCATCACACTCACAGTCACGAAGTGCCAAACAAAGTGTCTGCACTCGGCGACATTGTAGTCATCGACTTTGTTGGTTCGACTGACGGTGTTGAATTTGAGGGCGGCAAGGCAACAGATTACTCGCTTGAACTCGGTTCACACTCTTTCATCGACACTTTCGAGGACCAACTCGTTGGACACAAGGCAGGCGACCATGTAACTGTTCGTGTTAAATTCCCCGAAAATTATGGTGCCCCCGCACTTGCTGGTAAAGATGCCGTTTTTGAATGTGATATTAAGAGCGTAAACGAAAAGCACATTCCAGAGATTAATGACGAACTTGCAAAACATGTTGCAAACTTTGATACTCTTAACGAGTGGAAAAAAGATATTGAAGAGCAAATTCGCCACGAAATCGACCACAAAAACAGAACGATTAAAGAAGATGCAATCATCGCGCAAATTATCGACAACAGTAAAATTGACTTGCCGAAAGAATATGTTGAAGAACAACTTGACATGGTTATGCGTGATTTAACTCAACGCCTTGCATATCAGGGTATGCGTATTGAAGACTACGCAGCCTACACTGGCACGACCGTTGAAAAACTCCGTGAAGACCACCGCGATGATGCAGAGCGTATTGCAAAGACAAAACAAGTGTTAGAAGCAATCGTTCGCGCTGAAAAACTTGATGTAACTGATGCCGAGATTGATGAGAAACTTGCTGAATTCGCTAAAATGGCAAATAAATCGCTCAAAGAGTACAAAAAAGGTATGGATTCGCGTAGATTAGACTACTTGTATAGTGATATACTTATGACTAAACTTATGGACATGCTCCTTGCAAATAACACGGTAATTGCGCAAGTTGACGGCGAAGGCGAGCAAAAGACCAAAAAGACAAGCACTAAAAAGACAGCAGAAAAGCCTGCAAGCAAGACAACAGAAAAGAAGCCTGCTACCAAAAAGACAGAAGTAAAATCAACAGAAAAATCTACTGAAAAGAAAGCACCTGCAAAGGCAGCGAAAACAACAACCACAAAAAAGACAACTAAAACCACAAAATAATTAGTTAATTATTATGGAAAGGGTATTATTGTCTAGTAAAATTGAAAATATATTTTTACTGATTGCACACTAAACAAGTGCAAAAACAAAAGAGAAAATGCGTGTTTTCTCTTTTTCTTTTTAGGTAAACAAAATACATAAGAAATAAAAGATAATAAAAATATGACAAAATTAGACAAAAAATACCGCTAAAAATTTAAATAAAATAATTGATGATTACAAAAATTATAAATAATAATTAATTTAGCAATAATATTTATGAGGTGTGGAATATGTTAGTACCAACGGTCTTTGACAAGAGCGGCGGAGCAGAGCGCGCGTTTGATATTTACTCGCGAATGCTCGAAGACCGCATTATTTTTATTACAGGTGAAATTGATGATGCGCTTTGTAACACTGTGATTGCGCAGTTATTGTATCTCGAAAGTAAGGATAACGAAAAGGACATAAACCTTTATATCAATTCACCAGGGGGAGTGTCGCAGTGCGGACTTGCAATACTTGATACTATGCGCTACATTAAATCTCCTGTGTCGACAATTTGCCTAGGACTTTGTGCTAGTGCTGCCGCACTGTTACTTGCAGGCGGAGAGAAAGGCAAGCGCTTTATTTTGCCACATAGCAAGGTCATGATACATCAACCGTGGGGCGGTGTAAAAGGGCAGATTACCGAAATTGAAATATACTACAAAGAAGGCGTAAAGGACCGTAATAATTATGCTGAATTACTTGCCGAATTTTGCGGTAAGCCAACTGAAAAGGTGTTGTCAGACATTGACCGTGATAACTATCTTAATGCGTACGAAGCAATGGAATATGGGCTAGTAGACAGCATTTTGAAATAAAGTTTTTTAGACTTTATTTCAAAAAATTAGCAATTAGGAATTAGCAATGACTACCAACTATTAATTTTGTTTTGAGCACATTGCCGAAATTTCTAACTACTCATTATTTACGCTATCTTTCGAATTAATGCTTGCTTGCGCATTATTTAATTAGTAATTAGGTAATCGCACGGAGTGCGCAATAACTGCTACCTTGAGCGTTAGCGAAAGTCCGCCGTCAGTAAAAGTAGTAGACAAGTGAGTGGTTCACGGCGGCTGGATAAACCTAACACTGATAAGATGATTAGTTTTGCTCGTTGCTAATTCGCGAAAGTAAGTTTGCTTTCGCGTAAGGGGGGAAGTATGAAAAAAAGTGATTTTTTAGAGCCACCATGTTGCTCATTTTGCGGTAAGCCACAAGAGAATGTGCGCAAACTCGTTTCAAGCCCGTCAAGCGAGGCATTTATCTGTGATAATTGCATCGAAATTTGTCGCGAAATTTGTACTGATAATAACGAGCCTGAAAGGGTGGAGCGAATAAAAGTACCAACTCCGCTTGAAATAAAGGCTAGCCTTGATGATTACATTATCGGTCAAGAAAATGCAAAGCGCGCAATGGCTGTTGCCGTTTATAATCACTATAAACGAGTGAATTATAACCTTGTGCGTTCGGTACGAAATCGTAAAGTTGAACTCGATAAGAGTAATATTTTGCTAATCGGCCCTACTGGTGTTGGTAAAACACTAATTGCAAAAACCCTTGCTCGCATGTTAAAAGTGCCATTTGCTTGTGTAGATGCAACGACACTGACCGAAGCGGGATATGTTGGAGAAGATGTTGAAAGCGTGTTATCCAAACTTTTGCGTGCTGCTGATGGCGATGTTATGCGTGCGGAAACGGGTATAATTTATATTGACGAAGTTGACAAAATTGCTAAAAAGGCTGACGGTCGCACTTTTACTCGCGATGTTTCTGGCGAAGGGGTGCAACAAGCGTTACTTAAAATGCTTGAAGGTACTGTCGTGCAAGTTCCGCAAGGCGCAAAGCGCTTTCCTGGGCAAGAAACTGTGTCAATAGATACAAGTAATATCCTTTTTATTTGTGGGGGTGCGTTCGTTCGACTAAAAGAAATCGTCGAAAAGCGTAAAAATGTTCATTCACTTGGCTTTGGCTCTAATATGGCTAAAAAAGTCGAGGAAAATCACGAATACCGCTATATAGAAAATGTTGAGCCTGCCGACTTAATAGATTTTGGCTTAATTCCCGAATTTATCGGTCGACTTCCCGTTGTAATCGGTTTGGAACCGCTTGACCAAAAGTCTATGATAAACATTTTGACAACACCAAAAAATAATTTAATCGACCAGTTTAAAACTATTTTTAAACTTGACGGCATTGAACTCAAATTTGATACTGATGCGCTAGCCGCCATTGCAGACAAGGCGGCGGCTCTCAATATTGGTGCTCGTGGACTGCGGACGATTATGGAAGAAATCATGCTTGATGCGATGTTTACCTGCCCGAGTGAGCAAAATCTTGAGCGCGTAACTATTACCGCCGATTGTGTAAAAAATAATGCGAAACCGCATTTACAATATAAAAAAGCAGAGAAGATTGCAAACATTTAAAGTTTGCTTTTTTTGTTTGTTTATGGTATCATACGCACATGAGTGATTTTAAAGAGCGAGTTTTTGCTATTGTTTCGCAAATTCCGCGTGGAAAGGTTTTAACTTATGGTGATATTGCTGAAATTTTAGGAAATTCGGGGGCGGCTCGCGCTGTTGGTAATGCGCTTCACACAAATACTAACCCCGAGCGTGTACCTTGTCATAGGGTGGTAAATAGTGCTGGGCGCCTTGCTCCGCATTATGCTTTTGGCGGAACAGGAGAGCAGGCAAAAAGGCTGATTGCAGAGGGTGTAGAGATTTGGCGCGGGCGTGTAAATTTAGATATTTATCGTGCGGACAAGAGTACTTTTTTGAGTGTTTAAAGTTATTTATAAGATAAATGATTTTAAAAATTGCAAGATAATGTTTAAATTTAGCAACATAGTGCTTGATTTTATTAATAAAGTGTAAAATTTGATGGAATTTATCGCTAGATTTGGCGATTTTTTCTTTTTATTACCCCTGTGAAATTTTGCTTGAATTTTCAAGGCGCTCGCTTTACAACGCATTTTTTTTGTGATATGCTAAGTACAGTTTTAAATTATTCGATTTATATCGATGGAGTTTCTTAGCAAAAGTACTTTTAAAAACGAGATGTACTGGTTATGGTTGCATCGTTTTTTTGCATCGATATTTCGAAGATGTTATCTACAAAAGTTACAAGGGGGAGAGTATGCAAAGTTATATCGAAAGGCAGTGGGCACTTTGTATGGAAGATTTCGGCAAGAAAATCAGTTCTGTCGGAATGGATTTGTGGATAAATACTCTACAACCGATTAACATTGAGCAAGATAAACTTGTCGTAATTGCCCCGTCCGAAATGGCTCGTACTCTAATTTATTCGACATATTTAGACAAGATGAAAGAAGCCCTTAAAACGCACTTCAATGTTGAAGAAATTTATGTAATTTTGCCCGAGGAGCGTGAGGACTATATCGCAAAATACAGTCAAGACAACCCCGATGCAGAACTCAACATTTTAGAGCCAAAAGAGCAGACGACCAAAAATCCCTTTAACCCGCGCTATACTTTTGATAATTTTGTAATCGGCACGACTAATCAAGTTGTTTATGCTGCTGCTCGAGCCGTTGCAGAAAGCCCAGCCACGCGCTTTAATCCCTTGTTTATTTACGGTGGGTCGGGGCTCGGCAAAACACACTTGCTTCATGCAATAGGTAACTATATTTGGGAGCACAAAACTACAGGTTTAAGCATAATTTATGTTACTTGTGAGCAGTTTACAAACGCCTTTATTGAAGCCCTGCGTGAGCGCCACGAAAAAGGTATGGACGGCTTTCACAAGCGTTTCCGTCAAGCTGATGTTTTGTTAATTGATGATATTCAATTTATTAGCAACCGCAAGGGTGTACAAGAAGAATTTTTTAATACTTTTAATGACCTGTATCAAGCGGGCAAGCAAATTATAATTTCATCTGACCGCCCGCCGAAAGATATTGCAACTCTTGAAGAGCGCTTGCGTTCGCGCTTTGCGAGTGGTTTTATTCAAGATATTCAGCCACCTGATTTTGAAACACGCCTTTTGATTATCCAAAAGAAAATCGAACTTGAGCGATTTGAATTTGAAAAGGGAATGGATGTCGAGCTTGCCGAGCGTTTGTCTAACTTTAACATTCGCGAGATGGAGGCGATTTTAAGGAAAATTTATTTCCTTGCAAATTTGCATGGAAAGACTGTTGCTACGCGTGAGGATATGGAAGAGGTGCTCGAAAAAGAGGGTGAGCCAACTGTCGTAAGCACAACAAAAGTTACACAAGAAAAGATAATTAATGCAGTTTGTAAGTATTTTACAATCGACAAGCGCGACCTTACTGGGCGCAAGCGCAATAAAGAAATTGTCGAGCCGCGCCAAATTTGCATTTATTTAATGTGGTCGCAGTTGGCAATTCCGCTTGCGACTATCGGGCAAATTTTTGGACGCGACCACACGACTATTATTCATGCTCGCGACAAAATTATGGAGTTAGTCAAGACTAATAAGCAGACAAAAAAGATTGTGAACGACCTTGTAGCCGAACTTAAAAACACACAACAAAATTCTTAAAAAAGAGGAGTAGTTATGCCTTTTTGTGTTGAATGTGGAACGGAGAGTAACGGGAATTTTTGCCCTAATTGTGGTGCAAAAATGGTAAAGCCAGCGGAATCTGGGAAGCAAAAGTCCGCCACCGAAAGTGCTGAAAAAATCATCTCAACTGGTAAAAGCACCGAGAAAAAATCGGGTTATGCAAGATATTTAGAAGAAGCGTTAAATAGTAGCATGATAATGAATGACCTTCTAAAGTCTGCTAGCAAGATGCAAGAAACAGGGCAGACATATTTTGATGATGACGCAATGTCAAAATTGCAAGATTATTATCAAAGTATGATTAAAAGTGCAGAGATAAGTGATACAGAATATCAAGAGCACAAAGAAAAAATGCGAGCGGCAAAGAAAGCGATTGCCAGCGGGCATTGTCCTGAATGTGGCGCTAAAATCGGTAAATATGACACCCACTGTAAGAAATGCGGTGCTGATTGTTTAATTGAAGCATATGATTAATAAAAATCTTGTACTTTATTTGTACAAGATTTTTTTATATACACAATTATTTGTATGAATGAATACTATGGAATAGCGGGCAAGAAGTAAGGAGCAAAAAATGGGAATTATAAGTTCTAATAAAACTGTCAACCAGGACAGTATTTCATGCGATGGTGAATTTCGCGTAACACTCGCTATAACTGCGGCACCTGATATCGTTTCGAACCCGACAGACATAGCCCTTGTGCTTGACCGTTCGGGAAGTATGACGGGCGACCCGCTTGAAAATCTTAAAATAGGTGCTAACACCTTTATCGACATCATTGCCGAAGCAACTGGTGGTACTGGAAGCGGTGAAATCGGTTCTGGTAGTCATATTGGCATTGTGTCATTCGCAACAAACGCGACTGCCGACACACAAATGATAACATCAGTTGCAGACCTAAAATCTGCCGTTGACAATTTAACTGCAAACGGTTTAACAAACCACGCAGCAGCATTTCAAACTGCAATTAATTTGTTTGACCCGAGTTCTACAAATCACAAGGTAATTGTCATGTTTACTGACGGTAACACTACTACTGGAAGCGCGCCTGCGCCCGTTGCGGAACAAGCAAAAGCGCAAGGCATTGAGATTTTTGCAATAGGTCTTATCGGTAGTGATGGTGTTGATGAAAGTGCCCTTGATGAATGGGCATCTGACCCATCAGCTACGCATGTCGCAGTTACACCGAATGCTGCTGACCTTGAAGAGTTGTTTAAAGACTTGGCGCAAAATATTACGAATACAGGAGCGACAAATATTCGTATTGACGAAGTTGTTAACTCTGACTTTGAAATCACATCTGTTGAACCTGTTACGAAGGGGAATGCAACTCGTGTAAATGCAACAACATTACTTTGGGAAATTGATGAATTAGGTGTTGATTCAACCGAAAGTGCTGAACTCAACTTCATCGTAAAGCACACTGCTACAAGCGGTGGGGTAAAAGAAGTGAACGCTTCTATAACTTATAGCGATGATGAAGGAAATGTGGTTACTTTCCCGAATCCAGAAATTACTGTAAACTGCTGTAACACTGATGTTGAGCCTGAGCCGTGTCCTGTGCCGTTTGATTTAACTGTTTCAAATTGCGAGGATGCTCAAACATTTGATATAGGCGAATATAACCTCGAATCACAAGGTCGCATTATACAACTTGACCTCACGCTAAACAGTGTTTGTCCAGACAAGCGCGTTGCACTTGGTGTTGTACTAACAGAAGTTGACGAAAGCGGTACAGAATATCAACGCGGAATGAAAGCGATGACTATTCCTGCACACTCATGTGATTCGTGCCGTCCTGTACGCGTTACAGGAATAAAATTTGTTTTACCTGACGATATAAGCGTGGCAAGTGGTGTTAACGAGCAGCAACTTTGCACTGTTCGTAATTTAAAAGTACGCACAATTGCGCACTATATCGACAGCGATTTTACCTGCGGTGATACAGATGTATCTGCAACAAGTAAAAAAGCAAAATAATTCGTTTAAACAGTGGTATGTTCAAACTAAAAATGTATGACATAAAATTTTAGTTGTACGAAATTTTGATAATTATTTCATGCTGTGCATGAATGCTCTAAAATTACCTAAATTTTTAGGAATTTTAGGGTTACATATTTTCACTTTTTTGCTCTTTTTTATTGAAATAATTTTTACTTTTTGATATAATGAGAATAGATGAAGGCAGTTTAAAGGCTTTTTGTCATTTTTTATACGCGCGTGCGCGTGCGCGCGCACGCATGCGCGCGAGAAAAATCGTAATAGCGTTTTCTATATTAAGGCAAGGCTCTTAAATTGAGAAATGGAACGAACGCTCTGAAAATAACACAAGTAAAAAGGAAAGTTTGTCTATGAAAATTGATGCTTTAAGTGTTAAAGATTTCCGCAATCTTGAAACGCAAGAGATTAATTTCTCGGGCGGACTTAATGTTATTTGTGGAGCGAACGGCGCTGGGAAAACGAACATTTTAGAAGCCTTGCATATGTGTTCAATCGGGCGCAGTCCTCGTACCCGAAAAGATGGCGAAACTGTGGCAATAGGTAAGCGCAACGCTGAAATACGCTTAAAATTTACGCGTGCAAATACAGAGCGCAGTGTGGGTATGAATATAAGCACAACAAAAGGCAAAATTGTCATGTTAGACGGTGTTCCGAGCCAAAAGGTTAGCGACCTTGTGGGCAATTTTGCGAGCGTGTATTTTAGCCCCGATGAAATCAATATCGTGCGCGGGGGGCCACAATATCGCAGGCGTTTTATGGATATAATTAACTGTCAAGTTGCATCAGGGTATATGAACAGTTTACGAAATCTTCAACATGCGTTAAAACAGCGTAATGCGATTTTGCGGTCAATAAAGAATGCTGACCATTATGACACCGCTCTGTTGCCGTGGGACAGGCAGTTGAGTGCATACAGCATTCGATTAATGTTGCGCCGAGCATCTTTTGTGAGAAGCCTAGATAAATTTGCCGCTATTGCTATGCGAATTTTGACAGATAACAAGGAAACCTTGCATCTAACTTATCACACTTTTTTTGATAGGCTTGCAGATATAAATGTTAATACTTTTGATGCGGTGTATCAAGAAAAAGTGCGCGCAAGTTATTTGCGAGATGTTGCGACAAAGACAAGTAATGTAGGTGCGCACCTTGATGACATTGAAATCAAACTCGGTTACATTGAGCAGACTGTGCCAAACGGCGACCGCTCGACCGAGAAAGTCGAGTGGCTCCCCCTGCGTACGGCAGGGTCGCTCGGGCAACAACGAACGGCAACACTTGCGCTTAAAATCGGAGAAATGTTTTTATACAAAAAGTATTACGGAGAAAAGCCCGTCTTGTTCCTTGATGATGTCTTGTCTGAACTTGATGAGAACCGCCGAAAAAAACTGATGGAATACTGCAAGTCATTTGATACAGTGATAACTTGTACCGAGTGGGATTATCCTGCTGTACCTGACAAACTGTTTAAGGTCGAGCATGGAAAAGTAACCGAGCAACCTATTAATAAGGAACTTTACGAAAACCGCGAAAACAGAAATAATGACTTATATACAACACTTGAAAATGAACTTGAAACGGCTGCGGAAGAAGGGGCGGAATAAATGCGTTGCGAAATTTTGCTTTAATTTTAAAGTCAAAATTGATAACATTATTAGAATAATTTCATTTAGTTGGCTGTGTAGTCAATAGTTGTAGTCATTGCTAATTTTATAAAAGGAGATAACATGGAGTTTAACGAAAAAGAAAGGGAGTATTTTGGTAATGAAGTATTATTACGGGAACAATTTAAAGAGTGTTATAAACTAGTTCCTTTCATTTATACCGAAATAATCAAAAATTCTCCCAGTATTCGTGATGAACTTTTGGACAGGCTTTCGCGAATTACCTTCTCTTTTGGTGAGCGAGTAGATGGGGCTTACGGAGATTCTCACCTTTCTTTTGACAAAGAAAGTGGACTGGTTAGTGGAAGTATTACATTGTCTAGCCGTGGCTATTTAGATAGAAATGAGAGGCAAGTTTCTTTTAAGAGTAAAGAGGCGCTTGATGCTCTGAATCAACATGAGTTAGATGAAGTAGGACATAAATTAGATTCTTTTGTTGCCTATGAAACCTTTGTACATGAATTTTTGCATGTATGCGCGTGGTATTGTGAAACAGAAAAAGAGCAGGCAGGGGCAACACTTACTTATGTGCATCATGGTACTGACCGCTCGCTTTGCAGTGTTTTTAAAGACGGGCAAGAGATAGATTTTGCAGCAAATATTGTAGCGAAATTTAAAGAAGAAGGAATTGTCGAAAATTTTGCTCAAGAGATTATGGAAAATGCTGGTCTTGCTGATGAGTTAAACCAAAAAGGCGTTGTTATCCCAAAAACTTATGGGAGTTTCCCGATATTAGCGGGCATGGTGAATGTTTCGACACGGGGTGAATGGCGGAATCAATTTTTCACAGGGCAAAAGGGTGAAAAAATTGATGAAAATATAAGTAAAATGTATGATAACCATTTTTATGAAATTTTACATGCTATGCTAGGGGATAGTAGAAAATCGGAATATATTGATTTTGAGAATGTGGATTGCGAGCAGGTGGCTAAAAGTTATGTAGATTTTGTGAAGTTTTGCGATGAGCAGTTTGTCAAGAACATGATGAATACTGACTTTTTAAAAAGTGAGATTAACGAGTATTATAAATTACGCAAAGAAGCGTTGGACACGAAACATTTTAAAGATACTATATCTTACCTAACCCCAGAAAAATTAGAACCTTATTTAAATTATTCATTTTTTACAGAACCTTTTGAAAAGTTGCGTGATGAATATTATGCGGGGCTTAATGAGTACGGCAACGCGTATTACGAAATTGAGCGTGAGAGAATAAAGAGAGAGAACGCTTTGCGTGAGCAGGAAAGTCATGCATCAAACGAAAACAAGAAGCGAGAGAATATGACGGTTGGTGGTGCGGTAAAAGATACTCTAAAAGATGTTTCTAAAAAAGTTGTGTCTACATTAAAGTATGCTGGGAATGAAGCCATAGAAAAACTTGAAGGCTTTGCTGAAAGTGCGAGGGACTCACTTGAGGGGGGCAGGCAAAACGGTGAATATGCCGATAATTTTGAAAATCGTCAATCGGGTAGTGCGCAAACCGTGCATAATGCAAATACTGCGAGTGAGCGCGACAAAGGTTCGCGGGGGCGGTGAGTTATGGCAGATAAAAGAATTTACGACCGCGAGTACCTAGAAAAGCGATTTGGTTCGTATGGTGAAATTGTGCCTGCATTTTATGATGAGATAAGCAAATACACCCCCGAGATAAAAGACGATTTGGCGAGCAGAATTTTGCGAACTAAATTACATTTTAAAGATTTGGGGCAGACCTATGGTGATACCGTCTCGTTCTCTATAAATGGAAAACATTATTCAAAAATAAATATAAACACTCACGAAGAAAAAGCCATTAGGAAACGGACGAAAATTAAATATATTGCTAAGGCGTATTTTGATGAAGATTTTGACCTACAAGACTTAAAAAAGACGAAAATAAAAAATGTGGCGCAAACATTTTTTGATGATAGCTTTGCAGTAAAAGACGAGCCCTTTAAATATTACGATGTTGTGGCAGAGAAAAATAAAACGCTCGCTTCTACATTTATTCATGAAATGTTACATGCAATTTCTGGTGTGCAAATTGAACGCTTTAAAGAAAGAAATTACATATACGATTATGTTGGACCCTTGCAGTTACGGCGCGTATATGCAGTGCGCTATGGCAATGTAAGTTATCAATTTTATGATGATTTTTTAACTCGAAAAACGACTAATCGATATGACCCTATTGCTATGTGGATAGAGGAGGGCATAGTCGCAGATTTTGAAAATGATTTGGCAGACAAGATACTTCCTTTAAAATACGGCAATTACGAAATTAGTAGTTCTTATCCAGAGATTGCTTCATTTTGTGGGATGTGGAATGTTGTAAGTGGGGATATATTGAGGCGCGAGTTTCTGCTTGGCGAAAGTTTGGAAAAGCAATTTGAACAAGAAAATTTGCGTGGATATTTATTAAGGCATATAAATCAAAAATTACATGTAATAAAAAATGATGAAGAAAGACAAAGAGAGATAAAAAATATAATACGAGCAAGTAGAGAAACACGAAAATTTAAACAAGTTTTATACGACTATATGATGCTATTGGACACTGACGACAAAATAAAAATCAAGGATATAGATATCGAACAAGTGGCAAAGTGCAACAAGGCTTTAGTTGAAATGTGCGACCGTTTTTATAATAGCCGATTGTTGCATAACCCCACGCCCGAGCAAGCAGAAAAATATTTGCGTTTGCGCGATTATGTGAAAAGCGGGGAACATGTAACTGTATTTTTTGACCGTGAGTTGAAGAAAGTAAGTAAAAATGAAAGAAAAGAGTTTTATAATAACTTAAAAGGTCAAATTGTGGCACAGTTTGAAAATGAAAATCCAAAAAATATTTGGAAAGACAAATTACGCGATTTTTTATTTGATGCAAATGGGCGTATTTCAGTTGCTCCTGAGCATGTTTTGCGGCGATGATATTATTTAATGTTTATAATTTAGGAATTTTATTCCTTTTGCCCGAAAAGAGAATTTATACAAAGAGGTTAATATGACACAGAAAATTACAGAGCAATACACCGAAGATGCAATTCAGGTGTTAGAGGGGCTTGACCCCGTTCGCAAGCGCCCTGGTATGTATATCGGCAGCACTGATGAACGCGGTTTGCAGCACTTAATTATTGAAATTGTAGATAACTCAATCGATGAAGCACTTGCAGGATACTGTAACAACATAACAGTTACGCTACTTAAAAACGGCGCTTGCTGTGTGCGTGATAATGGTCGTGGTATTCCTACGGGTATGCACAAGACGGAGCACAAATCCGCTGTCGAAGTTGTGCTAACAAAACTGCACGCAGGTGGAAAGTTCGGTGGAAAGGGTTACAAAATCAGTGGAGGTCTACATGGGGTTGGTTTGAGCGTAGTAAACGCACTTTCTACTGAACTTGAGGTCGATGTATACCAAAATGGAAAAGTTTATCATCAAGACTACAAACGTGGACTTCCTCAAAACGAGTTGACAGTCGTTGGCAGTACTGACGAAACAGGTACTCAAATAACTTTTAAGCCTGACCCCGAAATATTCGAAACAGTTGACTTTAATTATGACACTTTAAAAACGAGATTTAAAGAGATTGCTTTCCTTAATAAAGGACTTTCGCTCACTCTTATTGATGAGCGTGAGGGGCGTGAGCGTAACGAAACATTCCACTATGAAGGCGGAATCGTTGAGTTTGTTGATGCTCTTAATAAAGGGCGTGAGACGCTTTTCCCGAAACCGATTTATATTCACAAAGAAGACGAAGACCACGAAATTGAAATTTGCTTTCAATATAATGACGGTTACAGCGAAGTTTTACATGCATATGCTAACAACATTAACACCGAAGAAGGTGGTACGCACCTAGTAGGCTTTAAGAATGCGCTGACTAAAATCATTAATGATTACGGTGTGCAAAACAAAATCTTAAAAGATAGTGAAAAGTTGACGGGTGATGATGTTCGTGAGGGCATAACCGCGATTATTTCGGTGAAACTTACTAATCCGCTTTTCGAAGGACAGACGAAAACTAAACTCGGCAACAGTGAGATGCGTGGCTATGTCGAAAAGGTTATGACTGATGAATTTGGTGCCTTTTTGGAAGAAAACCCGACACCAGCACGCGACCTAGTATTAAAGTGTGTAACAGCACAGCGCGCCCGTGATGCTGCGCGTTCGGCTCGTGAACTTACTCGTAGAAAAGGCGTGCTTGAAACGACAACGCTCCCTGGTAAACTTGCCGATTGTACAAGCAAAGATGCTAGCCTTTGTGAGATTTATCTTGTCGAGGGTGATTCGGCAGGTGGTACCGCAAAAGAGGGGCGCGACCGCAAGTATCAAGCAATTTTGCCACTTCGTGGTAAAATATTGAATGTTGAGAAGGCAAGGCTTCACAGAATACTTGAAAACAACGAAATAAAGTCGATGATTACAGCGTTTGGTTGTGGAATTAGTAATGATTTTGATATTTCAAAACTGCGCTATGACAAAATTATTTGTATGACCGATGCCGATGTCGACGGTAGCCATATTCGCATACTGTTGCTTACATTCTTCTTCCGCTTTATGCGTCCGCTAATTGAGCAAGGGCATATTTACATTGCGCAACCGCCACTTTATCGTGTGCGTAGGCAGTCAGGCGACCGCTACTTCTTTGACTATGAAGAAGACAAGATGAATATGTATATCGATTCATTTGGGCGCAAGGGTTATGAATTGCAACGCTATAAAGGTTTAGGCGAAATGAGTGCCGAACAATTATGGGAAACAACAATGAACCCTGAAACGCGTACTATGCTACAAGTTACTATGGACGATGCTTTTGAAGCTGACCAAATATTTACGCTTTTAATGGGTGAGCAACCAGAACTCCGCCGTGAGTTTATTGAGCAGAATGCAAAACTCGTGGAAGAACTTGATGTCTAGCACAAATGTGAGTAGCACATTTGTGTAATTAGCAATTAGCGGAAATAATTTTCATATCACTGCTAGTTTTGTCCAGCCGCCGCGAACCGTTCACTTGTCTATTACTCTTTCTAGCGGCGGACTTTCGCT
>CALWEW010000014.1 GCA_944377415.1 uncultured Clostridia bacterium
TTAGTTGGTTCATTAAATCAAAACATCAATTATATTTCTGATAGATATACAAATGAAAAAGATTGGTTTTATAAAAAGAAGAACTTAATTGAAGAAATAAATGTTGGAAATGATATTATCTTTAATGGTGATAAACTATAAGATTATCTAAACGTTAGTAGTATAATATAAAAAGGACTCAAGTTTATTTTGAGTTTTTTTTGCTAGTTTCAAAAGGTACTGACCTTAGCGTGTTTTTTAATTTTTAATAAGAAGTAGTTCTCTTTAATTGTAAAGAAATTTTATTTTTTAGCCTTATCAGTTTTGTTTCGCTTTGTTCGCACTTTGGAAGGTCGCTTTTTTGCCTGCTTAACTTTTTCTTTTGCTTTCTGTTGTTGTTCTAAAATTTGTGCAGTTAATGTTTGTTCTGGTAACAGTTTTTGTTCCTTTTTGATGCCTAAACGGTAATACAATTTATCTGTTTTATTCATGAATATATAACTTAATTTTTGCCCAAGTTTTTCGACCCATTCTTCAATTTTATCTTTGTATCGATAAGACAACCAGAAAAGAATAATCATTGCAATTATAAGTATTGCCCATACAACAAGTCCCCAGCCATGGTAAGGAATAATTTCTCCAGAAGCAAAATAACAGGTTAGGAAGATTCCTATTGGTCTAGTAATCAAGTTTGTTATGATAAAGAAACGATAAGTCATCGTTGTCATACCTGCTATTAAACATAGTATGTCATCGGGGAATATAGGAAATAGCATCATTAAAAAGAATAAGTACTTACCTTTATCAAAAATTAAACTTGAATATTTTTCCATTTGCTTTTTGCCGACAATCCATGAAACTAATTTTTCACCAAATTTATCACCCAACCAAAAAGCAAATAATGAACCAGCCCAAATGCCTACTAAACTAAGCAACGAAGCTGCAAGAGGCCCGAACAGGAATGTTCCAGTTATTGTTGTAACTGTTGAAGGTATAAAAGGAATTATTGTAACTTGTAGGAATTGAATTAGAACATATAGAATATATTTCCAAATTCCGGCACTCTCCAAAAGCCCTTGCAATTCTTCCCTATCTGTAATATATTTTAAGATGTCAAAGTACTCAATTAAATAATAAGCCCATGTTAAAAGCGCCGCAATAATTGTTGCTGTAAAAACAGCCTTGAGCCAACCTATTCTTTTAGTAATGAAAAAAACTATTCCAAGCCCCATGAGAAGACCTGTACCAATAGAAAAGAGGGTTAGCATCCATCTGCTTTCAACCAACAACGAGCAATAGCACCAAATATCAAGAGCGCCAAGTATCAATATTGTAGCTAGTAATGTTACAGCCGTTTTTGTAAACATTGATTGTTTTGCTGGCAGTTCTTTAATCTTTACTTTCTTTTTTTTATCTCTACTTATTCTTTTCCCAAATTTAACCATACTACTATTATATTAAAAAGCGTGAATAAAGTCAATTTACTTTACTTTTATTTTATTATATGATATAGTGTATTTTACAGATATGTGTTGAAATTTGTAGTGTTTTATAGGAGGTTTAGGGAAAATTGAGCGAAAAGGTATTAAATATCGTCAATGTTACTAAAAATTATGGCGAGAGAAAAGTACTTAAAAATCTCAGTTTCGAAGTTTATGCGGGCGAAATTTTCGGTTTTATTGGACCTAACGGGGCTGGCAAGTCTACACTTATTCGCATAATAAGTGGTTTGAGTTCAGCCACATCAGGTGAAGTATTTATTTGTGGCGTTTCTGTTCAAAAAAACTTTGAAAAGGCAGTTTCAAATATTGGTGTAGTAATGGAAAACTGCCAACTCTACCCCTACATGACAGGAAAGCAAAATCTGCAATATTATGCAAGTTTGATAAAAGGTATAACAAAAGACGATGTTGAGCGAGTTATAAACATATCGGGTCTAGGTAATCGTATAAATGACCGTGTTCGTACTTATTCGTATGGTATGCGTCAAAGACTTGGACTTGCTCAAGCATTACTAAACAATCCTAAACTTCTTATTTTGGACGAGCCTACAAACGGTTTAGATGTGAACGGTGTCATAGAATTGCGTCGAACACTAAAAATACTTGCAGCAAAAAATAATATGGGCATATTTATTAGTAGCCACGCATTGTCTGAACTGGAACAACTTTGCGATACTGTCGCCATATTTGACCGTGGAAGCATACTTGAAATGCGTACATTAGATGCCTTTCAAAATGATAGCAATGCTCAAAAACGCTTCCGCATTAGAGTTGATTACCCAAACTATGCAGGGAAAATTATTAGCCTTAAGCACGGGCTGGATGTTGAACTTGCTGGTAATTCGGTAATTATCCCCTACATTCCCGAAAAATACGACGAAATTATTAACGATTTGCGCAGGCGTAACCTTACAGTTTATGGAACTACAGTTGTTACAAAAAGTTTAGAAGATATTTATCTTGATATTTTGAAAGAACGCCGTTCAGGCAAAATGTCTTAGGAGATTTTATATGTCAAAGATGAGTCGATTATTGCGCGGTGAATTAAATAAAATTTTGATGCGCCCTATTCTTTATGTGATTACGGGCGTGTTAGTATTAGCTCTGATTTTTTCTGTAACGCTTTTTAATCAAGAAAATCGAGGCACATATGAATACAGTATTGCAGGAACAACAAAAACCGATGCTATGACTAATTTTATTTCTGCGCAAAATATGAATAAAACAGTCGCAGATGGAAAGGTTTCAGATGCATATTCACAACTTGAATACTACAAAAATTTAAGTCAAGAAACAAATACTATTGTTGACGAGTTGCGTTTGCTCATAGGAGAAGGTTCTGCTTCTACCCCAGGTGTTCATCGTCTATTTATTAACTATGGCGCAAGTTTGCAAGATTTGGAAGCTGATATAGAAGAAAGTGGCCAAAATATTGAAAATGCGGCGGCAACGGCAGCATTAATAAATACTCGACAAAACATGATTAATAGACTAAATGATGCTAAAAATTTAATTTCTCAAAACATTCAGTCTAATAGTCCTACGATTTTAATGCAGACGAAAGATTTTGAGAATTATATTAATCTTATCAGTGATGCACTGTTCTATTTAACCGCAGAAGGTGCAGATATAAACCTTGCTTCAACTCATTTTAATATCTACAATCAAATATCTTCTGTTAGCGGTTTTAGTGATATAGCTGGCGTAACTTATATAGACAAGATATACACATTAACCGTAGGAGCAATTACTCCTATTGTTTTAGAAGAGTCAACTATTACAAATCTTGATGAGCGTTATGCCGAAGTTACTGTTTTTATGGCGCAAACTCTTGATAATATAAATTCGTTTAATACTGACGAAGAAGTTACCCTTGCTCAATTAAAAGATGAGATGCTTAAATATTATTATTCTGCTGACCAGTTCTATGCTCTAGTGACAAATTCAATATATTATGAACCTGTAAAGAATTTTAACGACTCACAAGCTCACAACTATTTCGGTTATGAAAGCGTTTATCTTTATGAAATAAAAGAAAATATAACTGCAAATGATTTTCTAATTAGCAACAATCTTACATCTAATGAATATTCTGCCGTGTTCTCGCCTACCATGTCTTCTGGTGATGAAGTATCTGCTTTTGACTTGGTATACTTTGGTATGGAAATTTGTAGTTTCATAATTCTAATTTTCTGCGTGGTGCTTGCGGCAGGTATGATTGCTGGTGAACAAAGCGGTGGAACATTAAAAGTTCTAGCAATTCGCCCATTCTCTCGTAATAAGATATTGACTTCTAAAATTTTAGCATCTTTGATTTTTGGAGTAATATTCTTGATTTTTAGTGCTATCGTACTTTTTATAATCGGTATTGCGCTATATGGGCTTGATATGACTCCCATTCTAGCAATATTTAATGCTTCAAGTGCTTTCTTGATATCTCCTATTTTGTTGATACTAATATATCTTGCACTTATGATTGTAAAGATTTTGTTCTATGTGTTGCTTGCTACCATGATTTCCTCTGTATTTAGAAGTAATGTTGGTGCTGTTGTTATTTCAATATTTATCTACTTCCTTACAGCACTCTTTGCTGTTCTGTTTACCTCATCTACATGGTATGCGTTACTACCTTTTGCTGGTATCGATTTCTTTAAATTCTTCGGTGGTGCGTTTGCAAGTGACTTAGCAAATCCTCTGAGTATTGCTTTCTCAAGTCCTATGTTCTACAACTCAAATCTTCTTGTTAGCGCTGTAATAGTTACCGCTACTATGATTATAATGACGGTCTTGAGTTATGTTGTTTTCAAAAAGCGCGAAATAAAATAAAAGCACGGGGAAAACCCATGCTTTTATTTTTAATTTTATTCATTACTTTCTTGTGTTTTTTCGGCGTTATCTTTTAAGAATCTGTCTACTTGCCCACGCGCCAAAGCATCGCATCTATTATTATAAATATCAGTACTATGCCCTTTTACTTTGTGCCAATGAACTTTGTGAATTTCAGTAAGTGCAGTTAAAGATTTCCAAAGGTCTAAATTTTTTACTGCTTTGTTATCTGCGGTTTTCCAGTCTTTCTTTTTCCACGATGCGACCCAATCTTGTAAAAAAGCATTTACAACATATGCTGAATCACTATAAATATCAACTTCACAGGGCTCCTTTAATTTCTGTAACGCTTCAATAACTGATAAAAGTTCCATACGGTTATTTGTTGTGTCATTTTCAAAACCGCTGTATTCTTTTTCAATACCATTGTAGATTAGTACGCAGCCCCAACCTCCAGGTCCAGGATTTTTGCTACATGCACCATCTGTATATATTGTTACTTTTTTCATTCTAACCTCATTTCCATGTTTACATAGTATAACATAAAGTTTAATTTTTTAAAAATAATTTGCACATAAAAAACAAAGAAGCCGAAATTTCGACATTCTTTGTAATTAACTAGGTATTAAGTTTAACATATCGTCCAAACTATTAGAATTAAGATAAGTGTCTGGTATTTTTCCAACAATTACAGACTCACATAGTAAAATTTGAGTATCTGTTGTTATGCTGCGTGTTGCTGTTGGTAAAACCAAAGTTATAGATGCTCGCACATTCATGTAAATGCGATGATTTGTTTGGTTAATACCAGCACTAACAAATTCGGAATTAAAAGTCGTTGAAATGCTACCTATAGGTTGTAATTTAAAAGTAATATTGGGGCCTTTTCCTACAAGAAGAGGTATTCCCGTAAGTGTACCCAACGGGATATCTACTCCCTCGCTCCCCATTACTTCAATATTTTTTTGTGCCGCTCTCCCTATTTCTTTTCCAAGACGGTTTACTAAAATTGATTTAACTTGAAAACTCGTTATATTTCCTTCTGCATCTGTATTTATTGTGATAATTTCGTCATATATATTTGTATTGTTTATTACGCTATAAACAGCGCTATTTACCGATTGACTAGTTTGTGATTTGACAGAAGCTTCACTAATTTGAATTATTACAGGGTTTACATAGAAGTTAAAATACAATAAAACAGAAACAAGTATTACGAGCAAAATCGCTAAGGTAATCCATAGTTTCGACCTTGTCCGCAACTTGTGTAAACGAATTTTTCGCATATCTATTTATATGCTAAAATAATAATAATGTTTACTTTTTGGTTTTACTACTAAATATAAGTCCAAAAACATATCCTGCAAAAATTGCCACAGCAATGCCTCCTGCTGTGGCCGTTAAGCCACCTGTAAGTACTCCCAGCAGTCCTGAAGCCTCACCCGCAGAAATTGCACCATGTGCAAGGCTTGCTCCAAAACCAACAATAGGAACTGTTATTCCAGCGCCCGCAAAATCTCGAATAGGTTCGAAAAGTTTAAATGCTTCTAGTGCGACACCTATCAACAAAAAAGTAACCAAAATTCTTGCGCTTGTCATCTTTGTTGTGATAATGAGAATTTGCCCAATCATACAAACTAAGCCACCTACAGCAAATACTTTTAAATACATTATAGGGTCAAACATCTTTACCTCCTATACTTATGGAAACTGCGTGTGCAATGCTTGGAATACTATTACCTTGCTGACTTGAAACTGTACTCATCAAAGCACCAGTTGCAATAAATAACACATTTTTAAGTTCATGTTTTAGAAGCCTTGTGTAGACATAACTATTAAGGATACTTGCTCCACATCCACAGCCACTTCCTCCCATGAAAGTTTTTTGCGTGTTATCGTAAATCATTTGTCCGCAATCATTATAATTGGTACCAAGTTTATATCCGTGATATTCCATCAAATCAATTAAAATCTCGCTTCCAAGTTTGCCCAAATCGCCTGTAAGAATTAAATCGTAGTCATCTGGACTTTTACCCGTATCTTCTAGATGTGCTTTTAATGTACTCATGGCAGCAGGAGCCATTGCCGCTCCCATATTGTTTGCATCTGTTACATCCCAATCGACGACTTTCCCGATAGTAGCATAATCAATCGAAATTCCTTTCTCTGCTAAGCCTAGTATCGTGCATCCCATTCCTGTAACTGTCCATTGAGAAGTTGGTGGGCGCTGAGTTCCTAATTCTAATGGGTAACGAAATTGCTTTTCTGCGCTGCTAAAATGGCTGCCCGTTGCACAGGCAGCATATCGCGCAAAACCACCATCGACATGACACGCTCCCATAATTAAAGATTCGGCCATGGTACTACATGCTCCAAATAAACCAAAATAAGGTACTTCTAATGTCCTGGCTGCAAAACTGCTACTTATAATTTGGTTCATTAAATCTCCTGCAAAAAGAGCATCTACATTATCTTTATTTATGTTTGCATTTTCTATTGCTCCATTTATTGCACATAGAAGCATTTTGCTTTCTGCTGCTTCATAACTTTTTTCGCCGAATAAATCATCTTTTAAAACTTTATGAAAAAATTTGCCAAAATTCCCTTGTCCTTCTTTTGGCCCGACTACCGAATAACTCCCTATTACTCTAGGTTTATTTTTAAATACTAATGTTTGATTCCCTATTCTATTTAACATAAACTCACCTAACTACACTGACGAAAATCTATATAAATAAGTAAATAATTCCTACAATAATCGAAGCAACTACACCCGTAACTATAACAGGTCCAGCGATTACAAACATTTTTGACATTAAGCCAAAAACAAGTCCCTCTCTTTTGAACTCTAATGCGGGACTAGCAATAGAATTACTAAAACCTGTAATAGGTACTATCGTTCCCGCTCCAGCATATGCCCCAATTTTATCAAACACCCCTATACCTGTAAAAAATGAAGCAAGTACTATTAAACTTATAAGAGCCCATGTATAAGCATCTGCTGTTGTCATGTATGGGAAAAAATAAAGGCACAAATCTTTTATCAATTCCCCTAAACAACATATTACGCCACCAACCCAAAAGGAACGGAAAAGAGATGGCCATGGTTTAGTTTTCGGCATTTTTGCTTCAACATAAGCGTTATATTTTGCGTTTCTTTCCTCTATATTCATTAGCGCCTCCATTTAAAAAGTTTAGACAAAATATAGTAAAACAAACAAAAAATTTTTATTTTCATAAATAATTTTTAATAAATCATATAAACTAAACTTGAAAAATTTAATTCGAGGTGATTTTTATGAAAAAAATACTAACTCTTTCTCTTGCTTTGGCTCTTGGTTCTACTTTTTTAGGAATTAGCGATGGTATTCAACAAAATGCTTTAAGACCAGAAATGGATTCAATACATGCGATGGCCTGCTCTCAAGAAGGTAGCTCTTTGCAAAATGAGGCGCTCAGTCTTAATGAAAACTACTTTTTGAGCAAAACAAATAACTATGAAATTACTCCACAAACATCGGGAAACAATAATCAAACTATTAATGAGAACACTCAACTTGACGAGCAAAATAAGAATGAACAAAAGGATGTAAACACTAACAAAACCACTAATACAACAACTAACAACAATACAAATACACTTAATAATAACCAAAATAAAAATTTAAATACTTCAAATACAAATAATACTAATTCAGGAACAAAAAATATCCAAACTGGCACAACCCAAAATACTAATATTACACAAACTAATAGAAATAACACAAATAATTCTCAAGCAACTGCACCCTATGGTATAGGTAATGCAAACAGCGGCGTTTTGGATAATCAAGGGAACGGTAACAAAGTTGCAAATGATGCCAATAACAAGAATAATTTAGACTCTATGGTTCGCACTAACAATATAGACACTTATAAAAACAACGCAAATCAAAATCTTGATGGTACCATTTATAACAATAATGGACAAGTGATAAATAGCCCAACAACGAATTCAAATCAAAATTATAATACAAATAAAAATGTAAATACTCCAACAAACCAAAACAACAATCTTGGGCAATCTACGCAAAATGGTATAAATAATTCTGGTTTAAATAATGCTCAAAATTCCACAAACACAACAATGCAAAATAACCCAAACTCAAATGCAACAACGCTAGGAACAAACCAAAATATAAATAACTCTAACAAAACAAATTCTAACTTAAACCAAAATAACAACACGACAACAACTACACAAAACTTATCAAATCAAGGTTCAACTCAATCGCAAAATCTAAATAATACTGCAAATAAAGCCGCAAATCAGCAAAACACTACTTTGAATGCAACAGCGATGAGTGAAAACCTTCAACAAGAAATTCAAGATTTAAATAATAGACTTTCAACTTTAAATCAAGAAATGAATGCAAACCTTGAAACCGCGCGTCAAAATATAAATTCCGTAATTAGCGGAACAGTGGAACTCAACAAGGAGCAAATTAAGCAAATTAATTGTTACTCACATGTTTTAAATAAATTAACAAAGAAATTAGGACATGGCCAGTTTGAATTAATGCACAGCGCAGGTCTAATGGCTCTTATGCAAGCGAAAGATGGTAATGAGGCAAATTTGGAGCCTATTTATCTTGAAATTAAAGCAAACTTACTTAGTCGTGAGGTGTTCTTAAATTCAGCAAATGAAGTATTAAATTCATTGAACTCTATATTTGATAACCTTAATGAAAGCAATGCAAACAACACAACACAAAACAATCAGCAAACTCAGAATTCTAATGTAGTTCAAAACGATACTACTTTAATTAATCAAACTAATAATGCAACAAAAGGTGTTGACAGAGTTTACACAACACCTAACAGCATGAATAACAATAATCCTAATTTAACGGCTACCAATACCCCGACTCCTTATAGAGCACAACGCCAAGTTATAAATGCTCCAATAGCGAAGCTGTTAGATACTAATAACACTACATCATCTAATAATGTTATTTTTGGAACTCCTCTAGCAAAAACAAATAAATAAAGTTTAAAAAATCAACTCCTGTAGAGTTGATTTTTTTTGATAATAATCATTCTATTATGAGAGAAAAGTATTTTAATATATAAATAGCAATTATTACTATACTTTTTTTAAAACATAGTATCAAAAAGCACCCAATTAGAATTAGGTGCTTATATCTTTTATTAAATTGTCCAATTAGATGCTATCTCATCTAATAAGTCTTTATATGACTTTGCTTCAATATCTGTTTTGCTTATAATCTCAATTTCTTTTAATACAATATTGTCTTTATCGGTTAAAATAATCTTGCCGACAACTTCCCCATTGCTTATGGGAGCAACTAGATTTTCAAACTCATAACTAATACTTATTTCTGGGTTTTCACCTTTTTTATTTAAAGTAAAGTAATCTTCTTTTGCAACAAATTCTGCATTATTTTTTGCCTTTTTAATTTCTGGAATATCCTCTAATATTTCTTTACTATCTATAAGTTTAGTAGATTCGTAATTCGCAAACCCGCTATTGAACATATTTTTACAAGTTTCAAATCTGTCTTTGCTATTTTCAGCACCTAACACAACAGCGATTAATCGCATATCACCTTTCTTTGCTGTTGCGCTCATACAAAAACCAGCCTCATTTGTAGAACCTGTTTTTCCTGCATCACAGGCTTCGTAACTTCTTAAAAGTTTGTTCGTATTTGCCATTTCTGTAATTCTACCAGATGGGTGCTCGAAATCTTCCATCCAAATTTTACTAATTTCAAAATATTGTGGATAAGAAACAAGTTCTCTCATGATAAGCGCAACATCTTTAGCACAGGAATATGCATTTGCGCTAGGAAGCCCAGTACAATTTGTGTAGTTTGTATTCTCTGCTCCAAGTTCCTGCGCTTTGTTGTTCATCATCTTTACAAAGCCCTCTTCACTACCACCAATTTCTTCAGCGATAACAACACTTGCATCATTTGCCGAACTAATTATTATAGCATGTAATAGATTTTCGACCGTATATTCTGAATGCGCATCTATAAAAACTTGTGAGCCCCCCATACTTGCCGCATGTTCACTTGCGATGAGTTTATCATCTAAACTTAAAGTGCCATTTTCCAAGGCCTCGAATGCAAGCAACAATGTTGTGATTTTAGTTACACTTGCTATTGGTAAGCGCTTAGTTGAATTGTAATCTTCAACAATTTGTCCTGTTCCAAAATCCATTAGCACTCTAGCTTTTCCCGACAAACTATCTGTTGCAAAAACATTAGCATATGTATTAAAATTTACTAGCGGAATAATAAGTAATAAAATTGCTAAAACGCAGTTTACTATAATTTTCTTTTTTTTCATAATTCTCTCCTTTTATATAACTAGCTTTTGCAAATGTTGATAGAATTATGTAAAAAGAGAGTTGTTTTACAACTCTCTCAACATATTTAATTAAATTTATTATAAACAAACAGCACTAACCTATGATAATAGCAGAAGCTAACCAAGGCAATAGTATAGCCTCGAGCAATAATGCAATGAAAATAATTATGCCTAATACACAAAGCACAATTTTCTTTTCGCAAAAAAATTTAGGACTAAATACACACCCTCCAAAATATCTATTTTCAAAATTATAGTGCGCACAGATGGCGCTAAAACTAATCAAGCAAAACAATGTAGCACAATGACAAGGTATAATTATGAATACAACATTTAATACCCCACCCACATTAAATAGCACAATAAGTAAGGCAAGAGTGGCTCCAATTACAAAGCCTCTGTAAATCATATATAATATATTAATAAAACATAAATATGGCTTTAAATTTGAGATTAGTATTAATAAAATTACTGCTGCTAAACTGAATAATCTTGAAAAGAAAACTCCTATCACTGAAACATTGCCCTGAATATAGCTCAAAAAAATAGAGTCAGGAATATTTGAAACAGTTGCATCTGGCGCAATTTTAAACCCCGTAATTAACCCAATTATTAGTCCCAAAACAGAAAAAACAGCAAATAGCAGATACCACCACTTATAACAAGCAAAGTGTTCTGCTACTTCATATCTTGCTGTCATCATATTTCTGTAAAACAAATGCAACTTCGGCATACATTAAAATATGCTATTTAAATCTACAATATGTTTATTTTATTTTTGAAAAATGTTTCAAAAATAACTAAAAAGGTTTAAGGTCATTACTGCCAAGGATATTTTTTAACTTGTTTTCCTTCATGTTATCGTAAATTTTATTTGCTGCGTAATATATAAATTCTTTTACTGACGGTTCTTTATAAAAATAATCAAAAGATAGTATTCCAGAATAAGCCGTTTTATCAAACTTTCTCCGCTTCCACGCTGTCGCTATAGCTACTTTCATACATCTTACGACACAGTATACGCTTGTTTCATAAGTTTCTGCGAGGCTCGCATAAACAGTGTTGGTCAACATATTTGGTCTACACTTATCTATAATTACTTCACTTATACATGCTTTCAAGAATTGTGAACCATTGGTTCCTACATTAAAACCTAAACTAATTAATTCACTTAAAATCATGTCGCTTTGAAAATTTGATATAATTGAATAAACATTGTTATTTGTGCCAATTTTCTCTAATTTTTGAACCGTTCTTGTAATTAACTCCTCAAATTCGTCATTTTTTGTATAAACAAAATTACCAGGAAGCTCAAGAGCAAAATCAGGCTCTATATTTCCTAAAATAAATACAATAGGAACATAGAAAGCAGATTCTTCATCAAAAATTTGTAAGTATTTTTTGTATTTTAAATAATCTTTTAAGTTGAATATTAAAATTTCGGGTTGGTGTATAATAACATGACTTATCAATTTTTCAAAATCAATTTCAAGGTCAAGTTTTATTTTAACCTTTTTACAAATATCCTTTACAAAATAATTGCAATCATTTGAATCTTCAAGAAAATATATACCAGAAGTATTTATCATTTTTTGTTTCTCCTATTTTAAATTTTTCTTAGTTTAGCAAATGTTTTTGAAAATGTAAAGCAATTTTTGTAAATTTTTGTAAAATTTTTGAATTTTTTAAAAATATACAAAAAAAAATACCAAGTTACTGCTGTAACATGGTATCAATATATATACCAAAACCTTTTGTAGCATCGTTAACAAAAACATGTGTAACAGCACCTATTAATTTGCCATCTTGGACTATTGGGCTACCACTCATACCTTGTACTATGCCACCTGTAATTTCAATCAAATCTTTGTCTATTACTTTAAAAACCAAATTTTTAGGACTTTGAGCGTTTTGATAGTTTGTTTTAATTATCTCTATATCATATGATTTTATTTCTTTCCCGTCTATACTACTATAGATTTGCGCTTTGCCTGGATGGGCGACCATTCTACCGCCTATTTCAATTAATTGGTTTTCTAAAAATAACTTATTCTCCAAATTAAGAGTTCCATACATGCCACTCTCACAATTTTTATCTATTTCTCCTACATCAACTTTTGAGCGAACAAAAACACCTTGCAATTCACCAGGGCTTCCTCTAACTGCTTTTTTGACCCCTAAAATTGTACATTCATGCACATCTCCGCTTTCTACATCTAAAATTGCTTTTGTATTTTTCTCTAAAATAGGGTGTCCAAGCGCGCCAAATCTTCCACTAACAGGGTCTATAAATGTCAATGTACCTATACCGCTCATATTCTCTCTAGCCCATACACCTAATTTGTATTTTTTAGCCAAAACATCATAAGAAGGTTTCAATTTTGTTTCTAAAGATTTGCCATTCCTTATAATTTTAACATTTAAAGTATTATTTGAATTTACAGATTGTGTTAATTTTTCTATGCTATTTATCTCTTGTCCATTTATACTTTTAATTATATCACCTGCTTCTATGTCGCCATTACAGTTATCACCTTTAGCAACAACCAAGACACCGTCACCGTGATAGGAAAATCCTAAAGTTTGCCCACCCAATAAAACCTTTTTACCTGTTTCGAATGCATTAACAGAATGAATTTTTACAGCATTAAACAACAAAAAATCAACAGATGAAGTATCTTCGTTATATTTTGCTGTTACAAAATTTCCGTAATTATTTAAATTAGTATCTCCTGTTACACAAACTTCTTCGTTTATACTATAAATTTCTTGAAAAGGAATAGTCCAACACAGTATAGCAAAAGTTGTACATAACAAGAAAGATATAAAGAAAAAAATCTTACCTAAACTCATTATTAACTCCTATGCAATAGTGTTTGAGATGATAAGATTTTTATTCTATTTTTTGTTGTCAATTCATGTTATTTTAGAGCTGAAATAAAGGCAAACGCATTATCACGCAACTCCCTTGCATGCTCTAAACCAATTTTCGAATTTGTATTTCCACCTGCCAATCTTGAAATTTCCTGCAACTGACTATTAGCATCAAGTTTAACTATATTACTAACTGTTTTATCTCCACAAACTTGTTTATAAATTTGATAGTGAGCATCAGCAAAACTTGCAATAGTTGCTAAATGAGTTATTGCAAAAACTTGTACATTTTTGGATAAAACTGCCATTTTTTGTCCGACTGTTATACTAGTTACCCCACTCATACCACTATCGATTTCATCAAAAATCATAGTATCAACAGTTTCAATATTTCCCATTACTGTCTTGAATGCCAGCATAAAGCGTGACATTTCTCCACCAGAAATCACCTTCGATAAAGGCTTAAATGGCTCTCCTAAATTTGCGGAAAACATGAACTCGATGCTGTCGGCTCCGTTAATTGTCGGGGCTATTTCTTTAAAATCTATGCAGAATTTTGCATTAGGCATTCCAAGAGTTATTAATTCGTTTGTAATCGATTTTTCAAAATCTATTGCACCTTTTTTTCGTATTTCTGCTAATTCACGACATTTGGCTTTTATCATTTTGTTTAGTTTATCTTCGCTCTCTAAATATTTTGCTAACAATTCTTCGGTATCTTCAAGTTCATTTAATCGAAGTTTGCTATTCTGGTAAAAAGTTAAAATTTCATCTATGCTGCTTCCATATTTTCGTTTTAAGTTTTTTATTAAATCAAGACGAGAGTCCACTTTGTCAAAGTCATATTCATTAAAATTATATTCGTCAATCTTTTGTTCCAAGGTCTCGGCAATATCTTTCGCTTCAATTTGAATACTGTTAAGTCTTTCAGTCAATTGTTCAAATTCACTGTCAATACTATTTATAGTTCCCAACATTTTAGAAGCATTATAAAGATTATCACAAATGCTATTACTAGGCATTTCGGAAAGTAATTCTCTAGTCGTGCGCACTGTATCAAAAATTCGTTGGCAATTTTCCATTTTATTTTTCAATACAAGCAACTCATCTTCTTCCTCGGCTTTTAAATCCGCTTCTTCAATTTCTTTTACTTGATATAAAAGCATGTCTTTTTCGCGAGCACGAGAATATTCATCTCCACCAAACGAATTAATTTTTTGCTTTACGATTTTCATTTCATCAAAAAGTATGGATAGTTCTTTCTTCTTTTCAAAAACCTCCACACCTAAATATTCGTCTAAATATTCAATATGTTTGGAAATATCTAATAAAGACTGATGTTCATGCTGCCCATATACATCCACCAAATTAGTTGTAATCTTACGCAACATTGACAAAGTAATAAGATTACCATTTAATCTTATATCACTATGTCCATCACCGTAAATTTTTCTATTTATTATTATAGCATTATCGGTCTCAAATCCAAAATTGTTCAGTGTGTCAAGGACTTTTGCATTTGAAGTCTCAAAAACAACTTGTACTTGTGCGCAATCGCATCCAAATCTAATTTTACTCTTATCCGCTCTTTCTCCGAGTACGAAATTAATTGCAGAAATTAAAATAGACTTACCAGCACCAGTTTCGCCTGTTATAACGTTAAATCCATTTTCAAAATCAATTTCTTCCTTATTTATCAAAGCGAAATCTTTTATTGATATACTTTTTATCATTTCACACCTCGCACGTTTGTTCTAAATTATTATAGAACATTTGAACAAATAAATCAAACAAATTTTAATATTTTTTATACTTTTTCAACAATGAATTATTATCAATAAATATAAAAAGAAAAACCACCTATAAAGTGGTTTACGGTCATTTGCGAAATATTGTATCAGTGTTTTTATTATCTAAGCTTTGATTGTTTTCGCTCATCATTGCCATCATAAATTTTGCTATAGCACAACTTCCTAAAACAATTCCTGAAAAAACTGTTCCAACCGTACTTAGTATAGTAACTCCACATGAAATATTATTTTGAGTATATAAAATATCAATACCAGCCAATACAACACCCAGAGCTGTAAAACCTAATGCCGAACCAGTGGCCGTTTTTAAAGCAAGTTTTTCATTTTTAGTCATTTCTTTTTCCTTGTCATTAGTTGTTATTATTTAATAAATCTTGAAGTCTATCTGCCACCTCACTTGCAGCCGTTTCACCATCAGTAATTATTAAAACCGTATCAGAACCTGCAATAATACCTAAAACAGTGGCTATTGACATTCTTTCCGCAACCCCCGCAACAGCTTCCGCTGTACCTTTTAGCACACGAACAACAACCTGATTCAAAACTTGGTGTATCGAAAGCACTACATTGCGATAAATTTCGTTTGTTTTAGAATTTAAATTTTTGTCCTCACTATCAACGAAAGCATATTTATATTTCTTTGTTTCACCAGCAATTTTAAAAAGACAAAGTTCTTTAATATCTCTACTTATTGTTGCTTGCGTAACATTAAATCCCGCATCTTTTAAAGCTTTTACAAGCTCACCCTGCGTTTCAACTTCTTGTTTATTTATAATCTCAATAATTTTAGACTGTCTTACAGTTCTTGCCATATTATTTCCCTTATTAATTTTATTCAGTTGTATTATACACCAAAATTAATAATTATGCAAGACAATTTTGAATAATTATTCGTTCTTAAATTTTATAATTATACATTTACTTTTTGCATAATTATAAATTTTTTATTTTTTGGCTTAAATAAAGGGTTTTGACATGTTTTCTTTATTGTTTTTTCCGAGATTTTTTGAATATTGAAAGGCATTTGCATACTTTCATAACTACTGCCACAGGATAATTTAATGCATAAGTTTTTCCTATAGCCTTCCCTAAAATCGTAATAGATGCTATCAATGAACTAATTATTATTGAGATAATAATACTACTTACATTAGGTAATAATCCTGCAATAATGAAAGAGATTGCAACGCCACCCGCCCCGCTTAAAATACTACAAATATCACCTATAACATCAGCGCAAATATTTGAAACCTTATCAGCATTCTTAACAAGTTTTACGGCGATGTCTGCTCCTTTTATCCCCTTCTGATTTAATTCAAGAAAAGGTTTTATGTTACACGCAGTAATCGCAACACCTATTAAATCTGTAATGACGCTTGCTGCAACTAGAAGTAAAATTAAAAATAAAGCAAGAGCTAATCCAGCATGAGACAGAGTCAATTCTGAAATAAGCGCAAAAAATACCGACAAACACAAAGAAATAACAAAAACCTGCACAAGCCAAACTTTATTAGTTTTTGACTTTTGCCTTTTAATTACCCCAAAAATTGTAATATTATTTTCTCCTTGTTTGGAGTTCTTTTCATTATCTTTTTCCACAATATATTATATGGTTTATGTAAGTTTATTATGAATTAAGAACATAATAGAAGTCTTTAAATAAAAAAGACACATACATCATTTATAGTGTATGTATCACTAATTTTATAGATTTTCATGCCATGGGTTTTTCAATTAATTTACCCAATTCTTCACGCAAAACTGTAATCTTCCCTTGACTTTCATTCAGCATTTTATAACACTTCTTTGTAATGTCTGCCCCTTCAGCAAATAATTTATTAAGGTCCGCCAACTTAGTTTCGCCACTTTCAAGTGTAGATACAATTTCTTCTAATCGTTTTACGAGTTCTTCATATGTCATTTTTATTTCTCCTTTTTACCTTTATCTGTTACTGTAGCATTTATTATACCATCGCAAACATTAATAACCAACTCATCACCTTTTATAACATCATTTATACTAGAAATTATACTTCCATTTTTACTAGTTTGAGAATATCCTAATCGTAAAATTCGCACTGGGTTAAGATTTTCTAATTTTTGAGCTAGCAAATCAAAATTGTGAAGCATATTTTTAATATTAATAATTCCCGCCGTGCTAACAGCACTCCAAAGTGTTTTTAAACTTTGAACCTCATTTGTTAATAAACTTTCAGCAGAACTATTCAGTCTAACAGCAAGCCCCGATATTTTTTCCTTATTAATTTCGAAGATATTTGAAAATAGTCTTAACAATCTTTGTGCATTGCTTTGCATTGTTTGAGTAAGTTTAACAACATCTACCGCAACCAACTCTGCCGCAGCAGATGGAGTCGGTGCGCGCAAGTCTGCGACAAAATCCGCTATTGTAAAGTCAGTTTCATGCCCTACAGCACTAATTACAGGTTTTTTTGATTCTGCAATAGCCATTGCGAGGCTCTCATTGTTAAAGGTGCTT
Organism: uncultured Clostridia bacterium; assembly: GCA_944377415.1. Classification (GTDB taxonomy): domain Bacteria; phylum Bacillota; class Clostridia; order Christensenellales; family UBA1242; genus UBA7867. The sequence goes on from CALWEW010000014.1 coordinate 17,865, forward strand.
AAGTCTTCTTGTGAACCACCACCGCGAGCCACAATTATTACATCGACATTAATATTATCTAAGGCTTTTATTCCAGCGATAATTGTGGCTTCCGCTCCAATCCCTTGAACCTTTGCGGGATATAGCACAATGTCTAGCATAGGATTACGCCTATGGGTAATATCAATTATATCTTGAATTACAGCCCCTGTCTCGCTCGACACTACACCAACCCTGCGAATATTAGATGGAAGTGGCCTCTTTTTGCTTTGGTCAAATAAACCTAACGCTTCAAGTTTGTTTTTTAGCTCTAAAAACTGTTTATATAAAACGCCTTGTCCATATGACTCAATCTTGCTCACATTAAAGGAAAATCTTCCGCCCTTTACATAGTAATTCGGCGAGCCACGAACGAGAACCATTTCGCCTTCTTTTGCCATATATTCGTCGGAACGCAAACCAAATTTTACACAATTAAGAACTGCATTTTCATCTTTTATGCTAAAATAAACATTGTTTCCAGAATAAGAAACACCAGAAACCTCGCCATAAAGTTGAATATTAATTAACAATTCTTCCGATAAAAAAATGTTATGTACATAAGTATTAAACTGACTTACGCTAATTACATTACTCATTGCGTATTTCCTTGGAAACTTTGTTTAAAACACTGTTTACAAATGCGCTACTTTTATCGGAAGAGTACTTTTTTACAATATTTATTGCCTCATTTAAAATAACTTTCGTAGGCGTATTAGTATATTTTAGTTCAAAACCAGCCAACATCAACGCTGTTAAGTCAGTTAACATTACCCTATCTATTGAGTAATCAACAAGGTTGCGCTCAATAATATCTTGAAGTACTTCTTTGTTTTTAATTACCCCACTTATTAAACTTTCAACAAAATTTAATTCATCTTCTTTAATAGGTTGTCCGTCAAGCGCATCTAAAATTGCTTGCTTAACTGAATCCACTGGATTAAAATTGTTTGAAAAGATAACGGAATAAGCTATTTCTCTTGCCTTTGTTCTTGTCATAATATCTCCTTTATAAATGCCAAAAAACCCTGATTTCAGGGTTTTATTCTGACTTTGCAAATTCCACGCCAAGTACATGCACATTAATATTCTTAACGGGCATTTCCGTCATGGAAATAATGCTATTTTTTACATTTTCCTGAACTCTGCACGCTACATCGCTGACATTGTAATTTGAATATACATTTACATATACATCAATGTTTAGTCCGTCTTTTGTTTGAGCAATTTTAACACCTTCATAATAATTGCTACTAAAAACTTTACCTAGAGAAGAGCCACCAAAGTTTGCACATAATGAGGCAACACCACTTATTTCCTTTGCTGAAAGATTAATAATAGATAAAAGTATCGACTTATTATAACTTACTCTGCCACGCCCTGAACCACTTATCTGCTCAAATGCCATTTTATCACTCCAAAGATTATTATCTAGTATAACATAGCATTTACTTTAAAGCAACTATTAAACCGTGAAAAATTCTATCATTTATACCGAACTTTATCGCCTACTATTCAACAGGTATAATCTTGATATTGTCAATTGATTTATTCGTTTGTTCTTGTACAACTTGAACAATTTGAGCAACTTGCGCATCTGTTAACTCTGCAGATTTAACCATTACATTTACAAAATTTTCCGTCATTGAAACGACTACGTCATCAAAACCTTTTGCCTTTATATTTCCTTCTAAATACAATTCACTTTCGATTTGTGCAGCAATATCAGCTAAAGCCTCTTCAGCCGATGTTTTCGCCTCAGCAGAACTGCTAGCACTTTCCAAAATAGCTGTGTAGTAGAGTTTTTCTTGTGTGCGCGCTTCATCTCTATCTGTTCTATAACTTGTAAAGAAGTTTGCTGTCGACACAGTACCACTTGTATCAACAACATCATTACTATTATTTAAAGTGATATTTAAAAATCCCGTCAGAACAAGCAACCCCATCATAACGCTAAGTACAATTATTTTCTTTTTCTTTGTTACCATTTTAATATCTCCTTTTTATTATTAACCTTTTACAAAAATTTCAATTTGAGAACTTTGAACATTTAGAAGCGCTTGTACAGCTTTCAAAATGTCAAGTTTTACTCTTACATCTCCGGCTCCACTTGCAACTACAACAATTCCCTTTATGTCAGGCATGATTTCGTAAAGTACTAAAGGCTGACTACTGCCATTAACCGTTATCAAAATTGGTTCTTTATTAGATGTCGATGTCGAAGTCGAATTTGAAGAGCCGCTTGAAGTTGTATTTTCAGTACTACTATTTCTTTCATCATTAGAATAAGCAAGTACGCGCTCAACTTCACCATCCAGTGTAATCATACACTGTACTTCACCCGCCCCCGAGATTGCAGATAATACATTATTGAGACGCGTTTCTAGTTGCAAGGCATATTCTGCTGTTGTGGTTAAATTTGCGTCATCAAGTGGTGAAGTCGAAGTTTGACTGCTGTTCCCCATAGGCATAAGCCATATCGCTAACACTACTACAGCAAGCAGTATGACCGCATAAACTTCAATGTGCTTAATGTTTTTAAGTTTGGTAAGCCACTTTGACATGTTTGTATCCTTAGCCATAAACTATCACCCTCTCTTCATCTATGTCAACTTGCTTTTTTACCAACTCCTTTACTGCGGTATAATAATTAATATGCTGTGAATTTTCAATTATAACTAAATTGCTTAAATCGACATAAATATAATTAATTTTCATTCCCTCTCCTTCAAAATTCGCACTTATACTTACTCTTGCGCCCTCGTATGTTTGATTAATGTAATCTTCCAAATTTTGCTCAAACAATTTTAAATTATCTTGACTTATGTTCTCGATAAAGGTTTCATCTACCTCATATTGCATAGAATCAAAGATATTATTCCAGTCGAAATTACTATTTATGATTTTTGCTAGGGGTGTTATAATAACAACTACTATAAATATGGCAAAAATGCTTTTGATGTACTTACTTACTTTACTATCGGGTAGAATTAACTCTATCACAACTAATAGAAATACCACACCAACAATAGTTAAAAGATATGCACTTATTTCATTCATATATCACCTACACAATGTTAGCAGTACAAAGAATTAAACCTATGCTTACTAAGTACATAAAGCCAACTCCCGCAAGTATTACTATAAGCATATTTAACAGTTTTGAAATAGCCATTAAGAAATCGGGTACTTTCGTATTTGACACAGGTTCAAGAATTGATGCTGTTAATTTGAGTCCAAGACTAAACACTGCGATTTGCGCGATGGGAAATAGAACTGTTCCTGCACACAAAACAACGCCAGCCATGCCAACGGCATTTTTTATCAATACACTACTTGCCATAACAAGATTGAAGCCATCAGACAAATACCCACCTAGAATTGGTATATAACTCTTTAAGGCAAATTTTGTTGCTCTAATTGACACATTATCGAAACTACCAGCGACTATTCCACCTATTACCATGGCTCCTATAAATATACTAAAGCAAACACCTGCTACCCATTTAAAGACACTGTAAAATAGCGACTGAAATTTGTTTAACTTTATTGAATCAGTTAGATGCCCTACAACAACAAAAACGAAAGAGAATATAAATAAAGGTATTAAGAAATAAGTGAATATTTGAACTACTAGATTGCTTAATATTGCGAGTGTAGGTTGGAATATACTTACTGAAACAGCACCGCCAACAGCAGCAAGCATAGTAAGTAGTATTGGGAACAGCAAGTCCATTTGACTTTTTAGTGAGGTTACACAATCAGTTGTTGTATTTAACAGTGAAAACACACTTGTTGTTACTAGCACAATCACTACACCATAACAAACAAAGTTCACAATTTTACCAACAGACTCTGAACCTACATCGCTGCGTAAATTTCCCACCAAACTACATAGCACTGTTATTGCTATAATAATACAGAGCAAAGGAATAAAATTGACAAGTCCGCCAAAAAAGCAATCTAGCAATGCTGCGAAAAATGAATTATAGTCTGTACCAAAATCGCCATTCAAAAGGTCATTGACCTTATCCCAAAAACTGCTTGTCCCAAAAAGATTTTGTCCATCTTGGCTAAGTCCCGCAATAATCTCATCAAAAGAACCTAAATCAAGATTCCCTAATTGGTCATTTATATTTTCTTCTAATTCTTGTTGGAGTTCGTCAGAATTTGTATCATCGGCACAATATGTTATCGGAGTTAAAAACACAAGGAAAAATACTAGTAGCAATAACAAAGCAAGAAAGCGTAAGGGGGTATGTTTTCTCACTTTGTTTTTTTGAGAGAATTGGGCTAAAAATTTATTCCTAGCATATTTTTTGCAAATCATGGCATTATACCTACTATAATATCAATCAACGAACGAATTATCGGTATTGCCAACACGAAAATGATAAGTTTACCTGCAAGCATTACTTTACTTGCTATTGCGTTATTTCCGCTATCTGAACAAATATTCGCACTAAACTCAGTCAGGTAACCAATGCCGACTATTTTTAGTAAAACAACGAATAATTCGCTATTTAGCCCCGTACTGTCTAGGATATAAGAAAACACACCGTAAACTTGCTCTAAAAGGTCGATTATGTAAAAAAATAAAATAACTCCGCCTGCCACACCGACCAGCATAGCAAGTTCGGGCTTAGTTTGTTTAACTAAAATAACTGCCACCACTATAACTAGGGCAAGCCCGATAATTTTGAAAATTTCTACCACGATACCCCCTAAAAGAGATAGAACAGATTTTGTACGGAACTAAACAATTCGCTAATTAGGTCAAGTACTATTAGTAAAACAACAATAAGCCCTGCAAGCGTTGTAAGGGTCGCTATTTCGTCTTTCCCTGCTTGTTTTAAAACCTGCGCAACAATCGCTACAACTATTCCAATAGCCGCAATTTTAAAAATAATTTCAACTCCGATTTCCATAAATTAACCTCTACAAAACTATAATAAACAAAGCAAGTCCACCCATAATTCCTAGTTTCATGGACATCGCTCCTTTTGACTGTTGTTCTTTTGTAACCTTTTCAATATGACCATTTAAAATCTCTTTGGCTTGTTTTATTGATTGAATTTGAGATTCGCTATCATTTCGTCCTAGCCCAATCATAAAATTTACAACGACTTCCGCTGTGTCACTATCAACTACATTTTGTTCCTTTTTCCACTCATCCAAGACATTTTGGCAATCTTGTTGATAATCTAAATATTTAGCCAGAAATTCTTGAAAATCTTTGTGGAAAGTGTCCTTCTTTTCTGTTAAAATTTTATTTAAGTTATCTTGTGTGAACATTATATTTGTTTCAAGGAAGTTGAGTAAATTTTTAAAATCATTAACAAAGTTTAATTTCCTACGATACGAACTTGCTACTCTATATCCAGCAAAAACACACAGCCCCAATAAAACAAAGCCTATAATAAAATTCATAAAAACTCCTAAGCGCAGTACAGACAAGTGTGGTTTCTATCATAAACTGCTTCAATAGTGCCAACTCCACGACGATTAGATAAAACTACAAAACGCTCAAATACATTGTTTTTCAATAAGTCATGAAAAAAAACTTTATTCTGCAAATCAAAAATATCCTTGCTGTGCGTTGTAGCAACTACATTTACACCACAACCAACAACATATTTAATTGCTTCAAAATCTGATGAAGTTATTAACTCATCTAGTATTATAACATCAGGGGTCATTGTTCTAATTCCGTTGATAATTCCAAACTGCTTGTCCGAACCCGATATTATGTCGGTAAATTTTCCTAAATACAAGCCCGCTTTACCGTCAATTACTGCTCCTAGTTCATTGCGCTCGTCTACTACCAGAACATTTTTAGCTATGAATTTATCACTAAAATTTACCGCTAAATCTCGAACGAAAGTCGTTTTACCAGCGCCAGGAGGAGCAACTATTAAGGTATTAAAAACGCCTTTTTCATTATATAAATATTTCAAGACATTCAAACAACAATTTTTCACTTCGTGTGGAAAACGCAAGTTTAACGAACTAAAATTTTTAATAGTTTTTACTTCGTTATGCTCAGTTACGACTTCGCCACATATCCCTATTCGCACTCCATTGCTTAAGGTTATGAATCCCTGTTTTAACTCTTCATTATGCGCATACACACTGCACTCACAAGCACGAAAAATTACATCATTTAATTCTTGAGATGTTATACAAAGTGCTTCTTTTTCGCTATCAGCAAGTCCATTCTCTCCTAAATAATAACGCCCGCCGTAATTTAAAACTGTAGGTTGTCCCGCTCTTAATCTTATTTCGCTTAACTTGTCCAATCTTAAAAAATCAAGTGAACGATTAAAACGAACAGGCAAAATATTTTTTAGCATTTTTCCTCCTTTCGCTTTATTGTATTTTAGCGTTATTATAAATATGATTAAATAATTAAATTTTACTACATACTAAAAAGAAATTTAACATTTTGCAGCCCGTCTATAATTTGAGCACCAAACTATTCGTAAAATTGGATGCATAGCATATTGCATAGTATCCATTTCTATATTCAAACTAACAAAAAATAAAAAAAGAACTACTATTAAAAGTAGTACTTTTTTGTTCAAATTTTTACCTGTTACATTATATCAGTATTGCTAGGCGGAGTGGTCGATAAATTACCTGTGAAAATGTCAAAATATTGCCCATCTTTTGTTATACTATACCCGTTATATTCTATGTACCCTGTGTAGTTCTGTAGGTGCGGGAATGTTTCAAAACCATACATTTTATATAAATCTAGGTCTGTTAGGTCTATATCTGCACTTAACATCACTTTTACCCCATCCAAATGATTCTCACTGTATGTTGCAACATTTACAAACTCAAGTAAATCTGCCGCTGTATTAATTACATACTCAGGTCTTGCGGGCGCTACTTCCATAACTACATAGAAACAATATACATCATTTTTATCATAATTAAATGTTTCAAATTGGTTAGTCGATACTATTTCTCCATTCTCATTTGCCCAACCTTTAAACTTAAAGCCTAGTAAAGTCTTTGTATAGAATGTTACTGTTTCAGGGGTATCCGTTGAATCGTCATATGAAGTATGATAGATATAGCACCCTTCTGCATAAGCCTCATTCTGCACATCTATTACGAGTTTTACCCTGTCTGTAAATGTTACCGCTAATGTATGTGGCATACGAACATCATTTATCGTATAGGTATAAGTTGTTACATAATTTAAATTGTTAGGATTAAAGTTTATAGGCTCACCATCAAGCGTTATGCTTTCTATTTTATATCTTTCATTTGCGGTTATAGTAAATGTTTGGATATCACCCCAATCAACCGTTGGATTAGCGGGGGTTATGCTTCCATTCGCTCCTATATTTGTTGTTATATTATATCTATTTTGTGTCCAGACACCATAAAGGGTAATAGTACTGCCTGCACTCGTTAGATTTGTAACACTTGCACCATCTGCGTAGTTTACTGTCTGACTCGTTCCACTCGTACTTTTGGGAGTTGTACTCCAACCTTGATATGTATACCCTTCCGCAACTAAATGAGAGGGTTTAGTGTTAAGTGTCGAGGCTACTCCGTAAGATATAGTTTGCGAGTATGTCCCAGACACTATGTTCGCATCACACCAGTCTTTGCTTGGCTCATTCCCTGCTCCAAAAATTTCTGTAAGGTCTATCATGAGAAAATCATCAAGCCAAATTGTACCAGATTGATTTGCATTATCGAAATCTATACGAACTTGCTTATTTGCTGTGAGTGCCCATGCAAAAAGTACTGACTACTCATACTCCCACTACCACCGTTAGCATTAAAAGAAATAGTGTAACCAGTTGCCCTTGAAAATGAACTTTGTGAGGTTGTCGTTGTATTCGTATCTATATTTTTGTATGTATACAACATATATGACTTTGATAGTGAATGGTTATGGTTTGTCTTGCTTGTATATGGCCTTGAAGAACAACTCCCACTAAATGAACTCGACGAGGTTTTCCCACAATAACTGCATTTGTATCCCGTTACATTAGAAGTACATTGCGCTGTAGAGTTAGATGTAAAAGTCTTTTGACAATGTGAGCACTTGTAACTTGTAATGTTGGAATAACAAGTCCCACTAAAACTGCTTGATGAAG
>CALWEW010000015.1 GCA_944377415.1 uncultured Clostridia bacterium
AGATGATACATATGACAACACAGCATATAATAGCAGTATGTGGGTATATCCCTACCGTTGCTGGCTGCGCTCCGGCTACTCCTACTTTAACAGCCATGCGATGCTAGTTAGCTCCTCGGGCACCGCTGGCAACAACGATGTGGGCATTAGCAGCGGCGTCCGTCCTGCCGCTCACATCTCGTTATCAGCATTAGACAGTTTTCTCCCAAAAACAATAACAACCGCAGTAACTCCCGCAGGTGCGGGCACTGCAAGTGGCGGACAAAGTAACATTACACCTAACACCGAAATCACTCTCACAGCAACACCAAACGCTGGATACACTTTTGTAGGTTGGTCGTTAGACGGTGGAAACACATTAATCCCCGAAAGCATAGGCAAAAGCGAGTACACAATAACAGTAACACAAGATGCAACATACACCGCAGTATTTGAGGGTGGAATAACAATCACATCAGCAAATCCTAGTGCCGAATTTACAATTCTCCGTGAAACAAATGACGGTGTAACACACAGTTATCTAATACAAACAATAGATACAAACTATTTATACCGAATTGCAGTAATACAAAGTGATACTCCTAGTGAAGAAGACTATAACAAAGTGTCCGCAATAGACGGATACATTAGCGGGCAAGAATACTGCACCGCAGTTCACTACATAACAAACACAACAGGAAACAGTTTTGTCCTTGAAGTATACAACGCAACAAATCCATTTATCATATACCTAGACTTTACAGACACCGCACAAAACTTTAAAGCGAGTGGAAGTTTAAATGGCGTAGCCGTATCCGTAGCATATCAAAATGCAGATGGCACAATTAGTACAGGCAACACTGCGGCAGACGGCACTAGTATAAGTGCAATAGGCGAAGCTCGAATACAAGGGTATACTACAACGGAAAACCTAACCGAAGTAATAGTAATAGCAAAAGCATACACAGACTACGAGTTTAAAGGTTGGATGGTAGACGGAGAATTTATCTCATACACGGATGAAAATGATAACGAAATCACCCTAACAGGAACTTCACACATGAGCGCGCGCATACCGTTTAAAATAGTAAATAACAAACAAGTGTTTGCAGTATTTGGAGCAATAGACAACGGCAACATAAACGACGACACAAACACAGATAATGACTTTGTTTAGCGCGTTTATGCTATTGTTGACTGCTGATGCAGTAATATCTAATAATTATTTTTTGCTTGCGCGTTAGCGCGCATTAATTCCTAACTCCTAATTTCTAATTCCTAATACAAAAAAGTACCATGACACTTTTTGTATCACGGTACTTTTTTGTATTTAAAATTTTTTGTACAAATTTGGCAAATTTGCACGATAGGGAATATTGCGCTTTTTTTGCTTGCGTAATAATATAGATTTGTGGTAAACTCGACAACAAACACATAAGGGAGAAGTATTTTGACCAGTAAGGAAGATTCGGCGTTTGGGGTAAATAATGAAGGCTTTTCGTCTTCATCAAATAGTAAAGAAGTTTCATCTGCAACTGATAGTAGTGCTTTAGCGCCCCAAAAGAGCAATAGAAAGGCGCAAAGGGCAGCAAAAAAGGCTTTAAATAATTTAGATAATTTAAGTATTACGGCAAATAGTGGCGATTTGCCGAACACTATGCCTTCTATCCAAAACAAGGGAGATGAACAAAACATACAAAACGAGCATGAGAATGCGGAAGAATACAAGCCTACGCTTTTCATGCTAAACAACAACGCGCCACAACCACAATCAAATGAAAAAGATATTTATCGCATGGCAAGACAAATTGCAGAGCAAAAAACTTCATACGGAACTTCTGCGATTGTGCTTGCAAGTGTTGCGCTTGTTTGCTTAATTTTTGTGATAATTGCGCTGGCGACGGGGCTTGATTTTGAGGCGGTCAGTGGGTTCTTTTTGTGGGTGTATTCCTTTATTTTAGTTCCCATTGGTATAGGTGGCAGTGTGATTTGTGGGATAATCGCAGGAATTTTTGGCATTGTTGCCATTTGCAAATCACACAACCGCATAATTTCGTGGGTGGGGCTAGGATTTAGTTTAGTTGTTTTAGCGGCGGTTGTTATTGTAAACGGGTTATTCCTTTTCTAAATATGCTATAAATTATTTGCCAAAAATGAATAACCTTGCTATAATTATTGCATAAGGGGGTGACATATATGAAAGTACAAATTATGTCCAAAAATTACACAGTCAGCGAAAAGTTGGAGCGCATTATCACTGAAAAAGTGAATAAACTCGACCGCTATTTTGAAGACTCCGCGACCGCGAAGGTTGTTTGCTCGCGCGCGAATAAAGACCTTTTTAAGTTGGAGTTGACAATAAAGGATAAAGGTTTGCTTTTCCGTAGCGAAGTAATTTCCGACAACATGTATCAAAACATAGACTTGGCTTTGCCGAAAGTTGAGCGTCAAATTATTAAATACTCGACGAAAATCAAAGACAAATTGCGCAAAGGTGCAGACCTTAAGGAGTTGCTATTTAATGATGACCTTGACTACGAAATCAAGCCCGAGGAATGTCATGTTAGCAAAGTTAAAAACTTCGATATTTATCCGCTCTCAACTAATGAGGCGATTATGGAACTTGAAAACTCTGACCACGCGTTCTATGTCTATGTAAACGAAAAGGGCAAAGTGAACATCATCTACAAACGCGCCGAAGGCGACTATGGTATCATAGACCCGAACATCGTTATTTAGTTTTTTACCTAACACAATCAAAAAGCCTGTTTAATTCAAACGGGCTTTTTGTTGTTTTCGTCTTCGCGAATTTGTTTAATAGTTTGCTGGTGGCGGTCAATGGTTTTTAGCGTTTCTATTGAATTTTGTCTGTGTAATAGCGTTCGAGTATCGTAGTTATTTGGGGGTGCCGAGCCCATATTATTTACATAAGAATTGCCAGCATAACTGTTTTGAGTGCTCATAGAACTAGAGGCTTGAGTTCGCTTGTTAGTGTTAAAAAGAGAACCGATGTTTAATTTAGGCAAAATTTGCAATAATTGATTTATGTCAAAGCCTTTGCTCTCGCTTTGTTTTTGGATATTCGCGGGCGGGGTAAAGGCAGTGTCATTTTGTTCAAACTTTTTCATGAAACGCTCCTAAATTTTAACTTGAAATGATTGACTACCCGCCACATTTGTGATAGTATAATTCCATACTCAAAGCATATGATGTGGCGGGTAGCGGGCTCGGCGTTTTTGCCGAATGTATCTAAAGCAAGTATTTGTGAGATGTTTGTGTGCGCAGCCGAGCGCACCATTTGAGCCACATTTATGATAGTATAATTCCATACTCAAAGCATATGATGTGGCGGGTAGCGGGCTCGGCGTTTTTGCCGAATGTATCTAAAGCAAGTATTTGTGAGGTGTTTGTATGCGCAGCCGAGCGCACCATTTGAGCCACATTTATGATAGTATTATTTTATACTTTGCTCTTTATGTAGCGGGTGAATTACTTTTAATTATTATATGTGAATTTTTTTCGTTTAGTGTATGCAACACTTTGCGAAATTTATAGGAGATAACTCGATGACTTCATCAAAAATTTTACAAAAAGGATTTATTATAATAGCGGTTTTTGCTATTCTTGCGGTAGCCGTTTTTGGCCTTGCTGCTTGTGGCTTAGGCAAACTCAATGACAATCCCGCGCCTGATGATATTGTTATCGGCAATGGCGGTCTTTCCGTGCAAAAAGGCGATTATCTTTACTTTACAAACGGTTATGTAAACACTGCCGATGTCGGTGAAACAAACAACTATGGTGATATTACTGTTTCTGCAATCTATCGTGCAAAACTTGATAATGGCAAGGTTACCGAGGCTAATGTGCAGTATTACGAAGACGGCTGCATTAAGCCAGATGAAAAGCAAGAAATATCAAATCTTGAAATAATCGTGCCAAAAGTTGCAGGTTTTGAGTATAGCGACCTATATATCTTTGGTGACTATATCTATTACACAACACCCAACCACTTGAAAGATAATGAAGGCACAGTGCAAAGCACGCACCTTAATTTCTACCGTACAAAACTTGACCGTAGTGGTGGACAAGACTTGCTATATTCGACTGAAGCCGAAAATACTAGCGTTTCAATGACAATGTACCAAATCGGTGATACGGTTTACCAAATTGTTCAAGACGGTACAAACTTTGTGGTTACAACTATTAATGGAAATTCTTTTAGTACAAAAACTGTTTCTGAAAATGTAAATGAAGTTGCGCTCGCAAACTACCAAAACAGTACCGATGTAATAAATGAAATAGACTACAATGTCTACTATACCGAAAATCAAGATGAGTCAGTTGTTGCTGGTGGCACGCTCGTAAAGGCGTACAATCTTTTAAGTGGCGAAAGCAAAACTGTTCTCGGAAACGGTGACGAAGGCACGACTTACGAACTAAAAGGCACTAGCGGCAATTATCTTTACTACACAATGGCAAAGGCAACAAATCCAGGACAAAATGCTATAGTGTATGCTGTTTCAATTAGTAACGGAACTTTAAATACTCGTGTTGAAGTTTCTTCAGTTCCGATAGCATCATCTGATGACGGACTTACAACTTAGAGTTCAAGTTATAGTCTTGTTTCTGGCGACAGCGGAGTTGCAATTCTCTATACGAATGGTTCATTGACTTTCTTTAAGAGAGCGAACGAGCCAGCAGTTCAAATTGCTTCAAGTGATATAATCTCAAACATGGTTGAAATTCAAGGCGACACAATTTATTACATTGCAGATAGTACGCTTAACAGTCTCGTTTACACAACATCAGGGAATACTGCAGAAACGGTTATTCCTTCGAGTGACACGCCAAAGGGTGATATTCCTGCAAATTTTGATGTAGATGGAACGCGTATTTGCTACTTTGTTCAGTATACAGAAAATTACTATTTGCACTATGTTGACTATTCTATTACGGCTGACGGCGACCCAGAAACTCCGTACTCACACTTTGTTGGTGAACTTCTTGAAGCCGACTACATTGATGTTCCTACAGATGACGAACACACTCACGAAAGCGCTTAAAGCACTCTAACAAGTAGTTGAAATTTATAAAAGATTATATTAAATAAAATAACGCATTAGAATTATACAAGCGAATAATTAAGAAATTGCCAAAATTATTGGCAATTTTTTATTAACTCAAATTAAGTATTGATAATAGTTTTTAGTTGCTTATTTCTTTTTGTTTGTGTCTTTATATTTGAAACTAGTAGCATATCTCCGAAATGTTGTACATATATTTACGGTGTGCAAAATTAACAAGGAGATAAGAAAATGAACTCTTATGATATATATCATGATATTGCAACTCGCACAAAAGGCGACTTGTATGTCGGTGTCGTAGGCCCTGTGCGTGTTGGCAAATCAACATTTATTACGAAATTTATGGAGCAATTTGTTTTGCCTAATATTACCGAAGAGAATTTACACGCTTGCGCTCTAGATGAGTTGCCACAAAGTGCCGACGGTAGCACTATAATGACGACACAGCCTAAATTTGTACCAGCGCAAAGTGTGCGCGTGGATTTAGGGAATAATGTGCTTGCAAATGTGAGAATGATTGACTGCGTAGGTTATCTTGTCGCTGGCGCACAAGGGCATGTTGGCTCGGACGGAAAGGCTCGAATGGTTAAAACTCCATGGTCAGATGAGGAGATGCCTTTCGAGCGCGCCGCCGAAATAGGCACACAGCGCGTTGTAACAGAGCATTGCTCTGTTGCTGTACTACTTACGACAGACGGCTCGTTTGGTGATATTCCGCGCGCGAATTTTATTCCTGCAGAAGAACGCCTTGTCAGGGAATTGCGTGAAGTAGGGAAGCCTTTTGTAATAGTTGTGAATAGCGCGCATCCAAAGTCTACTGAAACTAAAGATTTGGTTCAGTCACTACGAGAAAAGTATTCTGTTGGAACTCTTGCGATAAATGCTGAAACTCTCGACCAAAAAGATGTCGCAAACACATTTGATAAAATTTTGCAAGAATTTCCTATAATAAGTGTCGAAATGAACATGCCACAGTGGCTTACAGCTCTGCCGTTTGATAATGAGATTATTACCGAAATTGCAGACGAGTTGCGTAGGGTATCGGCGAATGTTACTAAAATAGGTGAGTTCGATAAGGGCGCAGTGTTGTTTGAAAATAGTGAACGCTTTGAACCTGTTGTATTAAATTCTGTCGAACTTGGAGAAGGACGAATTTTATATGAAATCGTGCCGAAAGAGAATCTTTTCTATAAAGTTTTGAGTGCGCAATGCGAAATGACAATCAATAATGATTTTGAATTAATCGCTCAAATTCGTTCGCTTGCACTTGCTAAAAAACATTACGACAAAATGAAAACGGCGCTTGACCAAGTAAACGAAACTGGGTATGGTGTAGTCGAGCCTAGCCTTGATGAACTAATTTTAGAAGAACCTCAAATTGTAAAACAAGGCACAAATCGCTATGGAGTGCGAATAAAAGCTACAGCACCAAGTCTTCACATAATGCGCGTTGACCTAGAAACTGAAGTTAGTCCAATGGTTGGCACGGAGCAACAATCACAAGATTTAGTAAGTTATTTAAATTCTCAGGCAACTTCGAATCCAGAAGGAATTTGGGAAACGAATATGTTTGGTAAAACAATGCACCAACTTATGAGCGACGGAATTTCTTCGAAATTAAATGCTATGCCGTTAGAGGCACAGAAGAAGATGAGAAAAGCGCTTTCTCGAATTGTAAATGAAGGTAGAGGTGGAATTATTTGCATACTACTTTAATGCATAATACCTATGCATAATACCATAAAATCGTGTAAAATTGTTGTTTATTCTTCAAATTTTAAAAAATCACAGAAAAATTCTGTGGTTTTTCCTTTTAAAAAATGCGCGAGATAATTTAAGAAATTCAAAATTTCTTATATATAGCAGAAATAAACAGAGTAATTAACTTTAAATCTTGTCCTTAACTGTTAATTGTTCATTGCTAATTCAGTTTTGAGTGCAGCGCAAAACTGTAGAATAGTATGCATATTAATTTGACAAACTATAACTTGTTTTGTTAATCTAAAATAGAAAAACACACTTAGGAGAAAACATGACAAAAAAGTTTTTGTTAATTTCATCTATAAGTTGTGGCTTGTTGTTTATAGGTTTTTTGGTTATTGCTATAGTATTAGCGGCAAACGGTTATGCGCCTTTGGGTGTAGATAACGCTGTTGCAGATTGGGCGTATTCTATTCGTGGCGAAAAAGGTGGGGCAACATATTGGTTTTTTAGAATTATTACTGAATTTGGGTATACCTATTTTGTAATTTTTATAATTTTACTTATGGGAGTTATTTGGAAGTTTCGTAGTAAGACTTGGTTTTTTGCAGGCACGATTTTAGTATCATGGTGTTTACAGCAACTTGTAAAAGCGCTTGCAAATCGTCCGCGCCCTGATGAAACTTTGTGGTGGATGACAGAAACTTCGTCTAGTTTCCCGAGTGGGCATTCAATAACAGTTGCGTGCGTATTTGTTTTGCTTGCTTATTTTATTATTACTTCACCAACAGTAAAGAAGTGGGTGAAATACTTAATAGGCGTATTGTCCGATTCGGCAATTGTTTTAGTTCCGTTGAGTAGGCTGATTTTAGGAGTGCATTATTTTACTGATGTGCTTGCGGGCGTGTTCTTTGGGGCGTTCATCGCGCTCTTAGGAATAATTGCATACAACACCTTTCTTCACTTTAACGATAAAAGAAAAGCAAAACTGGTGGCAAGTGCAGACGCTGATACTATAAATAATAAAGAAGCACAACAAATAGATAGTGAGAGAATAAATAATACAAACACTAGCACGGTAAATAATAAAGTGATTAATAATGGAGAAAATATGAGTTTGGCTAATAACAAAACAAAAAATGCTAATCTCAATAACAAAAAGAAGATAAAAGTAAGGATGGCGATAAATATAGAAGAACAACAAGACGAAAAGACAGTAAACCAAACCTTAACAAACGAACAGAAAAAGACAAAATGGAAGTGAACTTTCACTTCCTTTTTATTTAAAAACTTTTGCACGCAAAAAAGATTTTTTGCATACTCTATAATGTACGGGCAAATCTTATGGAGGTAATTTACAGATGTCTTTTTTCTCTGGTATTAGGTCGGAGCAGATACCTGGACCTATTAACGGGAACCCGATGCGCGGACTGTGCGAAAAGGTCTGTATACAGGTAAAGAAAGTTTTTGATGCATGTATGAAACAACAACACATCACAGACACGCAAGTTCAACTTACTAGTTTTACTCCTGCAAACCCGACCGCTCCGTTAACATTTGTTTCGGGGCAGTCTAGCACAACGGTGGCGCCGACTCTCACTAATCTCACGGTTACGCGTTTTGACGACCGCCCGAACTTCGCGCACATTTCTGCCACCGCTAACATACCTATCGAAATCGTGTATACCGACGCAAACAATGTACAAGGAGTAGCGACGGGCGTTATCTCGCTCCCGCAAGATGTAGTGCTGTTTTTACCGCAAGCATCTATTATTCCTTTTCGAGTAGAACTTGTGGCAAGCGCTATACTCGCTCAAGCAACTATTGATGGCGACATTGCAACAGTCGAAGGCTGTGTGATGCTTATTATAAAGATTGTTGCGGAAACCGAACTTTTGGTACCGAGTTATGGTTATTGCTACATTCCGCAATGTCAAGAGTTCTCGACGAATGTTTGTCAAGGGTTCTTCGAACTACCGTTGTTCCCGTCGACAAACCCGATTGCGACTACTTTAATAAATACGAACGAAATCTAAATTATTCCGTAAGATTTATCTCTGCACCTTAACGCAAGTTAAGTATAAATATAAAAAGCATCGTGACAAGGGCCCTGTCACGGTGCTTTTTTTGTAGTTTGTAGTTTGTAGTTAATGTGTGCTAGCGCTCAAGTACTTAATTATTAAATAATCCGCATCAGCGGTCAATTATTCCTAATTGCTAATTGCTAATTATTGCATTATAACACAATTTGTTGTAATGCAATGTATTTTGCTTGCAAAATTATGCAAAAAAAATTATAATTATGCTAGGAGAAGTGTATGAAAGTATTTGCAATAGGAGATACGCACCTTTCTAGTGTTGTTGAAAAGCCGATGGATATTTTCGGCCCTGGCTGGGAAAATCATTTTGAGCGTATTTGTGATGACTGGAACGCGCGTGTAAATGATGACGATTTAGTTTTAATTCCTGGTGATATAAGTTGGGGAATGTATTTAGAAGAAGCCGTGCCTGACCTTGATTTAATAGCAAAGTTGAAAGGCAAAAAAATTATAACTCGAGGTAATCACGACTATTGGTGGAAGTCAATTTCAGCCGTACGCTCTGTGTTAAAACCGAATATGTACGCTCTTCAAAATGATGCATTACGATTTGATGGCGTTGTCGTGTGTGGAACTCGTGGTTGGGCAGTGCCAGAGAATACTTTTAAAGATGCCGAAGACGAAAAGATTTTTAAACGCGAAGTTATACGCCTTGAACTTGGACTTCAAGCAATGGACAAACTGTATCAGCCGCAGGACAAGCGAATTGTTATGATACACTATCCGCCATTTAACGCTAAAATGCAACCCTCGGAATTTACTCGGCTTTGCGAAAAGTATAAAGTTGATTATGTGGTGTATGGGCACTTGCATGGAAAAAATTGCCGAGTAAAGCACGAATTAATACAAAACGAAGTAAAATATCTGCTTTGTAGTTGTGACCAGGTAGACTGCAAGTTAGTATCAGTTTGCGAAGTACAAAATTAAACGCTTTGCGTTTTAAAAGGTGGTGGTCATTTGGAATTTAATCATGTTTCTGTAATGCTTGATGAGTGTATCGAAGCATTAAATATCAAAAGTGATGGCGTATACATGGACGGTACTCTCGGTGGAGGCGGGCATAGCAGCGAGATTGCAAGTCGCCTAAATAAAAACGGCACATTAATAATGTTTGATTTAGATAATGATGCCCTTTCGTCTGCAAGCGAGCGACTACATAATTTTGAATGCAAAAAAATTTTTGCTCACGACAATTTTAAAAATTTCTTGTCAACAATGGAAGAAAACGACATCACAAGCCTTGATGGAATTTTACTAGATTTAGGTGTTAGCAGTTATCAAATCGATAATGCTGAACGCGGGTTTAGTTATATAACTGACGGTCCCTTAAATATGGCGATGGACGAGCATGCAAAATTGAATGCCGAGATTGTAGTGAACGAATATAGCGAAGATGCTCTCGAACGAATTTTTCGAGAGTATGGCGAAGAGCGTTTCGCGGGGCGTATCGCAAACGCTATCGTGTATGCGCGTAAAAGTAAAAAATTGCACTCAACTCTCGAACTCGCAGAAATCATAGCTTCTGCCGTTCCAGCAAAAGCACGGTATTCGGGCGGACACCCTGCAAAGCGTGTTTTTCAAGCGATAAGAATTGAGGTGAATGGGGAGTTGGACGGGCTTCGCGAAAGCATACTTTCCATGGTGCGAAATGGCCTGCATTCTGGCGGGCGAATGGCAGTGATAACATTCCATTCACTTGAAGACAGAATTGTAAAAGATGCATTTAACTTACTTGCAAGCGACTGCATTTGCGATAAAAAATTACCTGTTTGCGTATGCCATCACAAAGCCGAAGTTCGTCTTATAAACAAAAAACCGCTACTGCCAACCGCTACCGAAATAAAGAGCAACCCGCGCTCGCATAGCGCAAAGTTGCGTGTACTCGAAAAATTGTGATAATTGATAAAAAAAGGGAGTATATTATTATGTCTGACGATTATGAAAACGACAGGACGACTACTATCGAACGCCCTAAAACGAATATTTTAGACTTAATTGATGAGAGAGTGGAGCAAAATTCCACACCTGAAAAAAGTGAAATCGAACGCGAAGTCGAGCGCTTTGATAACTCGCACACAGCAACAAATTTGCAACAAGCATATGATGCGATTGATAGAGCGGCAATAAATAGTGTTACGCAAACTCCACAAATCGAGCGTAGGCAAATAACAAAGGTTGACACGGTAAACAACCCGTTCTTTGGCGACAGTGATATGCTTACGCAACTTAGAAACAAGCGTAAACCTCAATATCAAGATGTTGTTGAAACGCCTACTGTTTCGCCAACCCTTGAAATAAACGCGACAGACAAAGCACCCGCAAAATTGTCCGCCACTACAAAAACTGCAGGAATGTCTACCCGCAAAAAAATGTGGATAGCGGCAGGTGCGTTTTGTTGTGTACTGTTACTTGTTTTGATAATTTGTAATATTTTTCAAATTGGCGCAGTCGACCGAAGCGCTGCAGATTTAGAGAGTGGTATAATTGTGCAAGAAGGTGAACTTTCAGATTTAAACGCTATTATTTCTAACGAATCGGGGCGCATTCCCGAGGGTATGCAAGATGCGGGTGAGGGCGTAATAATTGACATTTCGCCACAAGTGCCGACAGAAGTTGCGACAAGCGACAACATTTTCAATAAAATTACGGAGTTTTTCTCGTATTTGTTCGGTAGGTAGTCTTTTGGAGGCTATATGAAACGAGAATTTACTATATCAAGTCTACAAAAGAGGTTATTATGCGTGTTATGCATGATAGCCTTTCTTTTTTTGGTTGTCATAGGTAAATTATTTGTAGTGCAAATCATACAAGGGCAGAAATTGCAAACGCGAGCAATCGACCAGTGGACACGCGACCTGTCGCTTTCTGGCTTGCGCGGTAAAATCTTGGATACGAACGGTAATGTACTAGCCTCAAGTTATACAAGTTATAATGTCTATGTCCGTGCAAGTAATGTTGAATCTCCTAGCGATGTTGCGAGCCTTTTAAGTAAATTGCTTGATGTAGATTATCAGCATGTTTACGAGTTGGCAACAAAAACAAACATTTCCGAAAGTTTAGTAAAATCGCAAGTCGACATTGACACTGCAAAAGCAATTTTAGATGCCGACATTTCGGGAATTTATCTTGGCGAAACGAGCACTAGGCAGTATCCTTACGGCGATATGCTTACAAGCGTGTTAGGTTTTACTACTATTGACAATGTTGGGCAAGCGGGACTAGAAGCATATTACAACAACTTTTTAACAGGTACAGATGGGCAGGCACTCACGGAAAGCACAATTACTGGGCTTGAATTGAGTAACGCAACCACAAGTTTTGTGCCAGGAATCGCTGGGTGTGATATAAGTTTGACAATTGACTATAATATTCAGGAAATTTTAGAAAGCGTAACCGAGCGAGCGCTTGCCGAACAGCAGGCGTCATGCGTAACTGCTATCATGATGGATGCGCAAAATGGCGAAATTCTCGGCATGGTGTCAAAGCCGAGTTTTGACTTGAACAACCCGCCACGCGACGATGTTGAGGCCTTACTTGAATACAGTCGAAATGTAAATATTGTCGATGTGTATGAACCGGGAAGTACTTTTAAACTTTTCACAATTTCAGCGGCATTAAGTGAGGGTGTAACAAATGTTGACGAGCGATTCTATGACCCTGGGTATCGCATCGTAGATGGCGAGCGAATTAAATGCTGGCGCACGAACGGGCATGGCTCTCAAACCTTAGCCGAAGGTCTTTGCAACAGTTGTAACAGTGTCTTTATGGACTTAGGGTTGCGACTCGGGGTCGACACTTTGTATTCTTACCTTACTCGTTTTGGGATAGGAAGTGCGACGGGCGTTGATTTTGCTGGAGAAAGTGCGGGAATTATGATGAATAAGGACACTGTAAAAAATGTCGACCTTGCGCGTATCGCTTTTGGTCAAGCGATTGCTGTAACTCCGCTACAAATGATTACGGGTGTTTGTGCGCTCTTAAATGGCACTCTTTATGAACCGCATTTTATAAAATCTATTACAACGCCAGACGGCGAAACAAAAACTTTTGGCAGTGTTGCGAAACGCAAAGTAGTAAGTGAAACTGTGAGTAAGACCGTGGCAGGTCTTATGGAGCAAGTTGTCAGCACGCAAGGGCTTTATAGTTTTGTGCCTGGGTACCGAATAGGTGGAAAGACTGGAACAGCACAAAAGTACGAAGACGGGCATGTTGCAGCGGGGAAATATGTTTCAAGTTTCATCGGTTGCTATCCAGTTGATGACCCAAAATATGTTTTGTTGCTCTGTGTAGATGAGCCTAGCACAGGTGTTTATTACGGTAGTTTGGTTGCTGCGCCCTATGCAAAGCAAGTATATTCGGGGCTATTTAATTATCTCAATATTGAGCCAACAAATTTGACCGAAGATATGGAAAAATTACAGCCTAATATTGAAGTGCCGAATCTAGTCGGGCTGTCTATTACACAAGCGGTTAGTTTGATTAAAAAAATGAAATTAGAATACGAAATTGACGGCGAGGGGGCGTATGTAACTTGGCAGAGCGTTCCACAGGGCGAAATGTTGTTTGAGGGCGCAATAATAATGATAAAAACATAGTTTTTTGACTATTTTTGCTGTTGTGTAACTTTTCGGCTTAACTTGATATATAATCTCTTATAGAGGTGTAGAAATGGAAGTTACGAAATTATTTAAAAATATTGAAGTATTAGGCGACATGCCGAAAAATATTAATATTAATGGAATTAGTATAGACAATAGGAGTGTGAAAGCGGGTGATGCCTTTGTGTGTATTAGTGGCACACAAGTTGATGGGCATAATTATGCCGAAAGTGCTGTGCGACAGGGCGCAAGATTATTAGTTACTGAGCGGGCTTTGCCACTTGATATTCCGCAAATAGTTGTAAATAATTCGCGCGTTGCTTTAAGCAAAATGGCGGCAAATTTTTATGATAACCCGCGCGAGAAATTTAAACTAATCGGCATAACTGGCACAAATGGCAAAACGACCACAACTTATATGATAAAAAACATTTTAGAGTGTGCGGGACATAATGTTGGGCTAATAGGCACTATTGGAGTAATGATAAAAGACAAACATTATCCCGCGACTCTCACAACTCCTGACCCGCTCGAATTGCAGCGCACTTTTAGACAAATGGCAGACCGTGGAGTCGACACCGTTGTAATGGAAGTCAGCGCGCACGCAATAGCGCTTGATAAACTCGCGGGCGTTCATTTTGATGTGGGCGTGCTAACAAACATTACGCAAGACCATTTAGACTTTTTCGGAACTTTTAAAAACTACGCAAACACGAAGATGCGCTTCATCAAGCCAAATTTTTGTTCAGTTGGAATTGTGAACGCTGACGACCCGCGCGGAATGGATTTAGTCATCGCTATGCAAAATTGCAAGCGTGATGATTTTAGCGTAAGAAGTTTCGGTATTTCTAGCCCAGCGGACAATTTTGCTACAAATATAAAGTACGACATAAACGGGACACACTACTTTTTAAACATAAATGACGAACTTGCTTGCATAAATACGCGATTAATCGGGGAATTTAATGTATATAATGCACTTGCTGCCGCATCTGCATGTTCCTTAATAGGTGTTGATATGGAAGCAATCAAATTAGGTATCAATTCAATGGATTTTGTTCCAGGGCGATTTAATATGATAAAACTACCGAATGGCGCGGGAGTAGTTATAGACTACGCTCACACACCCGATGGGCTTGAAAACATTTTATCAAGTGTAAAGCAAATCACGCGGGGCAAAGTAATAAGTGTCTTTGGTTGCGGGGGAAATAGGGACAAGAAAAAGCGCGCAATAATGGGCGAGATTAGTGAGAGATATGCTGATTTTACAGTCTTGACTAGCGACAACCCTAGACTTGAAAACCCCGATGAAATTATACGCGACATCGACAAAGGAATAAAAAACAAAGATAGTGTCATAAGTATAACTGACCGTGCAGAAGCAATTAGTTATGCTATCAGCAAATTAGCCTCGGGTGATGTTGCTGTTCTTGCAGGTAAAGGGGCAGAAGACTATCTTGATATAGGAGGAAAGAAAATACACTATTCCGATTTTGAAACGGTAGACAATATTGTCCGCAATATGCGTGAGGCAGAGCGTTGCTAACAATTCTACTTGTATTTTTATTAACATTTGTATTTGGTGCGATATTTGCTCCGCTGGTAATTTATATGGCGCGTAAAGCGGGCGCGCGTCAAGAGATTTTACAGTATGTTACAGCGCATCAAGGAAAACAAGGCACTCCTACAATGGGTGGGCTAATTTTCTTGTTGCCTGTGATTACTATATCTCTCTTGTTTGCGGGTGGACAAGCGAATATTATGTATGTTGCGCTTGGTGTGTTTTTTAGTTATGCATTGCTCGGTTTTTTAGACGACTTTATTAAGGTGTACACGCACAAAAACCTAGGTCTGCGCGCTTATCAAAAAATTATCGGGCAATTAGGTATTGCTGTAATTGTTGCTCTTTATGTTTATTTTAATCCTGACATCGGTACCGTTTTATATCTTCCATGGGGAGAAGTCGACTTGTCATGGGGAATTATTCCGCTTATCATTTTCGTTTTTCTTGCGATGACAAATTCGGCAAATTTAACTGATGGGCTCGACGGACTTGCAGGGTGGACAAGTTTTGTGATGCTTATAGGACTGACTGTAATCGTAGCAATCACAAATAACGAATATTTAGCCTCGGGTGGCGGGCAGGCTTTGTCGCAAGAATTATACAATCTCGAAATACTAGGCGCAGCGGGGGCGGGTGGAGTATTGGCATTTTTGATGTTTAATAGTTATCCCGCAAAAATTTTTATGGGGGATACTGGTTCTCTTGCTCTCGGTGGACTGATAACTTGTCTTGCAGTATTCAGTAGGCAAACTCTAATTTTGCCAGTAATTTGTTTTGTATTTGTGGTGAGTGCGGTGAGCGTAATTATTCAAGTATTGCATTTCAAACGAACGCACAAGCGCATATTTTTAATGGCACCGCTCCATCATCATTTTGAGAAAAAAGGTGTGAATGAAACCAAAATCGTCGCCATATATATAATAATAACGATTATTTTTAGCGTTATTTCGATTATGCTCGTTTTATAGGAGGCGATATGACAAAATATCTAGTTGTTGGGCTAGGACGAAGTGGAGTAAGTGTAGCAAACTTTTTAAATAAAAATGAAAATATGTACGCTGTATACGACAAAGATAAAAAGAAAGCACAAGACTTTATTGATAAGGGGCTTTTGCCTAAAAACTGCGAAATTGTCGCAAAACTCTGCGCAAAAACTCTGTGCGTAGTACATTGCATAGTATTAAGCCCTGGAGTAGTTTTATCTAAAAAAGTACTTAGTCTCGTCCGCGAATACAACATAAAAGTTGTTGGCGAAATGGCGTTTGCCTCTACTTTTTGTACGGCTCCTATTTATGCAGTTACTGGCACAAATGGCAAAACTACAACGGTGAATATGCTTGACTCAATATTCAAAAAAGCGAAGATTAGGTCGCATTTAGTAGGTAATGTTGGCACGCCATTTTCAAGTGTCGTTGACAAAATCGCGCCGACTGACAAAGTCGTTTGTGAAGTTAGTTCTTTTCAACTTGAGTACTCGGACGGCTTTAAGCCTAGCGCTGTGGCAATTACAAACATCGCACCCGACCATTTAGATAGATATAAGACTTTTGATGAGTACTTTGATGCAAAAAAAATAATTTTAGAGCGAGTAGGACAGGGAAAAATTTTTTTAAATTTTGACGACCCGTTAATTCGTACACTCGGCGAAAATCGAAAAAACTGCGAGTATTTTAGCACGGATACCTTGCCTAAAAATTATGATGGTGTTTTTGTTAAGGACAAGCAGATTTTTTATCAATCTAATGGACAAGAAAATTTTATAACAGACCTAGATAAATTTAAACTTCTCGGAGAGCATAATTTAAGTAATTTATTGTGCGCTGTTAGCCTTGCACTCTACGCGGGTGTTGGACAAGAGCGTATTCAAGCAAGTATTAAGGGGGTAAAGGCACCCGAGCACCGCATCGAGTATGCGGGTAAAATTAATGGCGCGCTCTATTTTGACGACTCAAAAGCGACGAATACAAGTGCTACCGAAGTCGCTGTTTCGTGCTTTCCTGACAAAAAGATTTGGCTACTTTTAGGCGGAAGCAACAAGGGTGAAAGTTTTAAAAAGTTCTTTCGCAAACTTCCACAAAATGTCGTACGAATTGTTACTTTTGGTAAAACGGGAAAGCGAATTGCTCGCGCCGCACAAAAAGAAAATAGGCAAGGTATATTTTTGTGCAAGAATTTGTATTCGGCATTTGTTTGCGCTAAGGAAAGAGCGCATGAAAATGATGTCGTGCTATTAAGTCCTGCTTGTGCAAGTTTTGACGAATTTGCAAATTATAGGGAGCGTGGGGAGTATTTTAAACATTTGGTAGCGGAGTATAATGACAAAAACAAAAATTGATTTTTGGTATCGCGGCCCACACCGCTTTCACATTCCGCTTTTTCTGCTTGTTGTCGGCATTGCAGTATTTGGCATAATTATGGTTTACTCTGCATCATGCTACACTGCCGAGCAAAATTACGGCGACTCAATGTTTTTTGCTAGCAAGCAGATAATCGGTGTCGTTCTCGGCATTGCGGCAATGATACTATGCTATTTTATCAACTATAACTGGTTGCAAAAAATCGGCTATATCGCGCTTGCGCTCGGCTTTATTACTCTTTTACTCGTTTTTATTCCAGGGATAGGCATAGAGTCGTACGGAGCGAAAAGGTGGATAGGTTTCGGCTCGTTTAGTTTTCAGGCAAGCGAAGTCGCGAAATTTTGCTTTATCATTTTTGCAGCATCATATAT
The DNA here is from genome assembly GCA_944377415.1 of uncultured Clostridia bacterium. Classification (GTDB taxonomy): domain Bacteria; phylum Bacillota; class Clostridia; order Christensenellales; family UBA1242; genus UBA7867. The sequence continues at coordinate 17,754 of CALWEW010000015.1, forward strand.
GGCAACGCACAAAGATAAAATGAATACATTTTTAGGTGCTCTTCCTGTGTTGCTCGCGGGGTGTTTGATGTGTTTGCTTATTATATTAGAACCTAATATGTCGATTACAATTTGTGTCGGCGTACTTTTGCTTTCGATGCTACTTGTCGGCGGAATGAGAATAAAACACCTTGCACTTCTTGCTATTCCAGCCCTTGCGCTCATTCCTATATTAATATTGATTGAGCCATACAGATTAAATCGATTACTCGCGTTCCTTGACCCGTGGGCAAGCCCGCAAGGCGAGGGCTTCCAACTCATTCAGTCGCTCTATTCGCTCGGCTCAGGTGGGTGGTTCGGCGTGGGCTTGTTTAATAGTAGGCAAAAGTACTCATTTTTGCCATTTAGCGAAAGCGACTTTATATTTAGTATAATCGGCGAAGAACTCGGCTTTGTTGGCTGCCTACTTGTGATTGCGGCATTTGTCGCGCTAATTTATTTCGGTTTCAAAATTGCAATTCGTGCCAAAGACCGTTTCGGTTGCTATCTTGCGACAGGAATTAGCACGATTTTAACCGTGCAGGTTGTGCTAAATATTGCGGTAGTTACGGGCGCTGTTCCGCCGACTGGTTTGCCACTTCCGCTTGTTTCTGCTGGGAGCACAAGTTTAATTATGTTTATGGCTGGGCTAGGAATTTTATTAAATATTCACAGACAAAACATAAATCCCTTTATAGAAAAAAGAAATGATAAACTATTTCTTAAAAAGAAAAGTAAAACAGTCTAATCTCTTAAACTAGAAAAGATTAATCTTTTTCGCAAGTCAATCATTTACTTGCGCTGAATAAAATCAAAGAGGAGATTTTAAATTTCTATAATTGTAGAATAAAAAAAAAGGGCATGCAGTTGCATGCTCCTTTTTATGTCATTAAATTCGTGTATACAAATTCATAAAAACTTGGCGCTTTGTCTGTCCAAATCTCGACTGCGCGTACCGCATCAGCACGGGTTTGAAGATTAATCTTTATCTCAAACATAGGTTCACTGCTTGCGGTTTCAATAATGCGGAGAGTAACCATATAAGTCCCATCGCTGTTTTTGTGGAAGTCTGCCACATATTCTTGAAGCCTTTTGAAATACATGCGGTTAGTTTTGCAGAACTCGCTTATTTCTTCACGCGTTTTTTCGGGCACTTCTTCATAATATATACTTAGTCCACTGCGACCTTTGGCTGTTAGCGAGTATCTAGCACGCGATGAGTCAGGGGCATCGGGAGTATAGATAAAACCATCACGCAACAAGTCATGGAAAACTGACACACATTCCATATAGTTTATCCAGTCATTTCGAGTCGTGCAAATGTCGAGAATAAACTGCTCGGTTAGCGGAATTTCTATTTGCTCAAGCATATAAAGTAACATTAGTTTTGTTTGAAAGTCGTCATTGCTGAATTCTAATTTCACGGTGTTTTTCTCCTAAATTTAAAACATGTTCATTATATCATACAGTATCATTTTAGGCAAACAAAACTTTATATATTTTTGTTGCAAAATGTCGTCAAATCGTTTTTACTTTTTTAGTGTTTATGCTATAATATGCATAATTATGCAAGATAGGAGGCTGCAAGTTGGAAAACGAACAAATAGAAGCGTTTTACGACGCTTGTCAAGATTTGAAAAACGCAAAAATTATATTAGCAGATGCGAAAGTTAGCAAAATTTTAAGGAGTATAGTATCAAGCCCCTCGCTTGTCGAAATCATCGGCGATGCGCTGGTCGGTTACAATTTTGAGAGTGAACTCGGCAAATATACAAGCACTGATTTAGAAGGAAATTTACATATAAATCTTCCGCCCGAACCGTATAGAGTGATTGCCTTTGTGTTTAGTGTGCTTACCGAATTTGATACTCGCAAACTCGACCTTCAAGAGTTTGTGCATCAGTATTTTAATGCCGAAAATTTGGCAGAGTCGTTTAAGCGCTTTAATGCGGAGTTGATTGACCCGTTTTGCGAGTATGTTTGCAACTGGATAGGTTACAAAACCGAAAAAGGAAAGGAAGAAGATATGTCGAGCGAAAACGAAGAAGAAATTGTAGATGAAACAACAGAAAACGATGATGCGCCCGAATGCGAAGTTGACACAGTTGAAAGTCTCTTTGAAGACTTAAAAATTATATTTAATCAAATTAAAGAAACTATCAAACTCGACACTCGCATTAAGCCCGACCGCTTTGACGACCTAAACATTACGCTTGATGCACTGCTCGCGACTATTGAATTAAAGAACTTTAAAATTTTAAATGCGCTACTTATTAGTTTGAATAACTTACTCGCGCCGATAAAGTCGGTAAGATTCTACAATATGGAACTACAAAACCGCCTTGCTAAATTCTATGAAAGTTATTTGTAATCACATAAACAATAATACAAACGCTAGGCAGACCACTCCGCTAATAATACTCTGCGTGAACTTTTGTAAAAAGAACACGCTTTTTTTAATTCCGCACTTGTTTAAAAAGGTGAGTGCTTGAAAGTGGATGCTTATTCCGCCCCACGAGATTAGCGCGCACGCGATAGGCGTTACAATGCGTAGGTCGACACTAGCATTAGATAAATCAAGACACCCGCGCGTTACTTCGAAAATTCCGCTCGCGACACCAGTAGACAGCCCGCTAGGTAGCCCAACATATGAAAATATAGAAGACAAAATTCCACTTAAAAAGGTAAGTATTCCGCAGTTTAGTAGGACATCTATTAGTATAAAAAATATTGCGATATATCCGCCCACTAGCAGAATAGAGATAATTGAGTCGTACATTGTAGACGATAAAATGTCTTCGGTGTTTTTGTTTAGTACATAAGTTTTGTTTAATTCTTCCTTTTTGTATCCATAGTTGCGGTAAAGTAAGCCGTTTAACAACGCTCCTATATAGTGTGATAAGAGCATTATTAGCCCGCAAGTGTGGTCGACAAACATTCCTACACCCACCGCTCCAACAATAAACAACGGGCCCGAAGTGGACGCAAACGCATTTACGCGCATTACTTGCTCGCGGGTGAGCGCACCCGAAGAATACATTTCACTTGCGATTTTTGCGCCGACAGGGTAGCCCGAAACTATGCTTAGTAAGTAAATAATTCCACTTGAGCCAGGGCAGTGAAAAGCCTTTTGTGTGAACTTGCTTAATTTACTTCCTAGATTATCCACAACTCGCATTTTAATTAAAAGCCCTGAAAAGAAAAAGAAGGGGAAAAGCGCAGGCAATACAGATGTAAGCCAAACGGTTAGTCCCCGAGTAACCGATTGCATATAAATATCGGGCTTTAAAACTAGCGCCACCATAAAAAATATTATCAGTAATGTTAGCAAAACATATTTGACTTTGATAAACAAAACTTTCATATCATATTTTATGGCTTTGCTCGGGGGAATATAACGCGAAAGAATTTTTATAAATTCAAATTTTTAGATACAATTCTGTATAATATAAGTATTTCATTTTTTAATATGTTATATTAATATTAAACAGTGAGAAACTAACATAAAAATTACAAGAGCACTGTTAAAAATAATTCGCAAAAGTTTGCATTGTCGGTAAAATGTCTTAAATAAATGGGGGATACTATGTCTACAAAACTAAAAATTACTTCAATAGTAATTGCAAGCCTGTTGCTTTTATCTGCACTTGCTGGCGGCATAATCGCAATTGTACTAAATGAGATAAACAAAGGCGATGCCCTTACAAACGCTAATGCTTATTCGATAGGAAACCTAATAGATGGAGATGAAATTAATGCGGAAACAGCAAAGAAATTATTAGGTATGTTTGGCGAAAATACCGCAGGAGTTGAACGTAATTCGGCTCAATTGAGGGCTTTAAACACAAATAACGCTAATAACCCTATAGTTTTCGAAATGGGCGAAGTAAATGGTAACTCGGTTTATTGGCAAGTAGTTTATCAAACGGGTAATATAATTACAATATGGATGACCGCTCCTTATACTGCTGATTATTTTAATTATAATAGTGGGGCATTGTATAACCCCACTTTAGCGGGAGCTACCACAGGGCAATATGCAAACTATGGCGACTATTCGCATTCTGTTTTGCGCGATATTGTGCAAGGAATTTATGAGGAAATGTCTGCAAATTACAGCGTTTTGGATAGTTTTATTGTGAGCCCACAAGATGCTGTTACTAATTTAGCCACTGGGACGAGTGGTGTAAATTGGCAATACGATTGCTATAGCCAAATTGACACAATGTTTAGATATGATTTGGATAGTGAAGTTTCTTATTCAAATCATAACGGTCTAGGAAGTTCGGCTGGCACAAATTATAATGCAGCAACATTCCCCGATTGGGACGAAACAACTTTTGATGATATGTTTTGGATACCGTCTTATTATGAAGTATTTAATAGGGGTTCGGGCAGTCCTTCCGCTTCTGTTGGTATGCAATATTTTGATGGCGGATTGTGGCATTTTTAAAAGCAAGATTTTCCACTTTTCAACAATTTGCAATATTTTTTATTTATGAAATCATTTGCTAAAAGAGTACAAATCTTATATAATTAAGTAATTAAGTGCAAATTTGTACTTACTATTCTAAATTAAGGAGTAACTAACTTTTGGGCATTTTTACAATATTATTTTCGGGACTTGATGCTGCTCACATATTTGCGTTTTTGGGTGCGTGGATAATTGCAATTACAGTTGCGATTGTGTTCCACGAGTTTGCGCACAGTTTTACTGCGGTAAAAATGGGCGACGAAACTCCGCGAATGGCTGGCAGACTTACACTAAATCCTGCTAAACACTTTGATGCACTCGGCTTTGTCTTTTTGATAATTTTAGGTTTTGGTTGGTCTAAACCCGTTCCGATAAATTCAAATAACTTTCGCAATGTTCGAAAAGGTGAAGTTCTTGTATCTCTCTCGGGCATAATCACAAACTTTATTTTATTTATTATCTTCTTGTTTTGCTATGTGCTATGTATGTTATATCTTGATAGCACGGTGTTCTTTTATGAGTTCTTGCAAATGATGTTCTTTTATCTAGCCAGCACAAACTTGTTCTTCGCTGTGTTTAATCTTTTGCCACTTTATCCGCTCGATGGATTTAACTTTATTCGTGCATTCTGCCGATACGATAACAAGTTCATTCAATTTATGTACAAGTGGAGTTTCTTAATTATGCTTGTGCTATTACTTACTGGCGCTTTGGGGTGGCTACTTGGCAATTTTGCGAATGTAGTTATAAACGGTTTTTTAAGTCTATTTACGCACATGCTAATTTAAGGAAATTTACACGCTAATACTTTATTTTGTTTATACCTAATTGCTAATTAGAGCGAAGCGAAAAAGGGGAAACTATGGAAAAAGAAAATCTTGATTTAGGTGATTTTGTGAATGCTGTAGATGATGAAAATCTTGATGGCATTACGCAAGATGATGTAAATGAAGTGAGTGAGATGGTTTTCTATTTTGAAAATCATGAGGGGCCGCTCGATGTCTTGTGGCGACTTGTCAAATCTACTAAACTTGATATCAAAGATGTAAAGATTGCTGATATTACTGGACAGTATCTTGAATATGTGCGAACACTTAAAGATATCGATATGGAATCTATGAGTTGGTTCATTCGAGAGGCTGCAAAATTGCTTGAAATAAAATCGGCAAGCCTATTACCAAAGCCAGAAACTGAAGACGACACAACTGAACTCGATATGGAAGAAATCTATAAGCGCCGCATGGAATTATATCGCATATTTAAAGAAACTAGCGAGAGTTTGGGCGTGCTTGAAAATGTGGATAGGTTTTATAAGGAACCCGACAAATCTGCAAATGACTACCGCATCGTGCTAAAAAATATGAATATGCAAAACCTAGTTGATGCGTTCAGCAAGTTGTTAATGCGAATAGAGCAAAAGGCTGCGCCCGTACCCGAGCGCAAAATTCAAAAAGACAGGTTTACAGTGCACGATTGTTTCCAGAATATTCAAAACCAACTAACTGAAAAAAAGAAAATGCACTTTAACGAGTTGTTTGGGCGTGATTTTACTCGCAGTGAAATTATCAACACATTTTTAGCGTTGTTAGAGTTGTTAAAAATACAATATGCAACGGTTGTTCAAGACGGAATTTTTGGCGACATTAGCATAGAAAAAAGAGAAGGAGTAGAAGTAAATGCAGAAGAATTTACCGAGTATAATTGAGGGTATTTTGTTTGTCGCGGGGGCGGGAGTGAGCATTAGTGAAATCGCAGAGAAACTCGACATTGACGAGCGCGATGTTTTGTCTGCGTTTGAAAAATTGAAAGCCGAAAAATATAACGATGATAGCGGTATTCAAATTATTCACTACAAAGACAAACTGCAACTCTGCACCAACCCAGAAATTGCTGACCCTGTTAGCCTAGTTTTGAACCCGATTAGAGAGCGAGCACTCACCAAAACCGCGCTCGAAACAGTGGCAATTATTGCATATCAACAGCCGATTACTCGACTTGAAATTGAAAATATTAGGGGCGTAAGTAGCGACTATGCTATTCAACTATTATTAACACACAATTTGATTGAAGTCGTGGGACGAAAAGATGTTGTTGGCAAACCTTTGCTTTTTGGTACGACTGACGAATTTTTAAAACGCTTTGAGTTAGAGAGCCTTGACCAATTGCCGAAGTATGAAGAATTACTTGAACAAATAAAAGTACTGACCGAAGGCACGCAAGACGAGTCTATTTACAACGAATTTGAAGTCGTTCCGCTTGATGAAGAAGGCGATGCTGAAGCCGAAATGCTACAACAGCAGGCCATTTAAAATTTTAGGCTCAATTCAAAAGTTAGGGAAAATATGGAAAAAATGCGTATACTCACGCATTTTTTTTATTTTTCCTCAAATAATAGGGGTATGCAATGGTATATCATCGTAATTTTAGTTTTGTTTGTGCTTTTATTTTTGAGCATTTTGCCACTATGCTTTAACGCGCGAACTTACATAAACTTGCGCGAAAATTTAGGCGCAGTTTGCCTAAATTTGTTTGGCTTGCCAATACTATGCTTTCAATTTAAATTAAACAAAACCGCAATTACGATTATTAAACGCAAGGGCAAGGATAAAGATATACCGTTAAGTATTATTGATAAAGATGTGATTTTTGCCAAAAAAAAAAAAAAAAGCATTTTTAGTTT
>CALWEW010000016.1 GCA_944377415.1 uncultured Clostridia bacterium
ATTAAAGTGGCACGCTAGCTGGGTTCAGAACGCCGTGAGGCAGTTCGGTCTCTATCCGTTGCAGGCGTAGGATATTTGAGAGGAGTCGCCCTTAGTACGAGAGGATTGGGGTGAACGTACCTATTGTGTACCTGTTGTTGTGCCAACAGCATTGCAGGGTAGCGAAGTACGGACGGGATAAACGCTGAAAGCATCTAAGCGTGAAGCCTCCCTCAAGATAAGATATCCCACAGAGTTAGTCTGGTAAGACCCCTTGTAGATTACGAGGTTGATAGGTTAGAGGTGTAAGTGCAGTAATGCATTCAGCTGACTAATACTAATAGGTCGAGGGCTTGATCAAATGGGAAAGATGTTTTAGATTTCGATTTAAAATAGTTCCCTTGTTGATGAGCAAGTTAAAAAACTTTGTGAAATGTTGTTGACAAAAGAGTGAAAATCATATATATTAGTTATGCAGTTGTGAAAACACACTGAGCCATTTCTGGTGATTATAGCGAAGGGGTTCCACCTGTTCTCATTCCGAACACAGCAGTTAAGCCCTTCTGCGCCGAGGATACTCGTCGGGCAGCCGACCGGGAAAGTAGGACGTTGCCAGATTCTATTGCCGATTTAGACTAATGTCTAAATCGGTTTTTTGTTATCCTACTTTCTCCGTGCCAGATTTTGTTTAGAAAAACAAAATCTGTCTTTTATGAGTAGGATGCTAACCGAGATTACAACATTAGTCTAAATCGGTTTTTGTTTTTTCCCGCGCCAGATTTTGTTTTAGAAAAACAAAATCTGTCTTTCTAAAAGTATGATTGAAAACTAGGATTTCTAGTTAACAATTAGATTTAATTTTGTTTTTCTAAAACAAAATCTGTCTCTTATGAGTAGGACGCTAACCGAGATTACAACATTAGTCTAAATCGGTTTTTGTTTTCCCGAGCCGACTTTTGTTCGTAAGAAGAAAAGTCGTCTTAATTTTGTAGGGCGCTAACCGATTACAGTTTTACTGTAGTCGGTTTTTGTTTTCCCGAGCCAGATTTTGTTTTAGAAAAACAAAATCTGTCTTTCTAAAAGTATGATTACAAACTAGAATTCCCAGTTAACAATTAGATTTAATTTAGTTTTAGCAAAACAAGCTAGGTCGCAGTAATTTAATTATCTTTAATAAAATAAAGCACACGGTTCCGTGTGCTTTATTTTATTATCTCTTTCATAAAGGAGTACATTTCGTTTGTGGCTTTGGCGCGGGCATCGTTTATTAGATTTATAAATGCATGGCGCGCGTCTTTTCTCTCCTTTGGAAATATAAGTGTTTTATGCTGTATGTTTGCTTTTGTAAGCAAGTTATCTAGCAGTAGCGACTCGGTATGCAGTCCGTCTACTTCGCCAGCAGTTATAAATGACGGCGGAAAGTTAGAATTTACATAAGTAACTGGGGAGTATTCGCGATAAAAGCGTGCAAGTTTGTCTTTCATTATGTCGGCGAAACCTTCGTGCAGTTTGTTGCAAATTCGAAATTTAACTGACTTTAAGTTGTTTAGGTCGTAAATGCCATAATACAATAAAAGCCCCACAACCTTGCTGCCTACATCGACTTTTTCCGCATTTATTCGTCCGCCGATTAGCGCAGCCATATGTCCGCCCGAACTGTCGCCCGCAATGAAAATATTATTTTTATCAATGCCGAATAAATCAGCGCGTTTTAGGCAATAACGCATACAAGTAATACAGTCGCGATAGTGTGTGCGCAAATCAAACTCGGGCATAAGTCTAAAATTCATATTAATTACTATGTATCCGCACTCTGCCATTTCTTTTGAAAGCCGAGAATAAACTCTCTTGTCTGCGCTTGACCACGCGCCACCGTGAATGTAAAAAACTGTGGGGGCTGTCGCTTTAAAAACTGTTTCCGCAACGGATGCAGGGCAGTGCCAGTCAAACTGTAAAAACGCGTTTTCGTGGTCGCGAGTGTATGGAATATTATATATAGAACGCACCGATGGGGCGCGTTTATCTGTCTTGATTAAGGGTAAAATTAATTCCGTGCCACCACGATTTAACATAAGTTCGGTAAGCACGGATAAGGGGAGATTAATATTGTTTTTTGCCATTTTTCGCCCCCTCATTTTTTAAGTTGCCAAACTCAAATTAAGATTTATGTCGATAATCAAAATTTATACAACTTTTATGTTGACAACATTTCGTAATTATGTTATACTAAAAGAACTATTATATTCGTTTATCAAAATTTTAGGGTGGTCAATTTGAGTTTTTTGTATCATTCGTACTAAAAATTTAATAATTTCGGGCAAGAATGCCCTCGCAAAAGAGTGCTGAAAGGTGCGAATTTTCGCATCAGCACTTTTTCGCGCGCTTTAATATTTTGATTGTTTATAATATTCAATATAACATAATTCAACTTACTTGGCAACTGTTTTAGGGGTTGCAAACGAAAATTTTTATTGTTTTAACAAGGAGAATTGACGAATGGCAGCAAACACTCAACCGAAAAAGACATCTTTAAACCTTAAAAAGATTATGTGCGGTAAGACTGAGCGCGTATCTTTTGCACGCGTAGAGGAGCCTATTGAACTTCCGTATTTGGTGTCGGTACAAAAGGACACTTACAAAGAATTTTTGGAAAAGGGGATTGGTGAAACCATCGCGGAATTTTCTCCTATTGAAGATTTCAGCGGAAAGGCAGAACTTCACTTTTTGGACTACTCCATCGACTACGATGCCGTAAAGTACCCGATTGACGAGTGCCGCCGTCGTGCTCTTACATACAGCGCGCCGATTAGAGTTAACGCCCGTTTAATTAACAAAGACACAGGCGAAGCAATCGACCAAAATGTATTGCTCGGTGATGTTCCTTTGATGACGAAAGACGGTTCGTTCTTAATTAGCGGTGTCGACCGTGTTGTAGTTAGTCAAATCGTGAGAAGCCCCAGTGTGTATTGCGAAAAAATCGACGACAAAAACACAGGTAAAACGACTTTTACTACAAAACTCAACCCTAACCGTGGTATGTGGCTCGAATTTGAGCAAACTCAAAAAGACACTATTCGTGTAATCATGGACAGGTCAGTAAAAGTATCTGCTTGTATTTTGCTTAAAGGTTTGGGTTTGGGAAGTGATAAAGACATCGCAAACCTATTTGGAAACCACGCGCTCATTTTAAACACGCTTGACCAAGAGCCTCAAAAGACGGAAGAAGAAGCCCTGCTTGAACTCTCTAAAAAGTTAAAGCCAAGTGAGTTGCCGAGTGCCGATGCGATTCGTACGTTTATTTTCAACACATTCTTTACAAATCACCACTACGATTTAGCAAAAGTCGGCCGCTATAAATTTAACAAAAAATTGAACCTTTCAAACCGTTTGCCAGGTCTTACACTTGCGCAAGAGTTGGTGTTAGCCGACGGTACAGTTTTGCCAGAGGGCACAGAGATTTCAAAAGAACAGGCGACAGCCATTCAAAATTCGGGCATCAACGAAGTTTGGGTATTGCTTGAAAATGGCAAAAAGCACTTTATGCGCGGTAACAACCGTGTTGCTCTTGATGCGCTTATCAAGTGCGAGCCTCGCGACTACGGCATTTACGAATTAGTACACTATCCTACACTTATGGAGTTGTGGAAAGGTGTCAAGACAAAAGATGCTAAACTTGAAATCGTAAAAGAAAATGCAGAAGCATTAATTAACCGCCACATAGTTATTGACGACATTTTGGCAGCAATTAGTTATTTATTAGACCTTACAGACGGTATCGGTTCAACTGATGAAATCGACCACCTTGCAAACCGTCGTGTATCGAGTGTCGGCGAACTTATGAACATTGCACTTCACTCAGGTATGGCAAAACTTGCTACTCTCGCTCGTGAAAGCATGCAAGGTCAAGACTTAACGCAAGCAAGCCCTTCAACAATTATAAACGCGCGCCATGTTAATAAGGCTTTCCTTGACTTTATGAAAACAAGTCCGCTATCTCAAAGCATGGACCAAGTAAACCCGCTTAGTGAACTTACACAAAAGCGTAAAACAAGTGCAGTAGGTCCTCGCGGTGTTAGAAAAGAGCGCGCAGGTGTCGAAGTTCGTGATATTCACTACACACACTACGGTCGTATTTGTGCGATTGAAACCCCAGAAGGTCAGTCAATCGGTCTTATTAACTCACTTGCAACTTATGCAAAATTAAACGAATATGGCTTCCTAGAAGCCCCTTATAAAAAAGTCGACAAAGCGACAGGAAAAGTTACTAACCAAGTTGAGTACCTTATGGCTGATGTCGAGGAGCGTTGTAAAATTGCTCCCGCCGTTGAGCCTCTCGACGAAGAAGGTCGCTTTATAAACAAAACAGTCGTTTGTCGTTATAAAGACCGCTTTATCGAAATTCCTAGGGAAGAGATTGACTATGTCGATGTTTCGCCTAGACAAATGATGTCGGTCGCAACATCTTGTATTCCTTTCCTTGAAAACGACGATGCAGCGCGTGCGTTACTCGGTAGTAACATGCAGCGTCAGGCAGTGCCTTTGATTAGAACCGAAGCGCCTATCGTCGGCACAGGTATCGAATACCGTGTCGCTCGCGACAGCGGTGCGCTTACTCTTGCAGAATGCGATGGTGTCGTAAAATATGTTGACTCCGCAGAAATTCGCATTCAAGATGCACAAGGTAAAATTCACACTAGCCACTTAACAAAGTTCGCAAAAACTACCAAAGACACATGTCTTAACCAAAAGCCTATTGTCCGCGAAGGCGATAAGGTAAAAGCAGGCGACCCTATTGCAGATGGCCTTTCGACTTGCAACGGTGAACTTGCATTAGGTAAAAATGTTTTGGTTGCTTTCATGAACTGGGAAGGTTACAACTACGAAGACGCGATTTTGATAAATGAACGCCTCGTAAAAGAAGATGTATATACATCTATTACACTAAAAGTAGAAGATATTAAGTGCCGTTCTACTAAACTCGGTAACGAAGAAATCACTCGCGACATTCCAAATTTAAGTGAAGAAGCACTTAAAAATCTTGACGAAAATGGTATTATTCGTGTCGGTGCTGAAGTTCGTCCAGGCGACATTTTGGTAGGTAAGGTTACTCCAAAAGGTGAAACCGAACTAACTCCCGAAGAACGCCTTCTCCGCGCAATTTTCGGTGAAAAATCTCGCGAAGTCCGCGACACAAGTTTGCGTGTTCAACACGGTCGCGGCGGTGTCGTTGTCGATGTACAAGTATTTAGCCGTGCAAACAAGGACGAACTTGAAGCAGGTGTAAACATGCTTGTCAAAGTTTACATTGCTCAAAAGCGTAAACTTTCAGTCGGTGACAAAATGTCAGGTCGCCACGGTAACAAAGGTATTGTATCTCGCATTTTGCCGAGTGAAGACATGCCGTTTATGTCAAACGGTCAACCCGTTGATGTTGTGTTAAACCCGCTCGGTGTGCCTAGCCGTATGAACATAGGTCAGTTGCTCGAAGTCCACCTCGGTCGTGTTGCAAAAGTTCTCGGTTGGAAAGTTGCATCGCCAGTATTTGACGGTGCAACCGAACAGCAGATTAGTCAACTCTACCGCGAAAACGGTCTTGAAGACGATGCAAAAGTTGTGTTGTATGACGGTAGAACAGGTGAGCCTTTTGACAACCGCGTAACAGTAGGTTACATGTACATGCTTAAACTTACACACATGGTTGACAACAAAATGCACGCTCGTAGTATCGGCCCTTACGCACTCGTTACTGCACAGCCACTTGGTGGTCAGGCAATGTTCGGTGGTCAGCGTTTCTCTGAAATGGATGTATGGGCGCTCGAAGGTTACGGCGCCGCAAACTTGCTACAAGAAATGCTTACAATCAAATCAGACGATGTGTCGGGCAGAATTAAGGTTTACGACTCAATTATCCGCGGTCTACCCATTGCAGAACCTGGCATTCCTGAATCATTTAAAGTATTAGTAAAAGAACTTGAAGCGCTCGGTCTTGATATTCGTATCTTAACAGAAGACAACCGCGAAATTGAGATGGGCGACCTTACTAATGACGAAGTCGATGTTCCGCCCGCAACTCGTGAGCGTAGCGGCGATACAAAAGAAATTGAACTCAATTTCGACGATATAGAAGGCGAGTCAAACGGTAGCGTAATTAGCGAAAGCGAATTTAACGCACTAAACGAAGACTCGTTCAACGCAGGCAACTTGTTTGATGACGATTTTGACGAATAGGAGTAGAAGATAATGTTTGAATTAAAAAACTTTGACTCAATTAAAATTGGCTTGGCTTCTCCCGAAAAAATTAGGGAGTGGTCGCACGGCGAAGTAACCAAGCCCGAAACAATTAACTATCGTACTTTAAAGCCCGAAACAAACGGTTTGTTCTGTGAGCGTATTTTCGGACCTTGTAAAGACTTTGAATGCCACTGTGGTAAATATAAGCGTATTCGCTACAAAGGCCACCACTGTGAAAAATGTGGTGTTGAAATCACATACAGTAAGGTGCGCCGTGAGCGCATGGGGCATATCGAACTTGCTACTCCCGTTTCGCACATTTGGTTCGTACGCGGGGGTACTTCACGCGTTGGTAGTATCCTTGATATGACTGCTAAAAATCTTGAACAAGTTTTGTACTACGCAAGTTACATTGTGCTTGACCCAGGCAAAACAAATTTCGAGAAAAAGCAAGTAATTACCGACAAAGAATACCGCGATGCTATCGAAGAATTTGGCGCTGGCTCGTTTAGGGCTGGTATGGGTGGTGAGGCAATTCGTGAACTTCTTGACGAAATTGACCTCGAAAAAGAAAGCAAAGAATTAAAAGAAATAATTGCCACATCAAAAGGGCAAAAGAAATTAAAGGCTGTCAAGAAACTTGAAACGGTTGAGGCATTCTTAAAGAGTGGTAACAACCCTCGTTGGATGATACTTGATGTGCTTCCCGTGCTTCCGCCTGACTTGCGTCCTATGATACAACTTGACGGTGGCAGATTTGCTGCGAGCGACTTAAACGACCTTTACCGTCGTGTTATCAATCGTAACAACCGTCTTAAAAAACTTATTGACCTTGCTGCTCCTGATGTTATTATTCGTAACGAAAAGAGAATGCTTCAAGAAGCAGTTGACGCTTTAATCGACAACGGTAAGCGTGGTAAGCCTGTACTCGGCGCAAAGCAACGCGAATTGAAATCTTTAACCGCAATGATTAAAGGTAAGCAAGGTCGCTTCCGTCAAAACTTGCTCGGTAAGCGTGTAGACTATTCTGGTCGTTCGGTTATCGTTATCGGTCCCGAATTAAAATTATATCAATGTGGTGTGCCGAAAGAAATGGCGCTTGAACTCTTTAAGCCTTTTGTTATGCGCAAACTCGTAGAACTTAACTTTACGCAAAATGTTAAGAGCGCAAAGCGTATGGTTGAGCGCGAACGCCCTGAAGTATGGGACATTCTTGAAGATGTAATCAAGGACCACCCTGTAATTCTCGACCGTGCGCCGACACTACACAGACTTTCGCTTCAAGCGTTCGAGCCTGTATTAGTCGAAGGTCGCGCTATAAAACTTCACCCGTTAGTGTGTGTAGGTTTTAACGCCGACTTCGACGGTGATACGATGGCTATCCATGTTCCGCTTTCAATTGAAGCGCGTACCGAAGCCCGTATGCTCATGCTTGCAAGTAACAACATTCTTAAACCCGCAGACGGTAAGCCAGTTGTAGACCCGCAACAAGATATTATTCTCGGTGTTTACTACATGACGATTGAAAACCCTGATGCAAAAGGCGCGGGGGCGGTGTTTGTAAGCGAAGACGAAGCAATCATGGCAGAGCGTAATGGCTATGTTCATGTTCAAGCGCCTATTCAGGTGCGTAAAGTCGCTTATGTAAACGGCGAAAAAGTTATGGGCAGAGTTTCAACAACTGTTGGTAGAATTTTATTCAACCGTTGTATTCCTCAATGTATAGGCATTGTAGAACGCAAAGAGCCAAAAGACTACCTTGAGTACGAAATTAATTACACCGTTACAAAAGGTGGAATGGGTGAGATTGTTGCTAAAACATATCACGCTCTTGGTACAACTGAAACTGCTAAAATGCTCGACAAAGTAAAGGCTTTTGGTTATAAATATTCAACACTCAGCGGTATCACAATTAATGTTTATGACATGCTCATTCCTGACGACAAGAAGGACATCATCGCAAAGCACAAGGAAATGGCTCAGCAAAACGAAAAATTGTACATCCGCGGACTTATAACTCGTGATGAAAAAGTAAACAAAAATATCGAGTTATGGAATGAAGCAACTGCCGAAGTTAAAAAGAGCGTCGTTTCGAACCTTGGTACTTTCAACTGTTTGAAAATGATTGTGTCGTCAAAGGCTCGTGGTAGTGAAGACCAGGTTAACCAGTTAAGTGGTATTCGTGGTATCATGACAAACACTTCGGGTACAAAAGTTGATATTCCTATTACTTCATGTTTCCGCGAAGGTCTTAGCCCGATTGACTACTTTATCTCGGCTCGTGGTGGTCGTAAAGGTCTTGCCGACACGGCACTTCGTACAGCAGATGCTGGTTACTTGAGCCGTAGGCTTGTCGACATTGCTCACGGTGTCGTGGTAACCGAAGACGACTGTTTTGCATCGGCAAATGAAAGCCCGAAAGGACTTAAAGTAACAGACCTCAAGAGTGGCGACCATGTTATCGAAACGCTTGAAGAGCGCATTACTGGCCGTGTTGCTGCCGAAGACATTGTGGACGCTAGTACAGGCGAAGTTCTCGTAAAAACGAACGAACTTATTACTCCTGAAATGGCTGCGCGCGTTGCCGCCGCAGGCGTAAAAGAAGCAACTATTCGTACGCTCCTTACATGTAAATGTAAAAATGGCGTGTGTGCAAAATGTTACGGTCGTGATATGGTTAGCACAGGACTTGTCGAAGTCGGTGAGGCTGTCGGTGTAATTGCTGCGCAGTCTATCGGTGAACCTGGTACTCAGTTGACGATGAGAACTTTCCACTCTGGTGGTGTCGCTTCCGTTGCCGACATGACACAAGGTCTACCTCGTGTCGAGGAACTTTTCGAAGCGCGCAAGCCCAACAACGCTGCTATGGTCAGCGAAGTGGGTGGTAAGGTTCACATTCAAGATGTAAACAACCGTAAGTGCGTAATCGTTCACACTCCAAACGGTGATGTAGAATACTTGCTTCCTGCAAAGAGTATAATTACAGTCGAAGAAGGACAGGTAATCGAAAGCGGTACTCCGCTTACATTCGGTAGCCTTTATCCTCAGGACATTTTGCGTACTCGTGGTGTAAAAGATGCGGAAGAATATTTATTAAAAGAAGTTCTTTCAGTCTACAAGTCGCAAAGTGTTAACCTTGACCCGAAACACATAGAAATCATAATTAGGCAAATGCTTCGTAATGTTCGAGTAGAAGCAAGTGGAGATACAGACTTAATTCCAGGTGATATTCTTGACATTAACGACCTAGAAGAAATCAACTTAAAAGCAATTATGGCAGGAAAGATGCCCGCCAGCGCAAAGAGAATTTTGCAAGGTTTGACAAAAGCCAGCCTATCGACAAACTCGTTCTTGTCTGCCGCATCGTTCCAAGAATCAAGCAGAGTGCTTACTGATGCCGCAATTAAGGGTAAAGTTGACAACCTTGTCGGTCTAAAAGAGAATGTCATCATAGGTAAACTTATCCCCGCAGGTACAGGTTTAAAGAGATACAACTCGGTTGTTCCTAATGTTTATGAAGAAGTAAAGAACGAAATCGAAGCCGAGAATGAACGCCTTTATCCCGAAAAGGACGAAGACGAATTCTTGAAACTTGACGACATTAATCCTTCTACTCCTTCGCAACCTGCCGCAATGGAAAGCGTAGAAAATCAGGCTTCTCAACCGAAACTTGACAACGACGAAGACGACCTAGAAGATTTTGATTTGAATGTATAATACTTTTGTTTTAATTCTAGAAAATACTAGAATAAAAAAGTTGATAAGAAAAAAGACACTGATTCTTCAATGTCTTTTTTCTTTTTTTAAAATTTGTTCAGTTTAAATTTCGCAGCAAAGTGTAGTTTTTGTGTAACTTACTCGTCATTTTTGCTCGTTTTCCTGCGTTTTTTTGCACCTTTCTTGCTTGTATTTTGCTTGTTTTCGTCATTAGGACTTGAATTTTCACTTTTTTTTGAATTTTTGCTACTTTTGTCTGAATTGTCTTTTTCTTCTTTGTCCTTTTTCTTTCCTTCTTCTTTGTCGCTATCATCTGGCTCGTCATTTTGTTTTTTCGTAAGTTTGTTCGGGTCGTACACGCGTCCTTTTTTGATAAATAGGGCAATTAGTGAGTATATTGCGCAAATACCTATTATACAGTATAAGAACCTACTTACAAAGTGTGCTTGACTCCCAAAAATTCCCGCTATTATGTCAAATTGAAACAAACCGATACAAAACCAGTTAATTCCGCCGAAAATAGTTATTAAAAAAGCAATTAAATTGAACATTTCGGTTTTTACTCCTTATTAAAATATAAATTGCTCTTTTATTACATTTTTTATTCATTGATAAGCCGCAAAAAATCGCCTTAAATATTTCAAATTCGAAAAATTCGACAAAAAGTGCCATCTTCAAACATTTTGCGACAAAAATTGCAAAAATGCAAAGCACAATTTTATTGCTTTAAAATACGCCGTTGTACTATACTTATTTTACGATTAAAAAATAAGGAGAGAAAAATGGAAAAACTCAAAATTGCAATCATTGACGACAGCCAACAAATGAGAAAAACTATTGAAGAACATTTCTTAAATGATGAAAAGTACGAAGTCGTTCTTGAAACGGGGGACGGTGCCACTGCGACTGAAAATTTAAAGAACTCGGGTGCCGATGTTGTGCTGCTTGATTTGGTGTTGCCAAACCGAGACGGGCTTGCTGTTTTGAGTGAAATTACGGCGCTTGAAAATTCGCCGAAAGTCATTATTACTACCGCACTTGTCGGCGATACTTTCATACATAAATCTATGCAGCTTGGTGCAAGTGATTATGTTGTAAAGCCTTTTGATGTTAACTTGCTTGATAAAAAAATTGAAGCGCTTTTTAACGGCGAAGATGCGGAAGAACCCGAAAATATTCAAGTAAAAGTTGACGATTTAGTGAAAAAATATACTAGAAAACCATCTCCAAAAAACAGAAATCTCGACGAGCGAATAAGTAATATTTTTATAACCGTTGGCATACCTGCGCATATTAAAGGTTACCAGTTTTTGCGCGAAGCCATCAAAATGGCGGTCGAAAGTCCTGATATTGTAAATAGCATTACAAAAAAACTTTACCCGTCCATTGCTGAAAAGTTTAACACAAGTCCTAGCAAGGTCGAGCGCGCAATTAGGCATGCGATTGAAGTTGCATGGAACAGGGGTAAGATTGAAAATATAAATAATGTCTTTGGTCTGCAAGTTTATAGTTCAAATGAAAAGCCCACCAATGGTGAGTTTATCGCGCTTGTTGCGGACAAAATGATTATAGAAGGCTGTTAAAAGTAGCCAAATTTGAAAAAGTCGCTTTTTCTCGTTAGAAATGGCGCTTTTTTATTTAATAAAACGCAATTTTTTTCGAAAAAGTGTATATTTTTAGTTTACTTTTTTATAAATACTATATATAATAAAAGCAACTTTTACGAACAGGAGAGATATTGTGGAAAAGAAAATAGAATTTATTCGTTGCCCGAGATGTGAACTCAACTTTATAAATAAAGCAGACAAACTTTGCAGCGTTTGTAAAAAGGAAGTCGAAGCGGCTTTTAACAAAGATGACGACATCGAAGCAGACCTTTCATCACTTGAAATTTGTCCTATTTGCAAAACTAATTATATTAGAGAAGACGAAGACTGCTGCGCAAACTGCCAGCACGAGCGCGACATGGACAAAGAAGATGATGACATAGACATTGAGGACTATGACGACGAGGACGACGAAGAACGCGGTTTGCCACTAGAACACGAAGACGAACTCGGCGATATGGTTAATACGATTGATGTCGATGATACAGATGACGGGCTCGGCGGGTTAGAGGACATTGATTTATCTATCCCTCTTGACGAGGATATGGACTTCGAAGAACTCGACGAAGACGAAGAGCACGAAGATGACTTTGAGCACTTTGACGATGCCGAGGAAGAAGATGAATTCGATGATGACATCGACGACGAAGACGACTTTGATGATGACGATTTCGATGATGATGAAGACTATGATGACGAAGACGACTACGACGACGATGATTATGACGAAGATGATGACTTTGACGACTTTGATGATGACGATTTTGACGACGAAGACGATGATGACGACAAACCAAAAAAGAAAAAGAAGAATAAATAGTTAAAAAATACAAAAAAAGAGCACAGCACCTCGCTGTGCTTTTTGATTATAAAACGAAAATTATTTAATTATAATTTCACTTGATTGCAAAATATAAATCAATCGTTTTTTCATGATAAATCTCTATATCAAAAGTATTTGCTAGGGTTTGATTTAAAATTTGCTTTATATTTTTGTAAACTTCACTTGCCATGCTACTTACATTACTTTTAGATTTTTTGTTTTCAATAGTCACTTTTAGCCATTTCGATTTTGGTACAATTACTTCAACTAAATGCTCATTTTGTACTGTTGTTGCAACAAAGTATGCTACGCTTTTAGGGGTGATAGGGTTGTCATATTTAACAATGCCAGTATTAAACATTTTATCGTCAATTTCTTGCCACATTTTTTGAGCAACATTAGTAATATTTGAAATTTTACAATCTTTTTTAAAACCATAAAATTTTTGTAAGGGCAAAGTAGTTATTGTGTATTCCAAAATCTCAACATCGTTCGCAAAATTTATTTTCAATGGCTTGACGGCGTTCAATTTTGCCCCCTTGATTTTACTCGGTAAAACTCCGTGGAATTTTTTAAATGCTCGCGAAAAAGAGTCTGCTGATGTATATCCGCAAGCAAATGCCACATTAATTACAGAATCATTTTCCAGCATTTTTGGCGCGAGTGTAAGTTTACGACTTTTTATATATTCGTTTAAACTTATATTAAAAATAATAGGAAAAAGTCGAACGAGTGTATCTGCATTTGTGTTTAGAATTTGCGCCAATTTGTCGTTGTCAAAGTCGTTAAAAAGATTGTTTTCAATGTAATCAATTAACTCATTTAAGTTTTCAATAAATTTCATAATTAAATCATACCAAAAATTTCCTTTATTATCAAGGAAATATATTTATTAATTTTTAGTTTAAAATTCAAAAATGCCATGTTAAGTGCAAAAACTTTTGACTATTTGTTCATTCTCAAAACCGACAAATGTTGCACAAAAAGTATTGGATTATGGTGAATTTTATATGGTATAATAGGTTACGCAAAGAAAGAAATTGCAATTATTTTTCATCATAATATTAGAAGTATATGTTAGATGTATAAAGAGGAAGGGAAAATGAATAATTTTATTAAAAAAATGTTAATGGAGCATAGCAATGAAATTAAAGCATCGCAAAGGGATGTTGTTAAATATGCGAAAACTGCTATTGCCCAAGGACAACAAGTTGAAAAATTTTTTAAACAACCAGACTCGTCAAATAATAAATTCTTATTTAAAGAGTTGATGGGGTTATTTAAGAATATTTACGGTGCTTGGTATTCTGCTGCTCAAAAAACAGTGATGACAACTACAGATGATGACTTAAAACAAAACTTGTTTGAGTTTTTAAGTCAGCCTGAAAATGCACCTGAAAAAATCAAAGATGTAGAATGCATTGAAAAAGTATTATTTACTCAAAAACTAAGGAAATACGATACGGGTATAAATCTACCACGAGTCGAATCATTTGATTATGATATGAGAGCCTACGATGGAGTAAGTTCTTTTGAAGATTGGCTTGAATTAGCAATAGATTCTAATGTAAACTTTGTACCTTTTGGATTTGATGAGGAAAGTAAGATTTTATATCTTAATGTTGATATACATAATGGACCAAAAATTGCGAATGAATTATTAAGCATAATTTTAAAGGATAATAGGCAAATTGCTATTAGGGTTGCAACAAACGATAAGGGACCTTTGATGATTTTTGCAAATGATTTTAATATGCAAAAGGTAGTTCAGGCGCTTGACCAAATGTACAAAGAAAATCCAAGTTGGTTTACTACGGAAGTTCCTTTGGCTTTTGCAATGCCGATTAATAAATATGCGTGGATAAGTGATTTAAACAGTGTTAAGACTAAAATGACAAAAGATTTTAGAGAATTGTCAAAATATGTTTTCTTAGCAGAAATTTATCGTGCAATAGATGCGTATGCTACTGATTATAGAGAAAATACGGTATTAGAGTTATTAAAGAATTCAAAGTCAAACGAATTAAAAATAAAAGATTCAATGCGAATAGTAACTTTGAATGCAATGACCAAAAGCGTAAATAAAGAAATAAGAAAATGTAAAAATCTAGTAAACAAAGATAACTATGCTTTAAAGATGATTGATTTTTATAGTAAAATTTTAGGTGAGATTAAATTGGCATACGATGACAAAGGGCATTATATTAATAAAGAAGTACAAAAAATAATAGATAACGATTATAAGTCCGCCACTATATCTAAACAACATGATATTAAGTTTAAAAACTATTATACACCATATTCAAGAATGTCTGATGAAGATAAAGATAGTAAAAATGATTTTGTAAGAGCAAAAGAATTTCTAGACAATGATTTTGTAGAAACAGCGTTGTATTTTGATGTAGACTATACGCAACAACTTTTGACGGACTTTAGTCTTGATAATCTTGATGAAAGAGTAACTTTAAATGCTATTGCGCCATATCTTGAAAAGCGTAACATATCTCCTTATTGTCCCTTTTTAACTCCTGAAACAGTTGCGCAAATTCAAAAAGAATTATTAGAAGAAAGGAAAAATAGGGAAACAACAAATAACAAAGGAACGGTTGCTTCGGTTATTGATAATAAAAAAGAGGATTTGACAGAAATTAACAATACAGAAAGGGAAGCATCGTCTCCTAAAACACCTGTACCACAGGATATAGAAGAATTAAGGAAATTTTTGTTTAGTAAAATGGCCAAAAATAAAACTAACAGAAATCGTCTAGACGATGATGAAGGAATATCGCGATAATTTGTGTTCATATACATTTCAATTAGTTAAGTTTGATTCTAAATAAAAAACCGCAGTAATAATCTAATACTGCGGTTTTTTGTTGTTATAGGAATATCAACGGGGTAGTCTTGTGGCTCAAAAAAGATTAATCTTCACTTCTTTCACTTTTTTGTTATTAGTTTGATTTCGGGAATAACCTAGCAAATTGTTGCTTAACTAGAAAACTGTTTGAAACTATGACCTTACAAAATCACTGTTTAAAACTATGACCTTACAAAATCACTGTTTGAAACTTGTGAGCGTGAAATATTCGTGCTTTTTGCATTACTTTTTAATGCGCCATGGTTTTCCAAAATTTTAGTTTTCACATGTTCGGCATATCTTTCTTTTGCTTCTGCCACAAGGTTTAAATAATCTTTATTTATATCAATCGATGTTATGGGGCGGTCGCACAAGCGAGAAAGCGTGTCTATAAAAATCGAATAATCTACAATTAGCGTGTCTATTTCTTTTAATTGATGGTAAGCCATGTTTTCGTCATATTCAAGCCACCAAGGGTTGTTTTGCGCTGAATATTTGTCCATCATGCTCACACAAGCAGGCAGATTTTCTTCAATATAGTGGTTGCAAGCGCGCACATCACCTTTAAAAGTTGTTCCACATTGCGACCTTACAAATGAAATGAAATATGCGATGTTCTCCGATTCCATCTTTTATACCTCTTTTTCTCTTGTACTAATTTTAGTTTAACACTGACTTATTAAGTTAGCAAGCAAATTTATGTTACTTTTTCTCTTTTTCTTTATGGGAATTTTCGTCAAAAATCTCGACTACCATTTTATCAAAATCAACATGTTCAACGAAATCCACGGGTTTAAATGTAGTGTTATTAAACTCGCTTAAATGGCGTAAATGTTTTTTGAGTAACAGCGGAGTTGGTTCGTCAAGTATGTTGCACGCTTCTTCTAAATATGTAAGTATTTCGTCAAAATCAAAGCGCTCGGGCGAGTATATAGTTTGCTTCTTTATTCTACCATCACCGATAATTTTTATCCAAAGTTTCATAACACATAATATATCATATCATTTTACATTTGCCAAACAAAAGGAGTAAAAAATTAAAAATAAAAGTAGTTAAATTTGTTCGACTTTTTTCGCGCGATTTTGTATAATATTATCTATAAATGGAGAAAACATATGAATAAAGTTGCCGTTATAAAATGTGCCGACTACGAACAAACTAGGGTAGATGCTGCCGTTAAAAGCGCAATTGACCTGTTAGGTGGAATTTCGGCTTTTGTGAAGCCTGGACAGACCGTAGTTTTAAAGGCGAACCTATTAATGAAATGCTCGGTTGATAAGTGCGCAACCACACACCCTAGCGTGATTGAAGCAGTTGCAAAACTCGTTTTATCCGCAGGCGCAAAGCGCGTAATTGTTGCCGACAGTGCAGGCGGTCCCTTTACCGAAGGATACATGAATGCAATTTATAAATCTAATGATTTGGTTGAACGCGCCGAGCGTTGCGGATTCGAATTAAATCAAGATTTCACAAGCGTAAATGTAGACATGCCCGAAGCAAAAGTCGGCAAACGCTTTTTGATTTGTAACTGCCTTGAAACTGCGGATACAATTATAAACATTACAAAATTAAAAACTCATTCATTTACAGGCTATACAAACGCAGTTAAAAATATGTTCGGTGCGATACCAGGGCTTAGTAAAGTTGAAATGCACGGGCAGTTCCGCACACTTGATGTTTTTGGCGACTTTATGTATGATATTTGGGACTATTTCGGCGATAAAATTAGGTTAAATGTAACTGATGCCGTGATGTGTATGGAAGGGGCAGGCCCATCAAACGGTACTCCGCGATTTGTCGGGGCAGTGCTCGCAAGCCAAGACCCTGTTGCTGTCGATGTGGCAGGTATTAGGCTTATGAATATTGAGCCTATTAGTATGCCATTTATTGAAAAAGCGGTCGAGCGTGGCAAGATTGATAAGGACTGCCAAATCGAACTTTTAGGCGATAATCTCGACGAACTCGTCGTAAAAGATTATAAAACTGTAACGCCAAACAACTTTAAACCTCTCGCAAATTATGTTCCGCAAAGCATGCAAAATGCAGTTCATCAAATAATGACACAACGCCCTGTAATTGATAAGAAAAAATGCAGAGGTTGTAAAAAGTGCTTTGAGCATTGTCCCGTAAAAGCCATTTCAATGGTTAGAAAAAAAGATAACGAAGTACCGAAAGCACAAATTGACTACACAAAGTGCATTCGTTGCTATTGTTGTCAAGAACTCTGCCCGTTTGGAGTTGTCAAAATCAAATCGGGCATCATATATAAGTTGATACATTTAGGCAGTAAAAAGAAAATAAGAAACAAATAAAAATTTGATGCTTGAATTTGAGTTAAGTGGCATAAAATTATCGTTAAATTGATATTTGGATTTTTAAGGAAAAGTGGGTGAATGTTCCGCTTTTTCTTGACTTTTGACCCTAAATGTGATAGAATGTTCGTCATATTAAAAAGCAAATAATAAGGAGCTATTCGAAAAATGGAAAAAGAAATCGTTGTTACCGAAGAAGGTTTAAAGCAATTAAAAGATAGATTAGAATTTTTAATAAAGGAAAAACGCCCCGAAGTTATTCAAAAAATAGGTATCGCTCGTAGTTATGGTGATTTAAGTGAAAACGGGGAATATCAAGCCGCTCGCGAAGAGCAAGCAAATATCGAGTCTGAAATCATGGACATCGAAGAAAAACTTCGTCATGTAAAGATTATTAATGATAAAGATATCGACACCAGCACTGTAAGCCTTGGTTGTACTGTTAAAATTCATGACATGAAGTTTGACGAAGACATGACATACAAGATTGTTGGTAGTACGGAATCAGACCCAATAAACGGACTTTTAAGTAACGAAAGCCCCGCTGGTAAAGCCTTAATCGGCGCGAAGGTCGGCGATATAGTAACATACAAGTCTGTAAACATGGGCGACATCCAACTCAAAGTTTTAGACATAAAAGTGTAAAAAGAAGTACTATGCACATATATTATGCAGGTACTATGCTTTGTTTTTTTGAACAACAAATCAAATTTGATTAATCATCTTTTAGTTTAGTAACATATTATTTTAGTAATATAAAAGAAAGAGTATATTTAAGTTTTACTTAAGTATACTCTTTTTGCTATAATGTTTATTTGCTATCTTTTTGCAAGTTCGTCGGCAAGTTGTGTAATAATTTTTAGTTCGTTCGTTGCTAAATGATAGGTGCGCATTTCGTCATTATTTGTGTTAATTATGAGTGATACATTTTGTGGTTGCTTGTGTGATAATAAATAATCAGTAGATACTTCAAAAAAATCAGCAAGTGCAACCAAACTTTTTAGGTCAGGCTCATTTATTCCTTTTTCCCAGTAACTATATGTGCTGGTTGCTATATTAAGAGTGTCAGCAACATCTTTTTGCCTTAAACCGCGCCCCTTCCGTAATTTAATGAGATTTTCTAACATTTTTGTATCACTCTTTTAAATAAATATTTTAATTTTGTTGTGCTATTTATATTAGGCTTTATTATTTATAATTTATATTTAAATAACGATTGTTTTTATAGTTTCTATGCAATAGAGTTTATATAAAAATTTTTACTTTTTCAAATTTATTGTAATACATTGTTTGACATTTCATGAAAAATCAAATATACTAAAATTGTATTTCACGAAACATGAAATATTTTGCGCAGTATTTTTACTATTATGTATCTAAACGAGCATTTTGTTTTAGATTTGCTTCTTTTATTTGAATTAAATTCTAAAAAATGGTTAGAACACTTTGTTCCTTTTGAAATATTTAGTAAAGAAATGGTGTAGACTATTTTCGTTAAGTGTATGATTATATGTTTTTTCACTTGTTTTTGTAAACTACCGTTTTAAAGCTTTTACTTAACTTACGCTATTTTTGCAAACTTAGAACATTATTATTTAAAATAAAAAAAGAGGTAATTAAATGGCAGTAAAAGAATTTTTTTCAAAGTACAAATTGTATACAATTCTTGCTGTGGTCGTGGCTGTTTTAGTAGCAGGCGGGGTAACTCTCGGCATCCTTCTTTCGCACAACACCACACCGCCCGCCGATGCTGTAACGGGTGATGTATACATAATGGCAGACGGCACCGTAACTTCTGCCGATAATTACGACTTTGCTCTTGATATATATTATTCAAGTGAAAGCGCAACAGTTTGTCGTCTTGATAGAGTAACCCGTAATGCAAGTTCCACCGCCACAACTATCGTCATCCCCGAAACCGTAACCATAAACGGCACTCCTCGCACAATTACTACTATGTACGGTAGAAATTCTATCAGTTCAAGTAATGCAGTATTTTATCCTATCCGTTCTTTTATAACGGAAGTATTTTTACCCGACACTATTACAAATATAGGTTATTATGCGTTTAGAGATTGTTCAAGTTTAACATCCGTATATATACCATACGGAGTTACTACTATACAATGGAATTCGTTTTCTGGTTGTTCTAGTCTACAATCAGTTGTTATTCCTGATAGTGTAACTCGTATAGATACTCAGGCATTTTCTGGTTGCTCTAGTTTAACATCAATTAATATTCCAGATAGCGTAACCAGCATAGGAAATTCTGCGTTTGAATCTTGTTCAAGTTTAACATCAATTAATATTCCAGATAGCGTAACCAGCATAGGAAATTCTGCGTTTTTCAATTGTACAAGTTTAATCTCAATAGAAGTAGACGGAAACAATCCAAACTACAAAGACGATAACGGAGTATTATATATAAAAGACGGAACTAGATTAATGGCGTGTCCTGCTGGTACAACTCTCACAGAATACAATATATTAGACACAACCACAACTATTGAAGATTATGCGTTTTACAATTGTTCAGGTTTAACATCTCCTATAGTAATACCCGACGGAGTAACAAGTATAGAAAGTTATACATTTTATGGTTGTGAGAATTTACCGTCCATCACAATACCAGACAGTGTAACCAGCATAGGAAATTCTGCGTTTAACGGTTGTTCAAGTTTAACATCGATTAACATCCCCTCCAGTGTAACCAGCATAGGACAGTCTGCGTTTGACGATTGTTCAAGTTTAACATCAATCAACATTCCCGATAGTGTAACCAGCATAGGAAGTTCTGCGTTTTCCGGTTGTACAAGTTTAACATCAATCAACATCCCTGACGGAGTAACGAGTATAGAAAGTCATACATTTAATGGTTGTGAGAATTTACCGTCCATCACAATACCATCCAGCGTAACCAGCATAGGAAGTTCTGCGTTTTCCGGTTGTTCAAGTTTAACTTCAATCAACATACCAGATGGAGTAACAAGTATAGAATATGGTACATTTTATGATTGCCACAGTTTACCGTCCATCACAATACCAGACAGTGTAACCAGCATAGGAGGTTGGGCATTTTACGGTTGTTCAAGTTTAACATCAATCAACATTCCCGATAGTGTAACCAGCATAGGAAATTCTGCGTTTGAATATTGTTCAAGTTTAATCAATGTATACTTTTATAACGACATCACTTCAGATACTTCGATGATAGGCTCATTTGCTTTTTCTTCTAACAACTCCAATGTAACATATTGGTTTAAGGACCAAACAAGTCTAGATAATGCAATTGCTATTGATACTGCTAATACAAACAAATTCACAGGCCCCTCAGACCACTCAAACTTTAAACTCATGGAGTGGAATGTATCAGTAAACTGTAATGAAAACTTTGGTGCTCTCTCATACACCGAACCCGCTTCAATCACATACGGCACCGAAATTACCGCAACGGTAACCCCGAACGGAAGTGCAGAATTCTTATACTGGGAAGTAAAAGTTACTCAGAACGGCAATGAAATAGCAAGTGAACAAATTGCAAATACAACCCTAAACTATACTATAACCGATTTTGGAACATACACCTTTACCGCTGTATTTGATTTTGACATTCTAATTACTTCAGAGAGCGGTGGCGCTGAGTTTGATATAACTCGTCAAACAGACGACTCAATCGTAAAAGGTTACCTAATTAACATGAAAGACGGCTATTACATAAACCGTATAGCCTTAGTATCAAACGACGGCACAATTAGCCAAGATTTATATCAAGAAGTTTCTTCACTAGACGGTTATCTAAACACAGGTACATACTGCTTAGCATTACATTACATTACAAACACCACAGGCACGGAATTAGTCCTTGAAGTCTATTACGCCATGGCTCCATTTACAATATATCTCGGCTTCACAACCGAGCCCCAGAACTACACAGCAGGTGGCAGTGTAGACGGGGTAGCAGTATCCGTGGCGTATCAAAGCGCAGACGGTAGCATAAATGCAGACGAAACAACAATTAGTGCAATCGGCGAAGCTCGAATAAAAGGTTATACAACAATAGATGGAGTAGAGTATGTAACTCTTGAAGCGGTGGCATACACAGGATATGCATTTGTAGGTTGGCAAGTAGACGGCGAGTTTATCTCATACACCGATGACACAAACGGAACAATTACTCTCACGGGTTCAGCATACCGTACAGCTAACATTCCACTATCACTAATAGATGGGAAACAAGTGTTTGCTATGTTTGAATAGACATCCTCACAACAATAAATTACTAATATTTAAATTAACGCTCACGCAGTGCCATAACTCCTAATTCCTAACTCCTAATTCCTAATCTAAAAAGGTATCACTATACTTTTAATACTATGCAAAGTACTATGCATATAATTTTGCGAATAGTTTTGATTTATAAATTTGATAAATAGCGATTATATCTTTTTCGGCTTTATGATATTAAAAATGAAAAAAATAAAAGTACAATGATACGAGAAACAACATCATTGTACTTTTTGTTATAGTGTTTAAAGATTAATTTGCTTACTCTTCGGCGAGTTTTTCGAGTTTAGCACGGAGTAATTCGCTGTCCGCTTTCGCCTTTTCAAGAAGGGCGGTAGCGTGTTCGGGGTTCTTTTTAAATAGGTTCGCAAAGCGGCGCTCCTTTTTCGCAAACTCGATGAAATCTTCGGTCGGGCGGGGCGAGTCTAAAATTAATTTTCGAGTTACAGGGCTATAGCGGAATAAATGCCAGTAACCAGATGCGACTGCTTCACGCATGACAAGCATGCCTTGCGACATATCAATTCCGTGATTTATGCAAGTCGAATATGCAATTATTAGCGACACACCGTCATATTCACAGGCTTCTTTTATCGCAACTAACGCTTGATTCATATTTGCACCGAGCGCAATTTGTGCGACATACACATCAGGGTAAGACATTGCCATGAGCCCGAGATTTTTCTTGCTGGTTTGCTTTCCGTGGTCGGCAAATTTTGCAACTGCGCCCGCAGGGGTTGCCTTGCTTGCTTGCCCGCCAGTGTTGCTGTAAACTTGACTATCTAATACTAGAATGTTCACATTTTTACCACTTGCAAGCACATGGTCCAAACCGCCATAGCCTATATCATAAGCCCAACCGTCGCCACCGATTATCCAAACGGACTTGTCGTTCAGGTCATTTTTGCTTGCTAAAATTTCTTTCATAAGTTCTTGCGCCTGTGCGTTTGCTGTGTCAAAATTCTGCTCAATCGCATCGATAAGTTCATTGCTAGCGCGTTCGCTGTCGTCGAGAGTGTTCGCTCCGTTCCATTCGTCAATATATCCCGCAAGAATAGGGCAGAGCGCGGCAAGTTGCTCTAATTTTGTTTTTAAATTAGCCTTTTTTGCATCAAGCGCAAGGCGCATGCCGAGCCCAAATTCCGCATTATCTTCAAAAAGCGAGTTTGCCCATGCGGGACCGTGTCCCTTGCTGTCTATCGTATATGGACAACTCGGGAAACTTCCGCCGTAAATACTACTGCAACCTGTGGCATTCGCGATTACCATTTTGTCGCCATAGAGTTGAGTGGCAAGTTTAATATAAGGCGTTTCGCCACAGCCAGCGCATGCACCACTAAATTGAAAATGTTGCGGAGCAAACTGGCTGCCTTTTATAGTGTACTTGTTGAAAATTTGCGGGTTTTCAATGTTTTCGGCGAAGCGGTAGTTCTCGCGCTCTTGCTCCGTTTGGCTTTCGCCATCTTTCATGACAAGCGCTTTATTCCTAGCGGGGCAAACATTTGCACAACTTCCGCAGCCCGTACAATCAAGCGGACTGATTTGTATTCTAAACTTTTTGCCTTCGGCAGCGGTCGCCTTCACGCATTCAAAACCGTCTGGCACTTCGGCATTTTCATCAATTAAAACAGGCTTAATCGCTCCGTGTGGGCAAACTAAACTACACATATTACATTGAATGCAATTTTCTTTGAGCCAGCAAGGGATTTGTGGCGCAATACCGCGCTTTTCGTAGCGGGCAGTGTCAGTTGGAATATGCCCGTCTGCATTAAACGCACTGACGGGGAGCGTATCGCCTTTTAAGCGCGCAATCGGCTCCATGATTTCAGTTGCAAATTTGTTTTTATTTGGCTCAAATTCGGTTGTTATTTCATTTGATACATTTTGCCACGATGACGGAATTTTAATTTCAGTTATCTGTTCGCCACCAGCATCAATAGCCTTGTAGTTCTGTTCAACAACTGCTTCTCCTGCTTTTCCGTATGATTTTTTAGCCGCATTCTTCATCGCAACGACTGCTTGCTCGTACGGAATAATGTTACTTAACTTAAAGAAAGCGCTTTGCATAATCGTGTTAATTTTTCCGCGCAAGCCGAGTTTCGCAGCCAAATCTTCAGCGTTAATGATAAATAGTTTAATGTTTCGGCGTGCTAATTCGCGTTTGAAATTTGCGGGGAGTTTTTGCTCAATTTCATCAGGCGTCCACGCACAGTTTAATAGCAGCGTTCCATTATTTTTAAGGCGCGGTAAAAAGTCGTATTTTCCGATATAGCGCGGGTTGTGGCATGCAATAAAGTCCGCTTGCTCAATTTCATAAGGCGCAGTAATAGGGGACTTGCCGAAACGCAAGTGCCAGATAGTTACGCCTCCACTCTTTTTGCTGTCGTACACGAAAAAGCCTTGCGCGTGCAGAGGCGTACGTTCACCAATAATCGTAATACTATTTTTG
>CALWEW010000017.1 GCA_944377415.1 uncultured Clostridia bacterium
GTCCGCATTTGAAGTGTTAAATGACCAAACAGGAAGTGGAAATGCAAGCACTACAGAAGGTGGTTTATGGAATATAGCCAGCAATGCCTATACTGAAACTCGTTATGATACAGGGGCATCATTGACGAACTACACAAACTATTGCTGGCTGCGCTCCGGCCACTCCAGCTATAGCGGCAGTGCGATGCTAGGTGACTCCTCGGGCTCCGCTAGCATCAACCGTGTGAACAATAGCTACGGCGTCCGTCCTGCCGCTCACATCTCGTTAACAGCATTACAAAATCTTGTAAAATATAGCGTAACTACCGCAGTAACTCCCGAAGGCTCGGGTACTGCAAGCGGTGGACAAAGTGATATAGTTCCTAATTCTCAAATCACTCTAACCGCAACGCCAAACGCTGGATACTCTTTTGTAGGTTGGAGTTTAGACGGTGGAAACACATTAATACCCGAAAGTATAGGAAAGAGTGAATACACAATAACCGTTACACAAGATGCTACATACACCGCAGTATTTGAGGGTGGAATAACAATCACATCAGCAAACCCTAGCACTGAGTTTACAATACTCCGTGAAAGTAATGACGGTGTAACACATAGTTATCTAATACAAACAATAGATACAAACTATTTATACCGAATAGCAGTAATACAAAGTGGTACTCCAAACGAAGAAGACTATAATAAAGTATCCGCAATAGACGGATACATTAGCGGGCAAGAATACTGCACCGCAGTTCACTATATAACAAACACAACAGGAAACAGTTTTGTCCTTGAAGTATACAACGCAACAGCTCCCTTTACCATATACCTAGACTTTACAGACACAGCACAAAACTTTAAACCCGCAGGCTCATTAGACGGAGTGGGAGTATCGGTAGCGTATCAAAATGCAGACGGAAGTATTGATACGGGGAGTACAAACACAGACGGCACTTCGCTATACGCGATAGGCGAAGCGCGAATACAAGGATACACAACAACCGAGAACCTAACCGAAGTAATAGTAATAGCAAAAGCATACACAGGCTACGAGTTTAAGGGGTGGATGATAGACGGCGAGTTTATCTCATATACAGACGAAAACGATAACGAAATCACTTTAATAGGCACCTCACACATGAGTGCCCGCATACCCTTTGAAATAGTAAACGGCAAACAAATTTTTGCAGTATTTGGGGCAATAGATAAAGGCAACATAAACGACGACACAAACACAGACAACGACTTTGTTTAATTCCACAAGCAATTACACAATAAACAACAGCCACCAAAATGACGACACTGACAACATAGATGATATTTTTAGCATTCGCTACTACATAAAATTAGCAATTAGCAATTAGCAATTAATGACTGCTAACGCAGTAATATTTAATAATTATGTAAAAACCAAACCTATACACAAAATGTGTAGTAGTACTGTGCCTTAGATACTTGCGCGTTAGCGCGCATTAATTCCTAACTCCTAATTTCTAATTCCTAATACAGAAAAGTACCATGACACTATTAGTATCACGGTACTTTTCTATATTATGCATGATACTATGCATGGTGTTTTACGAATAGTTTTGTCTTTATAACCTTATATAAAATAATTTTAAAAAGTTTAGAAAATTTTTTAAAAAAGTGTGTATTTTTTGTTGACAAAGGAATAATATAGTAGTATGATATTAGCAGTCTTGATGTGAGAGTGCTAACAATCAAATATATAAAGTGCTAGCAATCAAAACGATAATGACTAAAAAGGAGGGTTATGCGTGTTTGATGAACTAAACGGCAGAAAACGAGAAATACTTCTTAATGCTGTCGAAGAATACATACAAAATGCTAGCCCGATTACGAGTAGCAATGTAAAAACTCGCAGCCAAGCAGATTTGAGCACTGCGACATTGCGAAACGAACTTAACGCGCTTGAGGCAATGGGGTATTTACGACAACTTCATACTTCGAGCGGTCGCGTACCAACAGCAAAAGGTTACAGGTATTTTGTAGATTCTATTATGGAAGATGTTCCGCTTGACAAAGGAATTTTGGACGAAATCCATGGAATATTTCGTAATAGAGCCGTGTATTTAGGCGACATGGTTAATGAAATTGCAGACATTGTCAGCAAGGCGACAAATTATCCCACGGTTGTGATGCTAAAAGGTTTTGAAAAATTAACGATTAACAATGTGAAAATTGTTCCGCTTATGACAGGACAAGCGCTAATTTTAATCGAAACAAATAGTGGCATCATCAACAATTTTATGCCAGCAAATGCGGACACTCCAATGCAAACCTATGTTGATGCAAGCAATTTCTTGACGACCACTTTTAGAGGTCATACCGTTTCGGACATGATACAAAATATCGAAAACTATCGCACAGACATGAAAACAGAACTTTTAAATTTCAGTTCGATTTTCGATACAATGATACTTTCATTAAAAAAATTGTGTGATAAAATCGCAAACTCTGGTGGCTTTACAGCAAGGGGGCAGTTAAGGCTTTTAAATAGTCCCGAGTATCGCGATGTTGAAAAGGCAAAGAGAGTAATCGATGCGCTAAATAACAAAGATGATTTGGAACAAATTTTTGATGACGACAATGATGCGGAAATATCGTTTAAAATCGGTTCTGAAATCCCTGTTCATGATTTACAAGATTGCGCAGTTGCTCGCGCTGACTATACTGTCGATGGTGAAAGTATCGCAAGTATCGGTATAATAGGCCCGCAGCGCATGGATTATCAGCGCATCGCGAGTGCCTTAAAATTTGTTGTTGGAGAGTTTGCAAATCTCAAAGCATTAGACAATGCCAAAGGAGAAAAAGATGAGCAAAAATAAACATGAACACGATGTTCAAGACGAAAAAGAAACAATCGACATTAACGACGATGTCGTCGCTGGTCAAGAAGACCTGGTAGCGGGAGAGCAGGCGGAAGACGAGATGTCGCCGCCCGAAGATTTGAACCTTAAACTTCAAATTGAAAAAGAGAATAGCATCGCTCTTACAAAGATGCTTCAACAACTTCAAGCCGATTTCTCGAATTATCGCAAGCGCAATGCCGACCTTGCGACTACTTCAAGACAGAACGGTATTTTCGATGCTGTGAAGGCTTTACTTCCTGCACTCGATGCAATACAATCGGCATCGAAGCACATTCAGGACGACAACACGCTAAAAGGTTTAGCGATGATTGAGCGTGAATTTATTTCTAATTTAAGCAGTTTGGGTATAACTCCTATTGAAACTGTTGGTGTGCAATATGACCCGAACCTACACAATGTTGTCGTTGCGGAAGAGGTCGAAGGCGTGCCGAGCGGACAGATTACCGAAGAAATCAAAAGCGGTTTTACAAGTCCCTTCGGCGTAGTAAGAGTTGCTATGGTTAAAATAGCAAAGTAAATTAAGTTAGGTAATAATTGTAAAGGAGATATATTATTATGGCAAAAATTATAGGTATTGACTTAGGTACAACAAATTCATGTGTGGCAGTTATGGAAGGCGGCGAACCCGTTGTAATTCCTAACGCAGAAGGTTCTCGTACGACTCCCAGTGTAGTCGCATTCGCAAAAGATGGTGAGCGTCTTGTAGGTCAAGTTGCAAAGCGTCAGGCTGTTGCAAATCCTGAACACACTGTTTCAAGTATTAAGCGTGAAATGGGTAGTGATTACAAGGTGAAAATTGACGACAAGCAATATACACCGCAAGAAATTAGTGCAATGATTTTGACAAAATTGAAAAACGATGCTGAGGCATATTTAGGGCAAAAGGTAACTCAAGCAGTTATTACTGTTCCTGCTTACTTTACGGACAGTCAGCGTCAAGCAACAAAAGATGCTGGTAAAATTGCTGGCCTTGAAGTATTGCGTATTATAAACGAGCCGACTGCAGCCGCTCTTGCATACGGTCTTGACAAGGCAGAAAACGCAAATCAAAAGATTTTGGTATTTGACCTCGGCGGTGGTACATTTGATGTATCAGTACTTGAAATCGGTGATGGCGTGTTTGAAGTAATAGCAACAAAAGGTAACAACCGTCTTGGTGGCGATGACTTTGACCAGCGCATTATTGACCTCTTAATTAGCGAATTTAAGTCGCAAACAGGCATTGATTTGTCTGGCGACAAAACTGCTATGCAGAGATTGAAAGAAGCAGCAGAAAAAGCAAAAATTGACTTGTCTGCATCTATGAAAACTACCATTTCTCTCCCGTTTATTTCTGCAGATGCAAGTGGTCCAAAGCACCTTGAGTACGAACTTACTCGTGCAAAATTTAACGATATAACTAGCGACCTTGTAAAGCAAACTATTGACTTAACCGCAGCCGCTTTAAAGGATGCAAATCTTACAAAAGACCAAATTCATAAGATTATTCTAGTTGGTGGTAGTACTCGTATTCCTGCTGTTTGTGATGCTGTAAAAGAGTTTGCAGGCAAAGAAGGCTTTAAGGGTATTAACCCAGATGAATGTGTCGCTATTGGTGCCGCAATTCAAGGTGGTGTATTAGGTGGCGATGTAAAAGATGTATTGCTACTTGATGTAACTCCGCTTTCGTTGGGTATTGAAACTTTGGGTGGTGTATTTACTCGTATTATCGACAGAAATACAACAATTCCTACAAAGAAATCACAAGTTTTCTCAACAGCAAGCGACAATCAACCTGGTGTTGAAATTCATGTACTGCAAGGTGAACGCGAGTTCGCAAAAGACAATAAGACCCTAGGAAGATTTAACCTTACAGACATTCCACCAGCACCTAGAGGTGTTCCGCAGATTGAAGTTACATTTGATATCGATGCAAACGGTATCGTAAATGTAAGTGCAAAAGATTTAGGCACTGGTAAACAACAGCAAATTACAATCACGGCAAGTTCGAACATGAAAGAAGAAGAAATCAACGAGGCAATCAAGAATGCCGAAAAGTATGCAAAAGAAGACAAAGAGCGCCGTGAAATTATTGAACAACGCAATCAAGCAGATTCACTTATTTTAGGACTTGAAAAGGCAATGCGTGAAAGTGGCGACAAAATTACAGAAGACGACAAGAAGAAATTGACCGAAGCAATTGAAAAGGCTAAGGAAGAAATCAAAGTTGATGACAAAGATAAAATCATGAAAGCAATCGACGAATTATCAAAATCAAGTCAAGATATTATTGCAAAACTTTATCAAGCAAATCAAAGCGCCGACAAAGCAGCGGGTGAAGAAAAGAAAGACGAACCTGATGTCGAAGTGAAAGACGGCGATGCAAAGAAAGCAGATTAATGGAGTAAAAAGTGGCACAAAACTATTATGAGATTTTAGGTGTCGATAAAAATGCGAGCGCGGACGAAATAAAGTCCGCGTATCGTAAATTAGCGAAGAAATATCACCCTGACTTAAACAAAGATAACCCCGATGCCGCGAATAAGTTTAAAGAAATAAACGAAGCATATGAGGTTTTGAGCGACCCACAAAAGAAATCTAATTACGACCAGTACGGTAGCGCAAACGGGCCTAACCCTAATGACTTTTTTGGCGGAGGTCAAGGCGGTGCTCGTGGCGGCGGATTTAGTTTCAATTTCGGCGATATTTTTGGTGACATATTCAGTGGTTTTGGCGGAAATGCTCGCGCTTCGAATTATGCTGTACAGGGTAGAGATATCAATGTAAAGGTAACTTTATCATTTGAAGAAGCCGCAAAAGGTGTAAAGCGTGATATAACATATATGTGCACGCAAGAATGTCCTGAATGCCATGGGACAGGTGCAAAGGGCGGAACTGAATACAATGTCTGTCCAGATTGTAACGGTTCTGGTCAAGTGCAATTTTCGCAAGATACAATTTTCGGTAGGGTAATGAATACTGGAATTTGTAAAACTTGCAATGGTACAGGTAAAGTAATAAAAGAGCGTTGCTCTACTTGTGGCGGCGCGGGCGTAAAACGCGGGCAGCGTACAACTTCGATTAATATTCCCGCAGGTATTGACGATGGTCAAGTCGTAATTGCTCGTGGCTATGGTGAGGCTGGAATGCGTGGCGGACCTGCTGGCGATTTACTCGTAAATGTAAGCATAACAAAGCACCCTCTATTACGCCGTGATGGTTATGATGTTTTGCTTGATGTTCCTGTACCGTTTACAGTTGCTATGTTTGGTGGCAAGGTAATAATTCCTAGCCTTGATGGAAAACTTGAACTTAGTATTCCAGAAAACACGCAAAGTGGAACTATATTAAAGTTAAAAGGTAAAGGAATAAAAGAGCTTAACCGAAATTCATATGGTGATATGCTAATTACTGTAAAAGTAGAGTTGCCAAAAGTTTCAGGGAAATCAAAGAAAGAAATTCAAAGTATGCTCGAAGAAAAATTTCCGCTTGATAAGTTTGATAAATATAATAATTATAATAAGTCTGTTAAGTCATTATAAGAGTTTAATAAAGTTAAAAATTTAATGACATAGTTTTTGCAAAAGGTGAGTTATTGAACTCACTTTTTTGTTTGTTTTGTTGTTTTTCATAATTAACAGTGGCTTTGTATTATCGCTTTTGAAAATATTACGAGAAGACAAAAAATGGCTTAAACACTAGGTATTATGCATGCATAATATATGCATAATACCCGTGCATAGTATCTAAAATCAGTTAAAATCTAATTATAAAAATTATAATCAAAGAAAAATATTTACAAATTTTTGAGTGCCACTATTTGTTTACAATGCGACTTTTTTGTGTTATACTAACAGCAAAAGGAAGTGTGTGATGGAAAGAGCGCGTTTTTTTGTTCCAGTAGAAGATAAGCGTGACAATAAAATTATAATTGATGACGGTGAAAATACTCATTTATTTTCTGTGTTGCGTTTGCGTGTTGGTGATAGAATTGATGTTTGTTTAAATGATGGTAATGTTTACTTTTGTGAACTGGCAGATGTAAATAAAAAACAGTCGATTGCTAATATAATAGAAGTAGTTACGCCACAAAGAAGAAAAAATAAAATTGCGCTTTTTATGGCGCTCACAAAGTCCGAACGAATGGATATAGCCATTCAAAAATGTACTGAACTTGGCGTTGATGAAATATATCCGTTTGAAAGTGAATACTGTACAGTAAAAGATAAGGGTGGAAAAGTTGAGCGATTTAATCGAGTGGCGCTAGCAGCGTGCAAACAGTCGGGACGGGCTCTTTTGCCCATAATTTATGAAACTAAAACTTTCAAGGGTATGCTAGACACTTTAAAAAGTTTTTCACAAATAGTAGTTGCGTACGAAAACGATGGAACGAACGCTCGTGAAGTTTTATCAAAGTTTGACAACACAAAAGATACTGCTATAATAATAGGAAGCGAAGGTGGTTTTAGTAAAAAAGAAATTGACGAACTTGTTGAACGCGGAGCAAAAGTTGTAAGTTTAGGGGTAAATATTTTACGCGCCGAAACCGCAAGCATCGCGCTTTTGAGTGCGCTAAACTATCAATTCGACTTTTGGAAGAAATAA
Organism: uncultured Clostridia bacterium; assembly: GCA_944377415.1. Lineage (GTDB taxonomy): Bacteria > Bacillota > Clostridia > Christensenellales > UBA1242 > UBA7867. Next base: position 7,464 of record CALWEW010000017.1, read on the forward strand.
GAAAAGCTGAAAATCAAATCAGTTTTTACTGTATTGTGTATGTTTCAAGAGTATGTATTAAGCGAAAGCATACATTATACTTTGAATTGCAACGGGAATTATATAAAACAAATTAGGAAGTGATACAAATGAAAATTTCAATGTTGACACTAGGGTGTAAGGTAAATCAGTATGAAGCAGATGAAATTGCGCGTGTTTTGCGTGAGCGCGGGCATGAAGTAACGGCGGAACTTGAGCCAGCGGACATATATATTTTGTCGACTTGCGCTGTTACTAATGAAGCTGAGCGCAAATCTCGTCAAATGATAGCAAAGTTAGAAAAATTGTCGCCAAACGCGAAAATAATTGTTTGCGGTTGTGCTAGTCAGCATGATGCTTCAAAGTTTACGGACAAGCCTAATGTTACAGTCGTTGTCGGTACGGGCGGTAAAGTTTGGATACCCGACTTAATAGAAGAAAAGGGGAATTATGTTGTTGACCCCGCGTTTGATTACGAGTATTTTCCTGAAAAGAAAACTCGCGAGCAGGTTAAACAAAAGCACACTCGCGCATATTTAAAAGTGCAAGACGGCTGTGATAACTATTGTTCATACTGCCTTATCCCGTATATTAGGGGGCGAAGCCGTAGCCGCGACCTTGAAAGTGTTGTGGTTGAAGCATACAACCTTGCAAAAACGCACCACGAAATTGTGCTTACAGGAATAAATCTAAGTGATTACGGTCATGACATCGACAGTGATTTAGGAACACTTCTTTCTTCTTTGTCTACAATCAACGCGCGAATTCGATTAAGTTCTATTGAAATGAACATAATCACGCCTGAATTAATAAAAATAATGACGAGCATGCCAAACTTTTGTGACCACTTTCATTTGAGCGTGCAGTCTGCGTGCGACCGTACCTTAAAGGCAATGAATAGGCGTTATACCATTGCCGAGTTTAAAAAGAAAGTTAAAATGCTCCGTGACGCATTCCCGCGTTGTTCAATAACAACTGATTTAATTGTCGGCTTCCCCGAAGAAAGCGACGAAGATTTTGAAGAAACGCTAAAAAATGTTGAGGAAATTGGTTTTTCGGATATGCATATTTTCCCGTATTCAAAGCGTTCGGGAACGGTTGCGGCTGACATGAAGCAAGTCGACCCTGAAACCGTAAAGCAGCGTGTCGCAAAAATTACCGCACTGCGTAACAAAATGAAGCAAGAATTTTTGGAACGCGAAAAAGACATGATTTACGAATTTTTGGCGGAGCAGGACAAGGACGGGTACACAGTAGGACACGCTCGCAACTATACAAAAATTTATGTGCCAGCAGGCTTTGTGGAGCTGAATACTTTGGCAATGGTTCGCTGTGGAAAACCCTACCTTGACGGAGTCTTAGGCGACTTCGTCATGAAAGTTGAGGAAGCGTAAATAAATTTAATTATGCAAAATTAAAAGAGAGAATTTAATGGAAAAGAAAGAAAACTATAAACAAATTTTAGATAAGTTATCTGCTTTAATATTGAATGGAGATTTGGAAAGAGTTGAAAAAATAACTGATATAGAAACAGCAATTAATGAATTAGATAAAATTCAAGATTTCTATTATAAAAATAGGCAACTTTTAGAGGATATGATGCTTTTAGAAAATCTTGATGAAAATGTTAAAAAAAATATAGACAAAGTGATTGGCGATGTTGGCTTTAAAATAGCGTTACTTGACGATGAGTTTGATTGTCGTGGCTGGATAATTTTTGATAAAAAATTAACATTAAGTTACTATGATAGTAAGGTTAAATTAAAAAAAGCCCAACCAGATGATTCTGTTGTTTTAACGAAATGGTGGAATGATGGCAAAGTTATGGCGCATGCTGGTTTTCCAAACGGTGTTGGCACGACGGTTGAAAAAGTCCGTGCACAAATTGAAAATCGTCCATTCTATAATCTGTTATTTATAATTTACTATGGTTCCGAACCAATAGGCGAAATTAGCGCCGATATAAAAGACGGTGTTGCTGATTTCGGTATAAAAATTTGTAACGAAGAGTATCAAAACAAAGGCATTGGCACTTTTGCGATAGAGAAGTTTTTTAAAGAACTTTTTTCTAGTGATATAGTAGATAAAGTCAAAATCTCAACAAACGCAAACAATACAAGAGCGATTCATTTCTACAAAGATAAAATAAAAGCTATAGAAACAAATCATTTTGAATTTAAAGATGCAAATGGCAAAAATCAAGAAGGTATTGAATTCGAGCTTACTAAATCTCAATGGAAAGAATTAAGTAAAAAGGAGTAAAATTATGGAAAATTGTGTGTTTTGTAAAATTATAAAAGGGGAAATACCTAGCAATATTGTTTATCAAGATGATGATTTTGTTGTTTTTCCCGACCTAAGTCCAAAGGCAAAATTGCATTATTTGGCTGTTCCGCGCAAGCATTTTGCACTATTAAGCGAGGCAGAGCGTGAAGAGGAAGCTCTACTCGGCAGAATTTTGGCAAAAATTCCTACACTTTCAAAAGAATTAGGACTTGAAAATGGATATCGAATTGTCGTAAATCAAAAAGGCGAGAAGGGAAATGATGCAGGGCAGGAAGTAATGCACCTACACATTCACATTCTTGCAGGCGAAAAATTAAGTATGTAATTCAAATAATTTACGCATTTTTAGTGCAGTTATAATTTGTGTTAGTAAAAAGAAGTTTGTTAATTGTTAGTTAGTATCTAATATAAATGAAAAAAGTTTCGAGAACGCTCGAAACTTTTTGTATATAAAAGATAAAATGTCAACAAATACTGTGCAACCTTTTTTGTTAGGGTTAAATTAAGTCGCAATTCATTAAAACGCTCCCGTAAGGCTACCTTATGGCACATGGTGAAATCCACTTAATGCTGCTTGCTTCCGCACCTGACATGGTTCATGGCACACCATTGCACAAGACCTTAGCGTTCATCACGCAATAATAAACGCGTGCTTAACCTAACGCACTACCGAGAAAGGTATTCGACCCTACTAAAGCGGATTGTAGGTACAGGACACCGCTGGCTTCCCGTCTAGCACAGTAAAAATAGTATAACACAGATTGCATAAAATATCAAGTAAATTTATGAAAACTTCATTAAAAAGCTTTTAATTTCCTTTTTATAAAAATTTAGCAACAAAATTATTGTTATTTTATGACGAATATGCTAAACTTAAACAATACGAGGTATTATATGGAATCAAATGCTTTAAGATTTATAAATGCTTATAACCAAATAGACCAAACACTTCGTGCGGTCTACAATTTTAAGCGCAATATTACTTTTAGTGACATGATACGCAGGGCAGTATCATTAAACAGTATTGTTCGCCGCTACGAAGATAAATTAATCGACTACGCGCGCCTACGCAACGCAATCATTCACAACAGTAATGAAGAACGAATTATTGCTGAACCGCATGACGATGTCGTGGAAGAAATGGAAAAGATTGCAGATATTTTGTCGCGCCCGCCACTAGTTATTAATAGTTCAGTCGCAAATAAGAATGTGTTAGTTCTTGATGGAGAATTAACATTAAAAAAAGCACTTGAAACTATTTACAAAACGGGCTTTAAAACTATTCCCGTATGTGAACATGAAGCAATTTCGGGCGTAATTACTTCGGGCAGAATTGTCAATGTGTTAGGTTCAGTAATTGAAAATGGCGAGAATATTGATAATTTTATTAACAAAACTGCCGTAAGTAAAGTTATTTCAGACCAAGATATTGATAAAGTGTTTACAATTCGTTCGCGAAATCTTACTGTTCAAGAAGCTCTTGATATTTTTTATAACAATCGTAAAATGCTTGCGATTATTATTACAAAAAATGGCAACAGTCTTGAACGCCCAATCGGCATTATTACTCCTGCCGATGTAATTGACTTAAATAAAATTGTTGATGACTATAATATATAAAGGAAAAGAAATGTTTGATAAAGTTGATAGCAAATTAAATTTACCTGCAACAGACAAAGAGATTTTAGACTTTTGGGACAAAGAAGATATATTCAATAAAAGCGTAAAATTGCGCGAAGGCGCAAAGCCTTTTGTATTTTATGAAGGCCCCCCAGGAATGAATGGTTTGCCACACATAGGACATGCGAGCACACGATTTTATAAAGATGTAATTCTTCGTTATTATGCGATGAAAGGGCGCAAAATACTTCGAAAAGCAGGGTGGGATGCTCACGGGCTCCCCGTAGAATTAAAGGCAGAAAAAGATTTAGGAATAAAAAACAAGTTTGAAATCGAAAGTTTCGGTGTGCAGAAGTTTGTTGACGAATGCAAAAAAATAGTAAATTTATACGAAAACGAATGGAAAGAGTCAACGCGCAAACTCGGCTTCTGGGTTAATTTTGATGATGCGTACATCACTTGCAACAATGACTATATTGAGTCGGAGTGGTGGTCATTAAAAAAATTATTTGAACAAGGCGACATTTACGAGGGGTATAGAGTTGCGCCCTATTGCCCGCGCTGTGGAACAAGTCTTGCGAGTCACGAAGTCGCACAAGGATACGAAAAAGTAAAAGACAGAACGCTTTTCGTAAAGTTTGAATTAAAAGAAAAGCCAAATACATATTTTATCGCATGGACTACGACGCCGTGGACTTTGCCGAGCAATACCGCGCTTGCTGTGAACCCCGAATTTGACTATGTTGAAATTTCTATTCCTGATTGTGATGAACACTACATAATGGCTAAAAGTTTAGTAGGCAAACTCTTTGAAGAATACGAAATTATTTCAAGTTATAAGGGTAAAGAATTAGAGAAAACAGAATACAAGCCACTTTTTGAACTTCCTGAAAATGTGCTTGAAGGCAAAAAGGCGTATTATGTAACTTGTGCTGACTATGTTACGCTTACAGACGGTACAGGTGTTGTGCACATTGCACCTGCTTTTGGTGCCGATGACTCAAATGTTGGTAACGAGTATGGCTTGCCTTTTGTAAAATTAATTGATGAAAAAGGTTGCTTTAACGATGTTTTGCCAAAGTACGCAGGTAAAAGAAATATTGTAGCAAATGATGAGATTTGTGAAGACCTAAAAGCGCGCGGAGTTGTGGTGAAAGAAATGAAGTATGAACACGACTATCCGCACTGCTGGCGCTGTCATACACCACTTATAAACTATGCCCGTAATGGCTGGTTTATCCGTATGAGTAAATATCGCGACAAACTTGTCGAAAACAACAATACTGTTTCATGGCACCCTGAATCTGTTCGTGAAGGGCGTATGGGTAATTTCCTAAGTAATGCGCTTGACTGGAATTTGTCGCGCGACAGATACTGGGGGACGCCGCTAAATATTTGGAAATGCGATAAATGTGGTAAACTTCACGCAGTCGGAAGCCGCACTGAACTTTGCGAGTTGACTGGCGCAAAAGAAATCAAAGATTTGCACAAGCCGTATATCGACACTTTCACCTTTAAATGTGATTGCGGTGGCACTATGACTCGTGTACCTCAGGTAATAGATTGTTGGTATGATTCGGGCGCAATGCCTTTTGCACAGTGGCATTATCCTTTTGAGAATCAAGATAAATTTAAAGAGCAATTTCCAGCAGACTTTATCTGCGAAGCGCAAGACCAAACTCGCGGTTGGTTCTATTCACTTCAAGCAATTTCCACAACGGTATTCGGTTGCACGCCTTATAAATCTGTCGTTATGAGTGGACATATCGCAGATAAAAACGGGCAGAAAATGAGTAAATCTCTTGGGAATGTCGTTGATGCGAATGACCTTATTGACAAGTATGGCTCGGACTCCGTAAGGTTTTATATGCTTTCAAACTCGGCTCCATGGTTGGGGAAACGCCTTGACGAAGACAGTATTCTTGAGGTTCAGCGCAAAACGATTTCGACTTTGTGGAATACTTATGCGTTCTTTGTGTTGTATGCAAACATTGATGACTTCAAACCTGTGAGCGATTTAAGTAAATGTACGCTTAGCCTTATGGATAAGTGGCTTTTATCACAACTTAATGCGCTGATTCGCGACATTGATGTTTATATGAAAGAATACAACTTTACTGATAGTGCGCGTGAAATTGCAAAGTTTATTGATAACTTGTCAAATTGGTATGTTCGCCGCAGTCGTGAAAGATTTTGGGTAGACGGCGAAAACGCAGACAAAACAGCAGCGTTCAATACGCTTTATCACACGCTTTTATCACTTACTAAAATTTGTGCACCGTTCATGCCGTTTTTGAGTGATAAGATTTACCGCAATTTATCTTCTGTTAATAATTCCGCAGCAATTAGCGTACACTTGACCGATTATCCAACGGCTGATGAAAGCCTTATTGACAATAAGTTAAATGCAGAAATGCAAGAAGTAATAGACATTGTTGCACTCGGGCGTTCAGCGCGTAATGCAAGCAATATAAAGAACCGTCAACCGTTAAGCAACATGTTTATATATTCAGCAAACAAAGTTGATTTAAACAATGATTTAATAGCCGTAATTGCTGATGACTTAAATATCAAGAATGTTGAATTCATCGAAAACCCCGCAGAGTATATAACTTTTGAGTTAAAACCACAGTTAAAAACGCTAGGCGCAAAATATCGCGAAAATCTTTCGATTATTCGTGAATTTTTGGCAAAGTGCGATGCTTATGATGTGGTATCTCGCTTGCAGAATGGTGAAACAATAATTGTTGATAGCGAAAAAGGTATTGAACTCGGTGGCGACGATGTTCTTATTTACCCGCACAGTAAAGCAGATTTTACCGCGGAAACTTTTGGAGGTATTACGGTTATACTTGATACTGTTCTCACCGAAGATTTAATAAACGAAGGATATGCTCGCGAGTTTATTAGTAAGATTCAAAACATGCGAAAATCTGCAGGTTTCGAAGTCGAAGACAGAATAAAGATTTACTATAAGACAGATGATAAACTTGACAGCATACTACAGCAATTTAAGGAATTTATTTCGGTTGCGGTTCTTGCGGATTGTTTGCAACAAGGAAATGAAGGGGACTTTGTTGTTCAGGACATAAATGGTACAAATTGTGAAATTAGTGTTATAAAGGTGCAATAATAATGAAAGATTACATACTTGTAGAAAATAAAGATTTTGTGGCAGTTTATAAGCCACAAAATACAAACATGGCGAAATTTTCTCTTGAACTTAAAGACTATTTAAAGGTAGAAGATGCTTATCCTATTTATCACCTTGAATTTAAGGTTGGCGGGATACTTGTTTATGCTTTGAACGAAAAGACATATAAAGAATTTCATGCTTTGTACAAACGCAAACAGTTTGAAATGGAGTTTTTGGCTGTAACAGTTGGAGTACCCAAAAACGAAAAGGGTATTTATAAGGCGTTCATAATATATGACAAAAAGATGGGGAAATTTACTCATATTCCACAACTTACTACGGGGGCGGTTCAAATTAGTTTTGAGTACAATACGATAGAAACCGCTGATAAAATCTCTCTTGTTAAAATGCACTCTGGTTTTTATTTGCCTGAAACTATTAGATTTGGATTGGCCGACTTAAATTCATCTATATTTGGTGATGAAATTTACGAAGGTGATACTTTGGCAAAAAACACAAATCTTGCGCTGATTTTGACAGGACTGCGCTTTAAAGGGAAAAAAGAAGGCGAGTATTATTCATTCAAAGCGTATCCCCCCGAAACAAAACCGTGGTCATACTTTGATATTGAATCAGTGTTAAAAATTTAGGAGGAAATTATGGCAGGAAAAACAGGTGTAATTATCGCGAGAGTTGCTGTTTGCGTGATAGTGCTTGCTTTAATAGGTGTTGCTATTTACTTCATTTTCTTCTTCGGTAAGACAGGCGCAAGTAATGAAGCATACGAAAATTTAAATAGGGTGCTAACATCTGCCGACCAAAAAGAGTTTGAAGGAAATATCGGCAGTTTAGAAGATGGCGCTTATTATGAGTTTGCTCAAACATCGTCTAATGCAGATTTTGAGTCTGTTTACTTAAACTATTCTATGGATTCTTTAATTCTTTCATCTTATAAAGACATGATGGTCTATTTAAATCTTAACGCGACAGATACTTCTCGCCTTAATTCAATAAACGGAAATATTGCTGAGTACGAACGCTTACTCGGAATATTGCTTCAAAGTCAACGCATGTTTAACGACACATACGAGGAATTCGGCGCAACTTCTGCGGTGAACGAGAACTTTACGACAATGGTAAGAGATTTTGTCAATCTAGAAAATACATTTAGAAAAATTACAAACGATGTTTTTAGATATGTAACTGACAATTATTATCACAATGTAAATGGTTTTTTGAGCCAAAAATATGCTCAAACTTACGCCCTTAATGTGCAGTCGAGTGTGTTAAATGGAAAACTTGCAACTCAAGTAAACACACCACTTTACGAAGACAGTAAAGCAATGATGGTGTTCTATGCGACTTGTAGCAACAGTAACTTTACTGAACAGTCTACACAAAGCAGTATGGCAGACTTCGTGGAAACAGTGGCAAATGTAAATCTTTATGACTTTAACGATTTCTACTCGGCTGAAAATAAGAACGAATATTATACAGCGCAAAGCGGAAACGAGAGTTTTCAACAAGCATTAGCAATAGTCGCTAACGGCTTAGGACTTACTCAAAGGATAGGAGGGTAAGATATGGCAAAAGCAAAGAAAGTAACAATTTCTGCTATTTTAGTTGCGGTTATTGTGGCTTGTTCTATTCCTTTATTTAGTGGTTGTGGCGAAACAGAACACACCTATTCCGAGTTTCAACTTGCATACCAGGATTTTGTCGAGGAGTATACAGGCAAGATATTTGACGAAAATGGTTATGTTGACATAGTTTACGAAAATCCCTCACTTGTAAACGCTATAAATGGTGATGTAATAGTTAATGACGGAAAGCAGGACAGAGTTAATTTGTTTACACGCCTAGATGATGATTTAACAAGTGAACAGTCAATTTTTGAGCCTGCACTAAAAGCAAGTTTGATGCACATAAAAACCTATATTAATGTTACAATAGGTATACAAGTACCAAATAATGTAAGTACTGAATTATATAGCTCGCTAGAAACACTGAAAGGAAAAGTTGATGCCTTTTTAACTGAGAAAAACAAACTTGAAACACGAGAAGGCTTCAATCCTGGAAACGCTTATGAGCGTAGCACTCTCGCAACGCTTTTTGATAAATATTTTGATTTAGTAATAACGGCAAATGATTTTTCGCAGCAGTTTATAGATGCGTACAATACTTATAATACTATTGAAACTGCTGACCGTGCAGACGGCAGACCTGCTATAGGTAGCATAAATAAATATTATCTTGAAACTCTTACATCTCTTGCTGATATTTATATAAATGTTTATCTTTCGAATATTTACGACCGTTCTCATCAAACAACAAATAATGGGGGCGATGTCGAGTACTACACTTCTCAAAACTATATCGCTGACTTAAATAGTGCTCTTGCTTCATATTTAAATATTGCAGATATTATTGAAAATTTTGAAAATAGGGAAGGCGTAATGACTTCCGCGGAGCAGGCGGTTGTTACTCAGTTCCACAGAATTTTAAGTTATGATTTGCTGTTCCAAAACGGTTATGATATGGTTCTCGAAATCATTAATAATTATGATTTTGACCGCTTGTTTGATTTGGACGAAACAGACTTTACGGAAGAAGAAGTTGGCAACTTTGAGAATATAAACAATTTCTTTGATTGCGAGTATAAAAATTTGACAAATATGTTAGAGACACTTTCTCAATTAATTGTTGCGGCTTAGTTGCGTTTTGATTAAAGAAAAGCCTTTTATGAATTTGAACTAAAAATTTTTATGTAATATAAAATTGTGGTTGCTTATTATTTAAAAAGTGCAATAAAAAGGACACCAGCATAGTGTCCTTTTTTGTTTAAATTTAATTAAGTAAATAACTATTTGTTTAGTTCTTTTTCTATTTCTCGGCGTTGCATCTCATTTTCAATTTCTAATAGTTCATCAGCAGAAATATCAAATAGTACGCAAATTTTTCTAAGGTCGGTCATATTAGGTTCAGAAAGTCCTTGCTCCCAACTTGCGTAGCCAGTTCGAGAAATATTTAAAATCTCTGCAGTTCTTTCTTGTGTAAGGTTCTTTTCCTTACGGTATTGCTTTAATAAATCTTTAATCATACTAAAATATTGCCACAAACTCATATTTAATACTCGCATTGACTAATATTTAGTAGTCTTTGTTTAAAATATTTAAAATTTTAGTAATTAGGTTTATGCTTTTATCTGTGTAAAATTTGATATGGGGGAATGACGGTTTCAAAAGTCGTATATTTAAAAGTTTTTCAAAAAATTAAATTGTATTTCATTAAAATTAAAAAACCTACTTTTCAAAATTTACGAAAGTAGGGGGAAAAGTATTTAATTTAAATCTAAACTTTTTCGTATCATATCTTGAGTTTCTAGGTTATCCATGCCCAATAATTCATCTGTGGTAATATTCAAAATTACGCTTAATTTACACAAATCATTAATACTCGGCTCACAAATTCCGTTTTCCCATTGACTAATTAATGACCGAGCAACCTTTAATTTATCAGCAAGCCGCTGTTGAGAATAGCCACTTCGTTCTCTTTCTTCTTTTAATATATTACAAAATTTACTCATATTAAAATATTATAATTTTTTTAAATTTTAATTGACTTTGACAGAATATCTGTCTATAATGTTTGTATAATCTTGATAGATTTTCTGTCTAAACAGTAATTTTAGCAGTTTAAGCAAAATTATTACTTTTTAATGAATTGATTTTCAAAATTGTAAATAAAAAAGCAAATTCTGCTAATATTTAGCAAATTTTGCTTTTTTAAAAATAATTACCTCAAAATGTGTTAAACTAAAAATAATGTAAAATAGGGGAAATTTTATTATGACAGTAAAAGACTTTTTTTCAAAATATAAGTTATATACAATTCTTGCGATAATTGTTACCTTTTTTATCGCGGGCGGTATATCTTTAGGCGTTCTTTTAACAAGAGAAATTTCACCGACAGTAAAGGCTGCCCAAGTTGAGGGTGAGGTTTATATTACTGATGATGGAATACAGGTAGAGAGTAGTGGCACATATGACTACATACTTACATTGACTTACGAGGACACGGATACTGAGAATGTTTGCGAATTAAAGAGTGTGGGATTAGGTGCTAATTCTACCGCTACAACTATAGTTATTCCCGAAACCGTAGTCATAAATGGCATAACTCGCACGATTACTACAATGTACAATGGTAGTTCTAACCGGGGGGACCATGTATTCTATGGTGTTTTTCGGTATCTAACTTCAGCAACCTTACCCAACACCATCACAAATATAGGAAACCTCGCATTTGACGATTGTATAAATTTAACTTCAATCAATATTCCAGATAGCGTAACCGTCATAGGGGCGTGGGCGTTTGGCAATTGTACAAATTTAGCAACCGTAACAATAGGTAATAGTGTAACCAGCATAGGAGAGCAAGCATTTTATAAGTGTTCAAGTTTAATCTCGGTCACAATTCCTCCTAGTGTAAAAGTTATTAAATCTGGCGCATTTCAGATGTGTGACAATTTATCAGAAATTAATCTCTCAGAAGGATTGGTTGAAATCGGAGATGCGGCATTTGCCGATTTACATAGTTATGTTGAAAATCTTATAATACCAGACAGTGTAGAAACTATAGGGCGAAGCGCTTTTAGTTCTTCGTTTACTAATGTTACATTAGGCTCTGGTACTAAATTCATTGATGATTTTGCTTTTTCTGATGCTAGTATAACTGGAGTATTGACTATTAATTGTAATTTTAGTTCGGAGTTTGTTCTTGCTTTTGCTGGTCAAGGAATGAAAGAGGTCGTTTTCGGTGAGGGAGTTACAACATGTGTATTTTTCGATGAATCCAATATAGAAAAAGTTACTTTTCCAAACAGTCTACCAGCAGAAAATGTAAGTGGAGATTTTTTTAGGAACTGTACTTCTTTAAAAGAAATAGTTATAAAAGACGATAATCCTTATTTTCAAAAAGATGAATATGGAGCTCTGTACACAAAAGATGGTAGCAAATTAATTCTTTTACCAGCAGGTCTTGTGGTTAGTAGTTATACCGTAAAAGATACTACTCAGATAGTAGGTGAAAGCTCACTATGCGTGTGTGAAAATTTGGAAACACTTATAATTCCTGAAAGTGTAAAGCAAATAGGTCAATATGCTACAATGTTTAGTCAAAACTTAAAAAATGTATATTTTTATAACGACATTTCATCTAGTTCTGACATGATAGGATATGGGGCATTTTTGAATAATAGTTCCGATGTAGTATATAGGTTCAAAGACGAAACAAGCCTAAATAATGCGAAAAGTATTCAACAACAAACTAATAATACTTTTACTACCACAGAAACAATGGATAATTTTAAGTTAATGCCTCGTACAATTACAGTTGTATGTGATGCAGAAAAAGGAACGGTAAGCGGTAGCGGTAGTTACGAGGTTGGAAGCACTACAATAATTACCGCCACGGCAAACGCGGGATACTCTTTTGTAGGCTGGAGTTTAGACGGTGGGAAGACACTACTTCAAGACAGTTTAGGACAAGCAAACTATACAATAACCGTAACACAAGACGCTACATACACCGCAGTATTTGAAAGTGGAATAACAATCACATCAGCGAACCCAGATACCGAGTTTACGATACTCCGTGAAACAAACAACGGTATACGCCATAGATACACAATACAAACAAACAGCGGATATTACATAGACCGTATTGCCTTAATTAACAACAGCACAACACCAACAGAAGAAGAATATCAAGATATACTCTCAACAGACGGATACTTAAACACAGGTTCATACTGTATGGGGCTACATTACATAACCAACACAACAGGAACTGAACTTGTACTTGAAGTATACTATTCAACAACACCGTTTACCATATACCTAGACTTCACAACCGAACCCCAGAACTATAAATCAAGTGGCAGTGTAGACGGGGTGGCGGTATCCGTGGCGTATCAAAGCGCAGACGGTAGCATAAATACAGACGAAACAACAATTAGTGCAATCGGTGAAGCCCGCATAAAAGGATATACAACAATAGACGGAGTAGAGTATGTAACCATTGAAGCAGTGGCGTATACAGGATATACATTTGTTGGTTGGCAAGTAGACGGCGAGTTTATCTCATACACCGATGACACAAACGGAACAATCACTCTCACGGGTTCTGCATATCGTACAGCCAACATCCCACTATCCCTAATAGACGGGAAACAGGTATTTGCTGTGTTTGAATAATGAAGTTAATTATCTTTTTAGACAAAATGTAACATGATTTTGTAGTGAAAAATTGTAAATTTTTTCAAAAACATAGTAAAATCATTTGACTTTTGACAAAATATTTATAACAAACTTCAAATTTTTTCGAAAAAGGGTCTTGCAAAATCAGTCTTATTGTGATATACTACTAATGTAGCTAGTTAGACGGTCGAATTTGCTTAACTGCAAATTAGGAAAGTCCGAGCACAGCAGGGCAGGGTGCAAGATAACATCTTGTGGAGGCGACTCCAAGGATAGTGCAACAGAAATAAACCGCCGCTAATTTGTCTATTTTTGTGTTTTTTTTGATATTTATATCATACCTCCTATTTTTTCACAAAAAGTTATAGCGGTAAGGATGGAAAGGTGGTTCAAGAGACCACCGACGAGATAGAGATATTTCGTGCTATGTAAACCCCACCTTGTGCAAGATAAGGGAGTCTAAAAGAGTTGCCCGCTCACTCCCGATATACATCGCTTGAGCATTTCGGTGACGGAATGCCTAGATAGATGACCGTCCCAGACAGAACTCGGCTTACAGACTAGACTACACTCTCGAGTATGCTTATAGCATACTCTTTTATTTTTTGTAATTTTGGCAATAATCACACCATGCTTATTTATGCTTTGTCCGCTAGTGTGTTCGTGGTTTTGTTTTATATTTTAGCGATAGAGAACACATTCCATCGTCCGCATATTTATAAATTTATACCAAAGTTAAAAGCGGTGAAAGTATCGCTTTTTTCTGCAACTGTTTTTGAGAACGGAAAAAACTACCTCGTAATTTTGCCAAATGTTTGCTTTCGTTTTATTTTAGATAAGGTGAATTTAGATTTTGATTTTGGGAGACAAACGAATTCTATTTGTAATTTAAACTCGGCTAGTTTTGTAGCGAATGGTTTTCAATTTTTTGTTAATAAAACTACAATTTCAATTAAGGGGCATGGCAGTTTGTGCTTTTCTTGCGCGCGCCCAAATGTGCAGTTTTACTATAAATCAAAAGAAAAAAATCTTGTTTTAAAAACTGAACTTGACTACAATATTAAATTTAAGAATTTTTCTCATCTTTCGGTTTTGGGTGATGTTTCACGGTTGAATTTTAATGCCGAAATTAATGGGAATGCTGAAATTGACTTTGCGGATTTTGATTTAAAGGCAAAAGCAAAAAGTAGAGCCGATACGCTTCGTAATCTATTCGGATTTTACGACTCGAAAAAGTGGAGGAGTTTGCCTAATTTTGATGTTACCAACTCGCCAACACAGAGTTTAGCGTATCAATATCTAAAAAAATCGCTGTCTGCAAATCAAAAAAGTTATTATTTGCCAAATTACAAGTTAGGTTTTATATCCTTAAAAGATGATAAATTTATTATAAAAGGCAATGTCTGCCTAAATCTTGACAAACTGGGACTTTCAAAAATTGTTAAGTTGAGCAAATTTTGTAATAGTGTTGTTATAAAAGATTTGTTGGTTAATTTTAAAGTTAAAATAGAAGTTGGCGTTCCTTTTACTTATCAACAATTTTCAATGTTTGGAACAAGTTATTTGATTCTCAAAACGAAGGAAAAGGGAAATGCAAATTTGTCTTTCTTAAACGATTTGTTAACTGATATTGATTTATCTTGCAAATTAATCTTTGGTACGAATATAAAAGCCATTCCAAATACTTCGTTATATTGTGTTTTGTTAAATGTAAATCGTTTAGTTTTGCATGGAGTTTTTGTTGATGTTTTTAAAATTTTTAAGAGTTTGCGTGTCCGTTTCTTGAATGAAAGCGTGCGTTTCTGTTTGGCAAATTTGCTATTATCTTTCATACATGTTTTCAAGCGTTTTGACTTACTTTGTTTGAAGGAAATAAAAAATCTATTTTATGAATTTACAAATATTTCACTTAAAGAAATTAGCCCCAGCCACTATATTTTTCTAAAAAAAGTTCTTCCGTTTATTTCTCATGAAAAAACTTATAATCTAGTTTTTGATTGTATTTTGACAAACAAAGATAGGTTGAAGTCATGTGAATATGAGTTTATATTATATGAAATTTACGGAATTCATTTAGCAGGCAGTAAATTATATATTTCGCCAAAAAGAGATGCTCAATTTAAAATCAGTGCTTATCTTGGTGGGCATAAAGTCAATATAAACAAATTAGAGAAGGGCAAAAATATTAAAATTGACAATATTTATTTATCGGGAATTGACTTTATAGACTTAAATTTTTATCCACCCGAGATAAATATCGAGTTTACGGAATAGTTGATTTTGCTGTTTTTCTGTGTTAAAATATACAAAAGAGGCTTATGTAAAATGGATTTATTTGATAATACAGTTATAAAAAATGCGCCACTTTATGAGAGAATGCGTCCGCAGACACTAGACGAGTTTGTCGGTCAAGAGCATATTGTCGGCAAAAATAGTTTGTTGCGCCGCGCTATTGAAGGTGATATGTTGGGAAGTTGTATTTTTTATGGGCCACCAGGAACGGGGAAGACTACGCTAGCGCATATTATTACGCAAACCACAAATTCAAAATTTATTAAGTTAAACGCAGTATCAAGTGGTGTTGCAGATGCAAAAAAAGTTATAGATGATGCACGAAATGACTTTCGTCTTTTTGGAAAGAAAACCTATTTGCTTCTTGATGAATGTCATCGCTGGAATAAGGCTCAAAGTGATAGTGTGCTTGCGGCAATAGAAGAAGGTTGTATTATCTTTATAGGTTCGACAACTGAAAATCCGCAATTTTCGATGACTCCCGCTATTGTTTCGCGATGCCGAATTTTCCAATTTAAACCATTAAGCGAAAAGAATGTTATATCTGCTCTTGAAAAAGCAGTTAGCGATAAGGAGCGAGGGCTTGGGAAACTCAATATTGTTTTAACAGATGAGGCAAAGCAGCACTATGCGTTTGTGAGTGGAGGAGATTTACGAAGCGCACTCGGTGCGCTTGAACTTGCAGCAAAGACAACTCCTATTAATAAAGATGGGCAAATCGTGATAGATAAACAGGTTGCCGAGCAATCTATCCAATCAAAAGCGTTGAGCGTAGATGAAAATATTTTTTATGACATGCTTTCGGCATTTTGTAAGAGTTTGCGAGGTAGTGATGCTGAAGCGGCTTTATTTTGGAGTAACAGACTTATAGAAGCAGGGTGCGACCCCTTAATAATTGCTCGCAGACTTATGGCTCACGCTAGCGAAGATGTAGGAATGGCGGACAGT
>CALWEW010000018.1 GCA_944377415.1 uncultured Clostridia bacterium
CCCCAAGAGCCAATAACCATTTGTATTTCGCACATAGTTTTTCTCCTTTTAATCTTCAATGTTTTCAAAGTCGTCAACAGCAATTTTTTCATATTGATAACCGTATTCAAAATAGAGATTGTTTTTTTTATCTCTTTTTAAGTCATATTCAATGACACTAATTTTACCTTGATTTGTTATAGCCAAAGTGATTGTCATCTTATTAAAGTTGATATCAACAATATTAAATATAATTTCTGTATAACCATCAAAGTATTGAAATTCTTTCAAATAATAATTTTGATTTTCCATTTTTTACTCCTTTTAATTTAAAATTCTGAACCATAGTTGATAGCAGTTTTCAATTTCAAGATTGATGATTTGATGCTTATCGTTTTCAAATTCGATTTCTTCGAATTCTGTGAAACTGCCTTTGAATTCGTTTGTAGAAGTAACTAATTTATGGCAATATCTGATGCAATCTTCATAAATTTTGGATTTTGTATAAAGATTTTCATTATCAATTTCGCCAAATCCTACAAATCTGAAAGAACCTTTTTTAGTAAATTTTGTTAGACTAAACTTTACTTTTTTTCTTTCTTTTTCATTCATTTTTATTAACCTCCTTATATG
The DNA here is from genome assembly GCA_944377415.1 of uncultured Clostridia bacterium. Lineage (GTDB taxonomy): Bacteria > Bacillota > Clostridia > Christensenellales > UBA1242 > UBA7867. Next base: position 613 of record CALWEW010000018.1, read on the forward strand.
AATTTGCCTTTTGGCAGTGGCTAAGTAGCAAATTTGGGGAAGCAGTCTTACACTTTGAAATCTTGTATGTATGAAGTCAACGAAACAGAAGAAAATATTGTATTGAAATTCTTTAAATGACAATAAAAAAAGACCAGGTTAAAAAACCTAGTCTTGAACTTTATTTTATTAAATTTAATAGTTTAAGCAATATTTTATTCCGTTGACTTCATACGAGGAATTTGCTACAAAAGACACAACAAAAGCAAAGAATATAAGGAGTAATTTATTAAAGAAATATAGTATAAAAAATGCCCAACAATATGTCGGGCAATACTATTAAAATTTATTTATCATTTTTGAGAAAACGACCCAAATCATCTCTATTCAGGTTTTTCCAATTTTCACTTGGCTCAATATCAGGTTTATTGTAAGGTATCACAAGTCCAAAACTATCTTGCAAAAAGAAAAATACGCAACCCAAGTTTTTATTCCAAGGGTGCGTACAATTCCGTTCTGGCGGAGAGGGAGGGATTTGAACCCTCGGTGCCGGATTAGGGCACACTCGCTTTCCAAGCGGGCACATTCGACCACTCTGACACCTCTCCGTGTAATTTAAATTGATTCATTTTTTATTTGGCAAATCTACTAAGCAGAAGTAATCAGTAGTTTGCTCATGGAAAATGTGCAATTCTCAATAGATTATACTAGATAATCAATAGACGAATTTTACTTCACATCATTTCAGATAATAAATTGCCTTTTGCTTTATGACTACTTAAGATATTGCGGGCAATATTTTTAGTTACTTTACTCAACGAAAGCACTGCGTTATATAGTCTACTATTTGTGCGCTTTTTTGTCAAGAAAAATTCAAATTAGTATTTTAAGACTTTTGAGAAATAAAGTTGAAAAGTTTTATTTATCAAATTCATTTTTTTACAAAACTTTTAACTAAAATAATTTTTATCAGTTTAAATTAAAAATTCCATTCTTTATGAACCTTAAATACAAAGGCTGCAACAAAAATAAAAGAGCATCCTTGAAATGCTCTAATGCACGGCAAGTTTATTCTTCAATCCTGCCGATAAGGTAATCAATTGTTACGCCAAAAAAGTCTGCAAGACGCCAGCAATCCATTATATTTGGTCGGTTAAGCCCTTTCTCCCATCTACAAATATTGGCTTGTTGGATTCCCGTACTAATGGAAAGCTGTCTTTGCGTGATGCCAACCAAAAGGCGTAATTCTTTGATTTTGTTCTTTCTGAAATTTCTTTCCATACCCATATTCTATTCGATTTTGAAATAAAAAACTTTGAATATGCAAATTTGTATCTACTTTTTTCTACATTTTTCGACAAAAGTTAGATACATAAATGCATAAAGCCTTTATCTAAGCCATTTTTACAGACTTTTAGCATTTATTAATATTTACATTTATGTATCAAATATTCATAAAAACTCCAAAAATAATTATAAAAAAGAAAGTTTTTTGTCTATTGTGTGCAAAAATTATTTCAAATATAGATATTTTTTAAAAAGCAAAGGCGTTTAATTAGTAAAAATTGACTCATTATTTTTTCCAAATTTTGTAAAAATTGTATAAAAAGTTTGCTTTTTATATCATTTTTATATAAAATTTTATCATATGAGTAATTTTGAAATATTTATTAAAAGTCCTATTGTTTCCTCTACAAACAAGGTTGATGATTCGGGAGTTACACCAGCAATGTATTTTTATTTATCACAAAACTTTTTTAGAACCCTAAATACTTTTTCAGTAAATGAAAATAACGCCTATCACTTTTTTGATGCTTTGATTGCCATGCGCACTTTTTACGCTAGCGTTGGTTTTGATGAACTTGTAGCGGGCGTAAATTCTATTTTAGACAATATGGTAAATCTTTTGGGAGATGTTAAGGACAAGTACAAATACCGTAATGAAAACTACACCGAATCATCTAATACAGCTTTTATTAAATATATAAACGAATTACAAGGAATTCGATTAATTGAAAAGAAGAAATTGCCAACGCCTTCAGTATTTGATAGCGTATTAAAAGAAAAATTTGACAACAAAAAGAATTAATTTAAGGTAAAATTATGACAAAAAACGCTAAATTACATGAGGGTCATTTTAGTCGCACGCGTAAAAAAGTTATTCAGGGGTCAAGAGACCCTGTCGACCATCTCGAAGTTATTTTGCAAATGGCATTTAGAAGAGTTGATACAAATGAACTTGCGCGTGAATTGCTTAGGAAATTTGGCTCCTATGAAAAATTAGTTGAATCAGCAACTATTGAAGAACTTGAACAGGTATGTGGAATCGGTGAAAGCAGTGCGGAGAAAATTTTGGCAATTTTATGTGTCATGAAGATGTATCGCGATATGCAAATTTTTGAACCTTTTCCTATTGATGCGACTTACAGTTACACGATTGAGCGTATACTTGATAGATATTTCAAAAATTCAGAGCAAGAACTTGCTGTTTTGTTTTTATTAAACAAGAAGCGCGAAGTTATTTTTCATTCAATAATTAGCAGAGGCGATGAGAACCATGTTATTATAGATAATAATTCTATACTTGAACTTGCGAAAAGATATAGGGCGCCCAATGTCGTTTTGGTACACAATCATATAAATGAAAGTTTCTTTCCATCTGTCGAAGACATTGCTATGACGACAGCGCTTTACAAAGATTTGCATGAGCATGGAATAAACTTGCTTGACCATGTTATTTATTCAAAAATGGGCAATTTCAGTTTCACAGCATCGTTGATTCTACCCGCGATTGAAAACAGAGTTCGCGAGCAAGCGGACAGGTTAAAAGGGCTTTAATTTGATATTAAAATAAATTTAAATTGAGTTGCTATTTAAGTTTTGGCGAAAACTTTAGGAATTTTGCAATTTTTTATTGACAATAGTTTTAAAAACTGGTAAAATAATTTTACATTTGACTGTTGTCTTTGTATGGCGGCGTAGCTTAGTTGGTTATAGCGAGCGGTTCATACCCGCTAGGTCGGTGGTTCGAATCCACTCGCCGCTACCAGATAAGACAACAGGGTATTTGGCTCCGTGGTCTAGCGGTTAGGACATCACCCTTTCACGGTGGTAACGCGGGTTCGAGTCCCGCCGGAGTCACCACAAGCGATAAAAGACGAACCTTTTTGGTTCGTCTTTCTTGTATTTTCTACGAAAATACAAGTGCGTAAAACGCACATCGCTTGTGGGGTGGCTGATTGCTTTTATATTTCAAGTATTTTCATTAAGTTTGCAAATTTGATTATTTTACTGTTTCCTTTATTATGTTAATAGTGTTTAAAACATTTGGGAAACCAACATATGGCAATGTTTGAAGCATCGTTGCAATCATAATATCCTTTGAATTACCAACTTTTAAATTGCCTATTACATGGGCTTTGATTTGATTGTCTGAACGAATAACGGTAAGCACAACAAGAATTAAAAGTTCACGCGTTTTTATATCTAGACCTTTTCGTGTATAAAAATCCCCAAATCCAAATTCAGTTAAATACTGTGGAATTTCTGGAATGTCGGGATACTTTTCAGCTATTTCACTTCCATAAATAGGATTTTGAATGGCGTAACCAGCAGAAAATCTTGTTTCATCAGTTGTGGTTCCAGTGTTTTCAAGTGGAAGTTTAATTCCACGCGCGACAAAAATTTTATTCATTGATGCAATCGCATTTAATGTGCGCGGAAAGCCTATAAATGGGGTAAGTTGATAAATGGCTTCGCGAATTTCAATAGGAGTTGCACCTGCATTCAATGCACCTGCGGTGTGCGCTTCAAGTTGTGGAAGAGTTTGAAGAGTTGCCAACACTGTAACCGTTATTAATTCGCGCATTTTGAAATCAAGTTCTGCATGTCCGTTAAATACATCACCGAAAATAAATCGGCGTAGAATTTCCATAAATTCGTGGTCGGTTTCATTATCGAAATTCGGAACACTGCCAAATATTTTGCATAAACTTCTTCGTATTCGCTGACACGGTCGCGTGGTGCGTAATTATCAAAATTTATTGTTTTATTTTCTTTATTTTTATTACTCACAATTTATACTCCTTTTTTATTTTAAATATGAACGAAAATATTTTAAAACATCAATAAAATTAAATCAACTAATTAAGATTATGAAAATCAATATTATAATTTGCAAAAACAAAGAAAATAAAAAGACTTTAAAAATTAATGGGAAAATTTATTCATGCTTAACATAAAACTTATCGTAAATTTATCAATCGAATTAATTTAATTTTAGAAATTACTTTTAAAGTTAGTTGACAATAATCACAATGTGTGATATATTTTAATCGTTCTCTTGTGCTTTATGAGGACGAGACAAAATTCATTCTAGTTGATTTAATTTTACTTTTTCAATTTTTAATAGTAGTTTTGGTTGCATAATTTTTAGTTTCTAAATTTTATAGATGATTGAAAAATTAAAGACTAGTACAATTAAAACTTTTTGTAAAAGAGTGAATTTCTGCGGCGAGGGCAAGAGCACAATAAATTTAATAAATTTTGATTAATTCGGCATGGAGAGGTACCCAAGAGGCCGAAGGGACGTCCCTGCTAAGGACGCAGTACGGGAAACCGTAGCGAGGGTTCAAATCCCTCCCTCTCCGCCAGTAGTGAATAATACGAACCCTTAGGGGTTTTGTGTTGTTTTATTGTTACAAGAAAACCACGGGATAGTCCTGTGGCTTTCTTATTTTAATTTATGTTTGTATTAGTTTTTTTAATGCAGATGTGAAAATTTCTACACATCTTTCTACACATCTTTATCTACGACCATGCTTTTAACCATTTCAACAAGGGCTTGCTGTTGTTCGTGTGTGAGAATTACCCAGTATTTATACAATTCGCGTAAGGTTGGGTCAATTACAATAGTGTCGCTATCTTCGTTTACAAGTTGTGATAACGGAATATCGAGAGCAATGCTAATTTTGCGGAGCGCGCTCAAACTAGGTTCGTATGCGCGTTTGCTGTACCAGTTGTTTATGCACGCAGACGAAAGGTCGGCCGCTTCTGAAAGATTGTATATCGACATGTTGCGCTGCTTTAATATACTTTTTATGCGTTGTTTAGTATCCATAGATTTTCCTTATTATTGCTTTTCTAACCGCATTATAAATCATTTTTGTATAAAATATAAATAGTTTTCTTATAGAAGATTGTAGTTTAAACTACAATATTCGACAAAATTCGACAATAAAAAACGCTTTGCCCACTGTAAGATTTAAGTTAATTTACTGTATTTTAATGATATTGGTGTATTTAGATAAATATAGTATTAGACTTGCCTGGTAATAAAGCGGGGCAAAGTTACTAGAATTCAAAATTTGCATTAAAAATATATTGATTATTCTTTTATAATATGTTATAATGAAATTATAAATAATTCTGCTTGCTTTCGAATTTTTAAAATAATATCATTTTTCGAAAGTAATTGCAAGACCGATGACGGAGCGTTAATCGCTCTCGTTGTTTTTTTAGGAGTAATTATGGAAAAAAATAAAATTCGTAATATCGCAATAATTGCGCATGTCGACCACGGTAAAACAAGTTTGGTAAATGAGTTGTTAAAGCAAGGTGGTGTTTTTCGCACAAATCAAGAAGTGGCAGATAGAGTTATGGACTCAAACGACCTTGAACGCGAGCGTGGCATAACGATTTTGGCAAAAAATGCAAGCATTCACTACAAAGATTATAAAATTAATGTCATTGACACCCCAGGGCACAGCGATTTCGGTGGCGAAGTTGAGCGCGCTCTCAAAATGGTAGACGGTGTTTTGCTTGTTGTTGATGCGTTCGAAGGCACTATGCCACAAACGCGTTTTGTGCTTGAAAAAGCGCTTGCTCTCAATCTAAAAGTTGTTATTGTAATTAATAAGATTGACCGCCCAGATGCTCGCATTCCAGAAGTTGAAGATGAAGTTCTCGAACTCCTTTTTGACTTAAATGCTAATGATGACCAGTTAAATAGCCCTGTAATTTATGCATCTGCACGCCTAGGTATAGCCAGCACAAAACGCGATGAGCAGGGAAAAGATATGCAACCTCTTTTTGAGGTAATTATAAACCACATTCCCGCGCCAACAGGTAATGAAAGTGCGCCGCTTCAAATGCTTGTTAGCAATACCGAGCACAATGACTTTTTAGGTAAACTTGCTGTCGGCAAAATCGAAAACGGTACAATTTCGGTCGGCGAGTCCGTTATGATTGTAAACTATTTTGACGAGGCAAAACATGAACAGGTGCGTGTCCAACAACTTTTTGTTTATGACGGCATGAAAAAGGCTGAAACAAATCAAGTAACTGCTGGTGATATAGTTTGTGTCGCTGGTCTAGGTGATATCATGATTGGTGATACAGTTTGCTCGCCCGAAAAAGTTGAACCGCTCGAATTTGTAAAAATCAGTGAGCCAAGTGTCGAGATGACTTTCCTTGTAAATGATTCGCCATTTGCTGGCAAAGAAGGTAAGTTTGTTACGAGCCGTCATTTGCGCGACAGACTATACCGCGAAACAATACGCGATTTGTCCTTAAAAGTCGAAGACACTGACTCGACTGATGCGTTTAAAGTGCGTGGTCGAGGCGAAATGCATTTGTCTATTTTAATCGAAAACATGCGCAGAGAGGGCTACGAGTTCCAAGTATCAATGCCGAAAGTTTTATTTAAGTATGACGAAAACGGTAAGAAAATGGAGCCCATTGATAAACTTGTTGTCGATGTTCCCGAAGAAAGCGTCGGTACAGTTATGTCTAAAATGGGTATTCGAAAAGGCGAGTTGTTAGAAATGCGCCCGCAGGGTAGCCGTACGCGCCTTGAATTTTTAATTCCTAGTCGTGGGCTTTTTGGATATAAGTCGGAATTTTTGACCGATACTCGTGGTGAAGGTGTTATGTCGAGTGTGCATTACGGCTATGATTATTACAAGGGTGATATTGAACGCCGTCAGTGTGGTGCGCTCGTTGCTCATGAAACGGGTGAGTGTATCGGTTACGGACTTGCAAACGCACAAGAACGCGGAACATTATTCGTTTCTGTCGGTGATAAAGTATATGGCGGAATGATTGTCGGGGAAAACCCGCGTGGTGATGATTTGGTCGTAAATGTGTGCAAGCGCAAACAACTTACTAATATGCGTGCAGCGGCCAGTGATGATGCGCTTCGTCTTATTCCTCCTAAAAAGATGAGTTTGGAAAAAGCAATCGAGTTTTTAAATGATGATGAGTTGCTCGAAGTTACGCCTCAAAGTATTCGCTTGCGCAAGAAAATTCTTGACCACGATAAGCGTGCAAAAGAAGCCTTTCGCGCAAAGAGTGCAAAATAACAGAAATATTAAATAAATTTGCGATTTTTACCAAAAAATAGCCTATAATGGCTATTTTTTATTTACAAAAAAATGATAATTTGATAAAATCATTCAAAAAGACGGTGGGTAGAGTTTATGAAACATGTTGAATTGAAGTGCAAAAATTGTGGTTCGGAGTTAAAAATTGACACTGATGGCACATATTTTTGCCCTTATTGTGGTTCGCGTTACGAAAAAAATCAAGATAACATTCAATATGTAAACAACAATATTCAAAATATCACTAAAAATATATATTCATCTGAACTCGGTATTGAAGAGTATCTTGAAAACGGCGAAACTTTTTTATCGCTAGATGAGTGGGGGAAGGCAGAAGAAGCATTTAACAAGGCTGTTGACCTTGCTCCTGCTGATTGTCGTGGCTGGTTTGGGCTTGTGAAAGTTTACACAGGCGATTTGACAATGGCATACCCAACAGAATACGAACAATATTACATAAAGGCTATGCGCGTGGCGAATGACGAGGACCGTCAAACTATGCTTAACATTATGCAAGATTACTACCAACGCGTAAAAGGTAATTTGTATCCCTATGAATTTCCTGATGAAATAAATTTCATGGATAAGACTCTTTTAAAACGCCGTCATCGTATTCACAAAGCAATAAGTGACAAAAAAATTAAGAGTTATTCCATTTTTACAATATTACTCGGTGTTGCACTCGTGATTTTGGGTATCGTAGCAGGCATTCTTATAATGTTTTTGGAAAAAGACACCCTAACACTTGAAAGCAATTTTAGAATAAATTCTGTCGAGGGATACAGGTCAGATTATTCAACGCAAATTACGGGTAAAATTTCAAATCGCACAGATGAAGAAATTGATTCAGGCGAACTTACAATATTCTTTGAAGTTGCCGACAATGATGGAAACGAAGCAGTATTACAGTTTAATGTGCTAGCGGATATTGACGAAGGACAGACTTTTGATGTTGATTTCTCGCGTAATACAAATTTTGACTACAACCACATTGTAAATTATTATTACGAAATTGACCATGTAAGATACGACTTTAATCAATTAAACATGATATATGGCATAGTTGTTTTAGCAGTGTTTGTTTTAGTAGGCTTAATTGTAATTTTAATCGGTTTGCGTTTGCCGAATCGTCTTGAAAAGAGAAATTCAAAAATTATCGACCGCGCAAAATCTAAATAGGCCAAAAAGGCTAGACTATAATATTAAGTTTTTGTTTTCCAGTTAATATTTATTTTAAGAGATTAATCAGTATAATTATTAAATTATAAAAAATCATGCCAAATGCGTGATTTTTTGTTTATAAATTAGAAATTTTGCAAACAGTTTTAAGAATGTCAATTCATTTTTATATAAATTAATTTTTAATAATTATTATCATTTTGCGTTAAAAAATAGAAATAAAAAGTTTTCAAAGTATTTACAAAAATGACTTCATATGTTAATATCTATGAGTAATTAAAGTATGGAGTTTGTACTAAAATGGCTGTAAAAAATGAAGAAAAAAATAATAATGAAAACAAAATAAGCGCAAAAAATTTACACTGGGTTGTGTGTTTTGATACAAAAAAACAGCAAGCGCGAGTTGTTCCTTTTGTGTATACATCGGCTGCGCGCTATGTATTCTTTCACAATTATGATGTTGATAAAAATGTTTTTAGAGGAACGCGCGAACATACATATTCCCCAGAAATAAAAGTCTTGCTAGATGACAGTACTCACAAACTTGCAGACCACAAAATTTCACTTCTTGAAAAGAAACAAGCGGAAGAAACTGCTTTAAAACGCGTGATAGATACAATTTATCCTAATTTTATTGATGATAATTTTAGTGGTGATTTAAAGATTTATAATCATCGTATGCTTGAAAATACTCTTTTTTCGCATTCGACTATGGACGAAGCGTATAAATACAGTCAAAAAGTTGGTGTTCCACTGTTTTCGCCTATAATTCCACTAGACAATGTTCAAACACTCACAGATTTCATGAATGATTGTTGCACAGAATATTTAACTAATTGGCAAATTGGGGTTAAAAAAGCGAGGGACGAAGTAGGTTCTTCAAAGAATGAAACATTAACAAAAAATGAACGCGAGCGTTAAAAATAATCAAAAGCGAAATATTTCTAGATAATTATTGTGCGCAAAATGATTATTTAAAAGTGAACAAAAAACTAAATAAAATGTTAGAAAAAGAACACCACGAATTTTTCATGGTGTTCTATTTTATTTTCAACCTTGTTTATTCTTTATTAAATTTTGAACCGCAATAATCACAAATCCAGCCAGTTTCGGTTTCCGTAAGCGAACCACCGCAGTTTGCACATTTGTTTGCAATAACTGCTTTCTTTTTGGGGGCTGTTTTTTCGTTTAGAGAGAGTGTTGTACCATCGTATAAGTAGCCTGTCAAATACTTTTTATTGATTGCTTTCGTTATGTGACTTTTTACTACACGCTCGTTCATTTGGAGTTGTGTCGCAATTTCTTCATTAGAAAGTAAATGCTCTTCGTTTACGGCATCAACAACGCGCTTCATACTGCGCAAATTTGCGTAATTTATCCAAATCATAGGTGAGCCGTAGAACCCAAAAACAACAAAAACAATTCCAAATACTAAAACTGCCCACACTTGATTTGATGCACCCATAACAATAAGTGGAATACCCACCACAAACAAAATTGCAGAAACAATACCAAAAATCAACGCTTTGTTTACTGCACTCTTAATACTTTTATTACCTTTACTCATACTCCTATTATACGAAATAACAATCAAAAAGTAAACTAAAAAAACAATTTATTTTACATTCGAAAAGTAGGGAACTTCGCCCGACAAGAATTTGTTATACAGGTCATCTTTATAATCAAGGTATTCAATAGATTACCGAAAAGAAAAACAGGTAAAGATTCAAATGCTCCTATTTTTCGGGACAAGAAGAAAAACACCACTTAAAGACAAGTGGTGTTTTTAATTATTTGGTTTATTCATAATCTCGTCGGTTAAGATTGTGGCGGAATTGTCGGCAAGTAGGTCGGTGTTTAGCCCGAACAAAAGATTTTTGTTATCGCCTTTATTTTCATCGTACATTACGAAAATTTTATGCCCGTATTCTTTTGCTTTGTTTATGGCATGGCGAGAGCCACAATCTCCATCGCGCAGGCGGTTACTAGCGGTCAATACAACTGCGCTTGAAAACATCGCTTGCAGGCGGTCACGCTCTACAAAACGTTTTTTAAATTCGCCATCAGAATACGCTGCAAGTATATATTCCGTGATTATTAGTCCACCACTGTTTACTATTTTTTCAGCAAGTTGCTTATTTGCAGGTGGATAAATTTTGTCCAGAGTGCAGGGAAGTATGGCGATGGTTTTTCCGCCGCAGTTTATGCAAGTTTCGTGAGCAACAGTATCGCAACCTAGCGCAAGCCCACTAACTATATTAAAGCCTTTTTCGGTTAATTTTGCAACAAGTTCTCGTTCGCGAATTGCGATGCTTTCATCTATTTTGCGAGTGCCTATTACTGCAATATTGCTTTGCTTGTTTTGAAGAAGCGAAATATCTCCTTTGTACACAAAAAAGAAAGGCTTTTCCGATGCTCGTAAACCATAAGGGAGAGTTGGGAAGTCTTCGTCATAAGCACAAACAATGTTGTATCCACTTTCTAATAATGTGTTTTCAAACATTTCAAAATCAATATTAAAATAGTCGAGTGCTTGCCTTGACGGAAATTCGCGCCAAAACGCCGCGTTACTCTTTATTCGTCCGCTTAATATAAGCGCCAAAACTTTCATTGCATTTTTTGAATTCATAATTTCACTAATTCTTTTTAATTAAATTTTTACTCAAATCAATTTCACGCGCCTCTACAAGTGGCGTGAAGTCTTCTTCGTGGCTGACAAAAATCACAGTTCCGCGAAATGCGTTAATTGCTTTTGCAAGAGCCTGTTTTGATATGGTGTCTAGGTGGTTGGTTGGCTCGTCAAGAATAATTAAATTAAATGATTGCAATACGAATTTAGCAAGTTTTACTTTACTTTGTTCGCCACCACTCAAAGTGTTTAATGGGCGCACTTGGTATTTGCTAGCAAGTCCTGCTTTCGCTAGTGCTCCGCGCAGTTCTTTATCTTCGAGTTTGGGAAAATCTTCTCGCATTTCTTGCAGTGGGGTGCGTTCTGGATTGCTCCATTTTAGGTTTTGTTCAAAGTATCCAATTTTCACAAAAGGGTGAAGTTTGAGGTTCCCGCTCAATGCTGGAATTTCACCAATAATCGTTTTTAATAGGGTGGTTTTTCCTATTCCATTAAAGCCACTTATGCGGACTTTTTCGCCATTGCGAATAATAAATTCCAATTTTTCAAGTAGGGGGTAGTAATATCCTATTGAGAGATTTACAGCCTTAATAATGACATCTGCACTAATAGGGGTGTAACGAAATTTGTAGTTTGGTACAGGTGGTTTTTCGGGCTTTTCGATTATCTCCATTTTCTCTAACTGCTTTTTTCGGCTCTGTGCTTGACGGGCGGTTGCTGTTCTGGCGGAGTTGCGGGCAATGTAATCTGTCAGTTTGGATATTTTTTCTTCTTGCTTGTCTATTTGGCGTTCGATTGTGCGTTCGCGCTCTCCACGCAGGCGTAAATACACCGAATAATTACCGACATAGCGCACGATATTGTGGTATTCTACGCTCCAAATTGTGTTGCATACGGCATCTAAAAAGTGAGTGTCGTGTGATACGATTAAAAATGTGCCGTTCTTTAAATCGTTTAAATAGGTAATTAGCCACTCAATATGCGCGCTGTCTAGGTGATTGGTTGGCTCGTCGAGAATGAGTAAATCAGGCTTTTCAAGGAGAAGTTTACACAATATTACTTTTGCGCGTTGACCGCCACTCAGTGTTGAAATTTTTCTATCAAGCCCTAAATCAGTAATGCCTAAACCGCTTGCGACCTTTTTTATCGTGCTGTCAATAGAGTAGTAGTTGTGTTCGTCAAGGTATTCAAAAAGTTCGGTTGAGCGTGCCATTAATTCGTCATAATCTTCGGGTTGGGCGGTCGCAAAACGCGCGTTAATTTCGTTGTACTCGCGTTCTTTCTCAAATAAGTCTGCAAACGCGCTTTTTAAGTAGTCGTAAATTGTGAGATTTTCATCAACTTCGGCGTGCTGGTCGAGATAGCCAACTTTGTATTTGCCTTCCCAAATCACTTGACCTTCATCAGCAATTATTTTGCCTGTTAAGATGTTTATAAGTGTCGTTTTTCCGCTTCCATTTACGCCTACAAGGCCAATTTTATTGCCTTTATTAACTTTAATGTTCACATTTTTATATAAGGTTTTGTCCGCAAAACCGTGGCTTAAATTTTCTATGATTAGCATGATAATTCCTTTTGTGATTTATTTGCAAATTAATAAAAATTAATTAATTGAATTGATAAAACTTTTTAAGAAGATAAGTTAAATTTTGGGAGTGAATTTTTTTTATTTTAATATAATTTTTAATTTTTTTGTTTACAACGCAAAAGTATACCATACTTTCTTATAAAATACAAATTATTGAAAGGGAAGTGTCAAGACGGTTTTTGTGGCTGATTATGGGAGAATTTTCATGAATTAATGAGATAGAATAGTTCTGTTCGAAGTATAGAAATAATGTGTTTTTTAAATGAAAAACTAAAATTCGTGTGTAAAATTTCACTGTTTTGCAATTGACATTACATTAAATTTTTGATAAACTAAATTTATCATGGAGGGGTGTCGGAGCGGTTGAACGAGCTGGCCTCGAAATTCAGTATGCCCTAAAAGGCATCGAGGGTTCGAATCCCTCCCCCTCCGCCATCGATTCTTTTAACGTACCAAATGCATTTTGGTGGGCGCTTGTTAAAAGGAGTGTGAATTTTTATGAAACCACTTAATAAAACGGATGATGTTGAGAAATATAAAAATTTTGGAATTCTTACACAGCCTTTTTTAGATAAAAACTATATTTATGACAAAGTTATAACTGACTTAGAGCATAATCAAAAAGATTTAAAAAGTGGATATTTTTTAGCTAGCCTATTCATGTGGATAAAGAAAGAAGTAAAATATTCGCACGAAGAACAAATTCAGAATTTAAAATTTACGCGCACTGCGAAAGAAATTTGGGAAAGTAAAAAAGCAAGTGGTTGCACTGATTATGCAATTCTATATGCAACTTTTGCAAGAACGCTTGGAATTCCCACCACAATTTTGCACACAGCAGAATATGACTGGTTGCAAAGATTGAAGAATGGCGAGGAGAGTTATGTTCATTATGGGCATACTTTTTGTGAATGTTATTTTAATGACAGTTGGGTTTTAGTTGATCCAACCTGTGAATATATAACAAGAACCTACACCCCAGAAAAGTTAGAACTTCCATACAAAATTGCAGGGAAAAATGTTTATATACCTTATTTTCGAGGGTTAGATTTAGGAGAAAAACAAAATGTTGAGACCCATAATAAAAAAATGGATAAATTGTGCAGTATGTTAGAAATATAAATCAGTTAGGTTAATTAAGGAGAAGATGTGTTAGAGATAGAATTTAAAACGGACAAAGAAATATTAGCAAGAGCAATGATATCAAAAAATGCCATGCCGATGGATTTTGCAAAATATTTATTTCAAAAATATCGAACTTCATATTTACTTTTGCAAAACAATTTAATGGAAAAGGAAATAGATGACAATCTCCTTTTAGAATTAATGCAACAGAAGTTTTTTGAAGAATATATTAATGAAGCAAAAGAAAATTTGTTGAGAATGCAAGAAAACTGGCAAACCAATAAAGACAAAATTAATATGTTTCTTGATAAAATCTTTAAAAAGAACTTTATTTTAAAAACCACGGCTTTTATTGTGCCACCAAATTTAAATCGTGGCATAAACATTGGCAACAACCAATTTGTTTATGGTCACATTAATGGCTTAAATGACGAAAACTATGACTTAGTATATCTCGTTCACGAGGCCTTGCATTCGTATTTTAAAAATAACATTATTTCGCACTCAATTATAGAAAAAATAGCGGACATCGAGCTTGCTAAATTTTTAAATAATAATGAGTTATCCTACGAATGTCACAACTTCACCAAAACTATGCATATTAAAATTTTACCGTTTTGGAATCTATATCTAAACAAACCTGATGACTTGATAAAGGAAGAAAACAAACAACAAAATATTATCTATGATATTGACTCTTTTAAGTGCTATGAGAACGAAATAAAAGAAATGAATATCGATGCTTTCGTCCAATTTTTAAAAAGGTTTAATTTATATAATAATTTAGATTTAACTTGTCAATATGTTTTAAAGTTGAATAATTAATAAAATTTTCGAAATGTTTTAATTTAGCGCAAAAAAATTTTTTGTGAAAGATATATAAAAAATCTTAGGCAAACTTACCTAAGATTTTTGTTTTCTATTTTTTAAGCCTCATCATCAGTGTAGTTGATGTTATTGATGACTGTTGCTGTTGCCACGCCTTTCCCTTGGATGTATGCGGTTAGTTCATATTCAGCGCCGTCAAATGATTCGCTAATTTCATTAACATCACCACTTGCATGGTAGGAAACAAAGTAATATGTTAAAGGATAATCTCCTGACTTGTCAGCATCTGTGTTATAAGTTAAGCTATAACTATTTAGCTCACCATTTTTGTAAAGTCGATTTACTGACAAATCGTTTTGAGCCATTCCGTCATAGTAGAAGCCGACCATTGATTTACCACCTGCCTCATTGTAGGTTAATGTGTATTTGCCATCTTCAAAACTAACTGAGTTTGTTGTGTCAAAACAAAATGCCACATTTGAGAAATTAATTGTTTCAACAGCAGAAACGGCATTAAAAGCTACTGCTTGTCCATTAAGCTTAATCACGTCTTGCCCTGCTGATTCAACAAGAACTACTGGTGCAGCCATATAGAGCTTGCTGTCTTTAAAATAATAAACTCTATCTTCAATAAATTTGTTGTTTCCAACAGAAAGTGGAATGGTTTCATCCTTTTCATAAATCACAGTGCCAAAGCCAACGCTTGTTAAATCTTCAGCATTGCTTACTGTTCCAACTAAAATATAGTAATTGGTGAATTCTGGCACTTCTGCCATGGCCTCTTCCACAGTGTAGTGACCTTGGTTGTTTGTGTTTCCTTCGTCAACTTCTGTTAATTTGTCTAAAACGTTATCTTGCATAATTTCAAGAACATTTTCCGCGTCCGCTTTTAAAGTGCTTGAAACATCAATGCTGATTGGCGTCTCTCCAGGGTCACCACAGCATGCCACCAAGCCTAGACTGCCTAGCACCAAAAGAATAACTAGCGAAAACACAGTTGCAAATTTTTTAACTTTACTCATAGAAACCTCCTTTTTGTTTCATATTTATATGATAACACATTTTCTCTGTCATTTGTCAAATGATTTTCAGCATTTTTTTGAAAATATTTTAATTTTTTTGATTTAGTTGTTAAATTTAGGGTTGAAGTAATAAAAAAATCTATACCTTAATGATACAAATTTGTTATTTTTAAGTCAACTGATTGAAAAAAAAGACAATCAAAAAATGATTGTCTTTAGTGCTAACTCTGGGCGGTAGTCATCAGCTATCACGGGTTAGCGATAAATAGCTTTTTATCGTTAATATGATACACCCAATTTCTGAAAATGTCAATAGCTTAAAGAAATTGAATATGTTTTGGAGAATCCCTTATACATACTTTCTAATACTTTTTCATTCAAAACAACTTACTTCATACTCTTTAAAATAATGTATTAATCTTGACAAATGGTTATTTTGAATGTTATATTTAAATATATCATAAAACTTAGTTTAGACTTAACAATAGCACAGATAATAAAGATGGCTTAACATCTTAGCGCTAAGAGTTTAGACTTTAAATAAATTTTATAATCACATATGGCAATTATTTTATTAGAAAAAGTCAATAACAAGGAGAGGGAATGATTTCGGATTGTAGGTTATGTGGTGATTTGCCTAAGCTTAGTTGCGATACCATGAAAAAAGGTAAATCTAGAATTTTAGTCCTAGGAGAATCGCCAGCCAAAGATGGTTGGATTGTGAGTGGAAAAGCATTTTATAACAAAGACGGCAAACTGCAGGCAACGGGAAAAGTTTTGCAAAAACTTCTTAATTTGTGCGGTCTTGACATTGAGGATATCAATTTCACTGAATGTTGCAAGTGTGTTATCACCGACAGAAGTAGGTTGCGCGCGTGTATGCTTAATTGTAAGCCTCTTCTTTTTTCACAAATAGACAAATTCGATTGTGACATCATTTTGCCAATGGGTAAATTTGCAAGTGAAATTGTTTTAAATCAAAAAATTGATAAATTCAAAGATTTTGTTGGGAAAGAATTTCTAATTGATTTTGGAAAAAGCACCAAAAAAGTTATACCCATTTACCACACTTCGCCAGTAAATCCCTTATGTTTCAAAGGCAATGAAATGATTTTTAAAAATCTTAAATTTCACTTAAATCAAAACTAAATTTAAGCGTTTAAATAAATTGAATATATGAAAAACCTTCTAGAGCACGTTATTGCCATAGAAGGTTTTTTACAAAACTTGTGATGAAACTTAATCTTCAAGTGCTGGATTTCTTTCTGCATCGATTGTCACTCTGTCGTTTGCCTCCATATACATCAAACTGCCGTTATAGTAGCCTGTGTATTCTCCTTCTTCGTCGCCAGATTCAATCGAATTATCAAAAACAAACTCGGAAATATAACCAACAGGAATATCTGGTTGAGTGTCGCCTTCAACAAGCCTTATCCAATATGAATGACCTAAAATATAGTCAAATTCCACAGATAGTTCACGAATCGACTCCATTGTCAAAACATAGTCGACATAACTTGGGTTCGACGAGCCATCAACATGGTCGCTGTCACCAATTCTTAAACAAAATGTGTCGCCAGTTTGATATTGCAACTCGGAAAACAAATCGATAACTAATTCTTCTCTCACGGTTTCAAGTGTTAACTCGCCATAAGGCACTACTGTGATTTTTACAATAAGCGTTCCCCTGTTTGAAGAGCCGTATGAATAATTTCCATTAACAAATTCCATTGTGAGATAGGTCGTCCCGCCATGAATTCTTTTAACGTACCAAATGCCTTTTGTGCATTTTTTGTTTAAAATCAATAAAGAAAGAGTAGGTAAAGTTTATACTCTTTTAATAGTTTTTAATTTAAATTTATACCCTAAATTTAAGATTAGAGTTGCTGCATAATTTATTGAAACTTTACTAAAGAAAGGTATATGAGGGCGTTCATTATGATTTTTATTAATTATACCCACAACAATTGTATAATCTGGCGCATTGAAATCGTCATCTATTAGGTCTGTTATATTATTACTTAATAATTTTTCTTTAAATTTTTCTCTAAAAATTGGATCTTTAAGTAGTTGGCATGAATTTGTCGCTTGATTAAATAAATGGCTTAAATAAGAAGAACCTCCGTTATTTTTTATGTGTATCAATGTCTTTCCAATAGCGACATCACAAGGCTCTATTGCATTACCTCTACCACCGCCAAAAGGAATATTATATTTATGTATAAGATGTGAACCTTGCAAACTATTCACTAGTGCTTGATTATAATGATCTTCATCATCATTTTGTGGACAGTCAATGAAATCAATATCTGACAATTCTATATTGCTATAGGCATTATTGATTTTTGTAACAAAATCATTGTTTATCTTATACCAAGTTCCTCCATTTATCGCATAAGTAAAACCATTAATTTCTAGACTTCCTACAACACACTTTGCTGCGCTCCACTTTGCGATATCAAGATTTTTATCTTCTGTAGACTTGACCGAAATACTTTTGGATTTTATTTGATCAAAATTTTGAATTTGACCATTTTGGAAACTATCAATAAAAACATCGTTTTCAATATCCATATATTCAACATCTCTATCAGATTGTCCAGAAATATATATGCATCTTGCATTTTCCCAATTTATGAATTCAGGAATGGCTAACCACACATGAGAAAAATCTCTGTGATTAAACTCTTCTACCACTTTTGAATTTAAAATTTCTATTAGTGATTTGTCTTTTACTAATTTTATATTATCCAACCATTCAAAATTATCTTTATAAGTATTTAAAATGTATTTATTATAACAATATACCAAAAATTCTTCAATATTTGTAATATCTTTGTCTATTACTAAATTAAAAATATCGCCACCTGTGATAATGGCTTTTCCAAAAATTTCATCTTCACTTTTGCCTGTAACATATTTAATTAAATCTCTATCAATATCAAATCCAAATTCTAAAATATCGCTTTCTCGTGGCATTTGTTCTTGACTTTGTTTATAATTTTTACCAATATCCGTTTTAGAAATTCTTCTTATTTTATTTCTAGTAATTGTATTTAAAACAATTTTTAGTCCAAATTGTTCTTCACAAACATCATCTTTTAGCAATGTTTTTCCATAGCCAAAAGTAATTGCAAATATTCTAGTACAATTTTCGTCAACAGCAACTCTTTTTAAAAATAAGACTCTAGAATTTGCCGTTCTTAAGTTTTCGCTATGAAAATTAAAGAAATTGAAAAGCCAATCTGGTTCTTTAATATTTGAGCGGTTATAATAGACAATAGAGTTATCATCATATTGATGCAATTCGATAGCATCTTCTTCAACTATATCGCTAAATTCAGTTATATTGTCTTTTATAAGATATATAGAAAGATTGATTTTCGCCATATACACTATTCCTCTTTGTTAAGTATACCATAAATTTTGTGAAAATTCGATACTTTCTAGTAATTTTTTGCAATTTATTAAAAATAGCATAGAGTTTTGATTTTCTCTATGCTTTTTTATTTCGTTTTGATTTAACTGCAAAATATTGATTTGAGCAGAAAAATGATAGGTCAGCACTTTTGTTAATATCATCTTCGGTTAACAGTTCCAATTTATCTATTGCTTTTTGTTCCAATTCGTCAATATTATCTGGAATAACATTCTTTGAAGGCAATGGCTCTGTAAAGTTGTAAACAATAATTATTTCATCGTTGTAAACTAAAATTTCTCTAATAAATGTTTTTACAATACTTTTTTGAATATCTATGTTTTCTATATCTCCACATATTATGCCTTTGAAATAATTGATTATGAGTTCTTCTGTTAGATAAGTATAATTTCGTTGTTTTTCTTGTTCAATGTCAAAATCGAGTTGAGATATTTGGGCTTCAAGTTCTTTAAGTCTAACCTTCGTTTGTTCGGTTATAATACCTTGCTCAATAGCAGTTATTAAGTTTTGAGATGCTTTAAGATATGATGCTCGTTGCATTTCAAGAGATTTGAGATTTGACTCTGCCCTTGAAACTTTTTCGTGATAGTTCAATATACTTTTTGCAATGGTTTTAAGATTATTGTCATTTGATAGTACTTTCCAAGTTATATTCATCACTTCTTTTTCAAGTTGCTCTTTTTTAATAATGGAAAGTTCACATTTTTCTTTTTTGCGTCTTCTTTTTGTTAAGCAGGAGTAGTATCTATATTTGATTACTTTGTCAATTTCTTTGCCAGATTCACCAATCATCTTATGTTTACAGTATCCACAAATAAGTTTTCCAGATAAAACATAATTGTATTTATCTTGCTTTCTGCAATGTGCGTGTTTATAGGCATTTCTAATATTTTGAACTTTTTGCCAGGTTTGTTCATCAATAATTGCTGGATAAATGTTTGTATAGACGGTTTCACCATGTTTAACTTTGCCTACATATTTTGTGTTTTGAATTATTTTATAAATTGCCTTGTCAGTGATGTATTTTCCTTTCTTTGTTCTTATTCCACGAGTTTGTAGATTTTTTGCAATATCAACTCCTGTGTATCCTTGTGCAAACTTTGTAAAAATTTCTCTAACTACCGATGCTTCGTTTTCGTTGATAACATTCTTTTTATCCACAACATCATATCCGTAAATTTGGTTGCCACCTGTGAAATTTCCTTTAAGATAACTTTCATTAAGTCCACGCAAGACTTTTTGTGATAGTTCTGCCGAGTAATATTGGTTCATACCCTCAAGCAAACTTTCAAGAATTATTCCTTCTGGAGTGTCAGGTATATTTTCCATTGCGGAGATAACTTTAACTCCATTGTTGCTTAAAGTATGCTTGTGAATTGTTGTTTCATATTTATTTCTTGAAAATCTGTCTAACTTATATACAAGCACATAGTCCCATTGTTTCTTATTGCTATCTTTAATCATTCGTTGAAAGTCTGGTCGCATATCATTTGTACCTGTCATTGCTCTGTCGATATATGTTCCAACAATCACAATGTCGTTATTTTTTGCATACTGTTGACAAACTCGAAGTTGACCTTCAATAGATTGTTCAGTTTGACTGTCACTTGAATATCTTGCGTAAATAACTGCTGTTTTCATTCTTTTACCTCCAAAATTTTGCTTTGATTGGAGAATAATATTTTGTTTAAAAAATTAGAATGAAAAGTTTTAAACACTGCTTTTACTTTACTCGTAGTCTTTTTAAAATAAATAAGAAAGTTAAAGATTAGACTTAATTTCAACTTAAACTTACTTAATCTTTTTCTAACTTGTTTTCTAAACATATATTTTCTCCTTTGTCATTTTTTTGACACCCACCAAAAATCAGGGAATGGTGCAGTTGACAAAGAAAAAGAAAAAAATATTGTCTTTTAAATTTTTCATTTTTATGGTTTAAGCAATAATTTTTTCCTTTGCCAACAAGGCATTCTCTGATATACTCTCGTTCTCAAAAAAAGAGAAAGCCAACCTACTGACAAAGGAGAAATTTATCTTGCAAGAAAAAACAAGTTAGTTCAAGTCTGTTTATTCAATAAAAGAAAAGTTTATGTGAAGTCTATATAAAGTTTATGTAAAGTACTTGTAAACTACGGATAAAGTCTAACTTTGTTCATTCCTTTCTCCATTCAAACTCGCTATATTTGTGTTGTAAACAGCAAATGGAGGTTGAAATGAAAACTAAAAATTCACAAGCAAGAAAGATAAGAGCAAATGGTTTAATCAAAGCATCTTTAATTCCTAAAAAAGACTATGACAACTTTATTGCTCTATTAGAATTAGAGATAAGGAATTACTATAAGGACAAAAAAGTACGTCCAGAAGTTCCACCCTAAAAAACTGGAAAAAAGTTGTTAAAAGGGGTTGACTTTTTAGGATATATGTTCTATAATCTTCCTATCGTGGACAAATGTCCGTGATAGACAAGGAATTTATAGTTATGAGAACAAAAAA
>CALWEW010000019.1 GCA_944377415.1 uncultured Clostridia bacterium
AGAACCTTTTTTAGTAAATTTTGTTAGACTAAACTTTACTTTTTTTCTTTCTTTTTCATTCATTTTTAACACCTCCTTATTAGATTTGTCTTTCGACAGAAACAAACAAAAGCAAAATTTGGGTAGGTGCTTTTACTTTGTGATTTTTTGGTAGGAAGTCAACGACAAAGAAGAAAATATTGTATTGCAATTCTTTAACTGACAATAAAAAAAGACCAGGTTAAAAACCTAGTCTTGAACAAATCATTTTATTAAATTTCATTGTTTAAGCAATATTTCCTTCCGTTGACTTCATACGAAAATTTTGCTAACCACCACTGGCGAAAGGCAAAGATAATAAGGAGGGCCTTATTTTATTGTAAAAATTAGGTATTTATGATATAATTTATGTATGGAAGAACTAGAACTATATTTAAAAGATTATGTAGATAAGCATAGTGTGGAGGTTAATGCCCCAAACTATTTAAGAATTTATAATAAAATGAAAAATGGTGATGAAATAAATGATGTGCTTTGTGATATTTTTGCGAATATACACGAAAAAATTAATAACGTGTTTGAAAATTTAAATCGCAGGGGTGCAGGAGGTTATTTTCTTGCAGATGATAATAGATATATCTTGTGGTTAAATAAATTTCTACAAGAGCTTACTTTTATGACAAAAGATACATCTTATAAGTATGAATTTGATTCTTACTATCAAGATATATTAAACAAGATTCTAGTCTTTGCAAAGCCTTCTTTTGGTAGCAATATACCTGATGATTTTCCAAACATTAAAATTGTTAATTTTAAACCTATATTTAATTTAACTCATACTAGTTTTGTCAAGACAAATAAAAGTTCATTTCAAAAAGTTTTAGTTGGAGCCGGTTCTTATGCAATTGTCCATAAGTATCTTGATAAAGATTACGACACCTATTTTGCAATAAAAAAACTAAAAAAAGGATATACGCCAAAAGAACTCTTACGATTTAAGAATGAATATGAAATTATGAGAAAATGCAAACATCCCAATTTATTGCGTGTTTATAAATATTTCGAAGGTGATGCCTCATATACAATGGAATATTGTGAAGAATCTATTTATGATTATGTCACAAGAAACAACACTAAACTTTCAAAGATAACTAGGCTTAATCTTTTAAACCAATTTTTAAATGGTGTTGGGTATATCCATGCTATTGGCTTGCTTCATAGAGATTTAAGTTATGGCAATATCCTGATCACAATTGATAGTTATAATAATCCATTTTTAAAGTTGTCTGATTTTGGGTTGGTAAAAGATAATAATCAAAAATTCACATCAACAGATAGCAGTGTTAAAGGAACTTTTAGAGATCCCTGTTTACAGTCATTTAAAGATTATAATTTTAAAAATGAAGAATATGCAATGGCCTATATTATAATATTTATTTTATATGGGAGACAAAATCCAAAAACAAGTGATTGTATTTACCCAGTGATTGAAAAATGTTTATCATCTGATTTAGAAAAGAGGTATTCCTCTCTTACTGAATTACGAAATGATTTGAGCAAATTTTTAAAAGAATATTAAACATTGGTACGGTTCGACAATCTAACGCTCCGCCAATGCATTAAAAATACGAACTCCGTGGAGGTGCGGGGTTCGTTTTTGTCTATTTGGTGGGTAAGTTCTTATCTGGTAAGTGATGAAATGATTTATTGTCGGGTTTTTATTTGATTAATTTTGTGGAAACGTGATACAATGAAATTGTAGCAAATTTTTTGCGAAAAGGGGTTAGTTTTTTATGGAATTTGTTAAGTCAAATTATTTAAGTAGGCGAGTTATAAAAAGTATGCTTCTATGTGCGCTTTTAGTGCTCGTTTGCTGTATGGTGCCTTTTATATTTAGTGCTTGTGGAACGCCAAAAGCTGATGTTTCGATAAGTCAAGTTGCAGAAGAGCAGAAAATTTTGGTTGATTTTTCGAACGAAAACAATGTAAAGGAAGTCAGCATTGTGGTAAAACATGGTGATGACGAAGTGTCTAACACTGTCATTAATGATGCGGAACAGTTGGCGAAAAAATCTGCGGAGGTTTACGCGTATTATGGCAGGCAAAATATTTCGGTAACACTCGAATATGAAAACGGAAACCGCGCCAAAAACACAAGCGAAGTGTTGGTATCGGCGAGTGAATACAATTTCGCTCCGCTTTCCGGTTCGCTACCAGTCCTACTTTTTACGCTTTCACTTTTTCAAGAAAATGGTCTAAATGATGGGGATACCGTGCCTACTTTTGTGTGGCTCGACCGTGCGGGTGCGTGGGACTGGAATAATTTGCCTGCAAATGTTTATCCGCTGCCAACAGCAACAGAAAATGAATATACAACACCTAATGTGAATAGAAATTTAAT
Source organism: uncultured Clostridia bacterium (assembly GCA_944377415.1). Lineage (GTDB taxonomy): Bacteria > Bacillota > Clostridia > Christensenellales > UBA1242 > UBA7867. The sequence continues at coordinate 2,381 of CALWEW010000019.1, forward strand.
GTACAGCAAGACTAATGCTTACATTCGCGAATTGGCTGAGATTAACGAAGATTCAAAATTTAATCTTTATTTAAATGATTACGATACTGACCAGTTTTTTCATTTAATTGTTTCTACGGGGCTTTTAGAGCGTGCGACTTGTACATACCTTTCGGACGGTGCTTTTTCGTACTCCGAAATAAATAACACATTCAATGTTGAAAACGCGACAGCAAAATTTGAAGAAATGGCGCAAAAATATCAAATAACAAAAGAGCAGGTTATCGACCGAGAATATTATAGTTGGGACACTGGGTTCGAAGTAAATGGTAACGAACTTCGCCCATATTTATTGGTAATTGCGCACGAGGAAGATAATGTAAACTATATATTCCCGAGATTGCGCGCCGAGCATATTTTGATTGATGATGACACATCAAGCTTTGTACAAAACTACATTTTAGATACATCTAACGGGACTCGCGTTTATGGTAAGGGCATCATCGAGCGTGACATTAATGGGATGTTGACAGCAATTCAAAATGATGCAAAAAAGGTCGCCGAACTCAAAAATCTCTATAAATTCAACGACGATATGTTTGCTGCAGCGCAAGAGGGTGACAAAAAAGTTATGATGCTTTTGGGCTCTTATGCCTTTTCTGAAGTTGATTTTGTGGAATATGCAAACCTAACTAAACTGCTTTACGGTGACGAATTTGTGTACTACTACAAAGGGCACCCAAACACGCCTACTAATATGTATCCTGAAAAGGCGGAGCAACTCGAAGAACTAGGGCTAATTGATATTGAATCGACAATAAATGCAGAATTAATTCTGTTCTATTTCCCTGATATTTATATGAGTGGATATTCGTCATCTACTTTTAACAGCCTTCAAAATGAAGAAATGGCTTGCATTTTTTGGAATTCTTCAAAGGCAAACGCACTCAATCAAGAAGGACAGCATGGCGATATGTTTGATTATTACGTATCTAGATTATCAAATGATAACAACGAATATGGCGCGCTCCTTACTCAAAGCAACCACAAATACTTTTTGGTAGAAATTAATGATTCGCTTGATGCAAATTACGCCTTTGCAATTTACGATGGCACGGCGAAAGAAATCAAATATTACAACAGCGACAAAACCGAAGTAGTTTGAAATTTGATTGCGCACACTGGTGCGTAGCGCTACAAGTTTCTGCCTGTCAGTTCTCTATAAATTTCTTCGACTTCGCTTTGCCCGTCTTTTAGAAAATTTAATTCATCTGGGCTTAGATAATTTAAAAGCGTCATCAGTTCGCCAACATGTACTCGTTCTTCGTTTTTAATATCATTCCATACGCGGCGGGCGAATTCGTCATTCGTTTGCGTGATATGCAAAGAGTATTGATTAATAGCATCAAGTTCTCCTATAATATCTTGGCGTACGGCAGCAATCAATTCTGCTTTTGTAAATTTCGTTGTGGTGGGATTATCCATTATTTACTCCTTTTGTTTTTAAATTAGTTTATTATAAATTGTGATAAAGTGTGCAAGACTTGGCTAAAAGTTATAAAATAATGAATAAATTTATATAATATTAAAGACAAATCGCTTTCATTCCGTAATGTATTAATTTAAAAAATTTATAATATTTTTGCATAATTATACTTAAATTGCTTGATTTTTGCGTATAAGTATATAATACTATAAGTATAATCATCAGGGGGTGTACTATGGCTTTGGGCGAGACTTTGAGTAAAGCGTTTGATGTCATTAACAAAGTTTTGGCTTTTGTGGTCATTGTTGCATACATTTTGTTTGCAATCAATGCAAACTGGCCGTTCTATAACGATGTTACATGGCTCGTTCAAACGATTGACATCATTAGACAATTTGGTCCTATAGTTGTGTGCTGTCTTGTTATGGTTGAGTTTGCGATTAAGCGTAACATTTTGCTTCAAATTTTAGTTTATTTGCTTGTTGCGCTTGTTGTTATCTTCTCTTGCTTCCCAGACACATGGAACGGCATCATTTCGTCAATCAACGGAGCGTAAAACAAAAGGCTGCTAATGATTTTAGCGGTCTTTTTATTTTTCTGGTTAAAAAATATTAAACAAAAATAATAAAATAATCAAAAAGTTTAAATCGATAATAATAAAAAAATTAAATTTAAATAAATAAGTAAAAAATTTTTCGTGAAATGTAGTACAAATATTTTGCATAAAAAGTACAAAATCGGCGAAAAAGATTGTATTTTATTTATATATATTATATAATAAAACGAAGGAGGACTTTTATATGACATTTATGATTTATGTGTGGCTTGCGATTGTGTGTTTGAGTGCGATTGTCGAAGCCCTTACTCTCCAAATGGTAGGTATTTGGTTTGTTGCTGGTGGGCTTGTTGCACTTATTTTAGATGCATGTGGCGTTGGCTACGAGTGGCAAATTATAGTTTGTGTTGTGTTGTCATTTGTGTTGTTATTGTCGCTACGCAGAGTTTGTATGAAATTTTTACTCAAAAAAGACAAAGCAAGAACAAATTCCGATGCTATGATTGGCCATGTTGTAAGACTACTCAAAGACTTAAACGCAGACAGCCCGAGTGAAGTCAAGTTTGGTGATGTTATTTGGACTGCCGTTTCAAAAAGTCGAGAAGTTCAAGCGCTTGCTGGGGATAATGTAAGGATTTTAGCGATTGAAGGGAATAAACTTATCGTTGAGCCAGTAGAAGACGAAAACCCCGTAACCGAACCGCAAGTATCTACTAATGTAGAAGAAAACACAGAGGTAGATGAAGAAAAAACCGAAAAGAGCGATAACGCGGATAAAGAAGTTGCGGAAGTAGATGCAGATACTCAAAAAACAACAAGTGAGAATAAAACTGTAAAGAGTACTAAATCTACAAGCGCTAAAAAAACTACTTCGACTAAGAGTAAATCAAAATCAACAAGTAGCAAAACTAATAAGCCGCAAGGCAAAAAGTAAAAATTAAATTTTAGGAGTTATTATGTCAACAGCAGCAATTATAGTAATCGTGGTTTTGGCTGTAGTGTTTCTTGGCATTTTGGCGTTTAGCATTAAAATTGTTCGTCAATCGACCGCGATTGTGATTGAGCGTTTGGGTAAATTTCACCGAGTGCTTGATACAGGTATTCACTTTATTTTGCCCTTTTTCGACCGCAAGGCAGGCGGACCGATAAATTTAAAAGAACAGGTTCAGGACTTTAAGCCGCAACCTGTAATTACAAAAGATAATGTAACGATGCAAATCGACACCGTTGTTTATTTCCAAATCACAGACCCGAAAGCGTATACTTATGGTGTCGACAGACCGATTTCGGCGATTGAGAACTTGACCGCAACTACTTTGCGTAATATTGTAGGTGAACTTGAACTTGATGGAACACTTACATCGCGCGACACAATTAACAGTAAAATGCGAGTAGTGCTTGACGAGGCCACTGACCCGTGGGGAATTAAAATTAATCGTGTTGAACTTAAAAATATCTTACCGCCGAAAGATATTCAACAAGCAATGGAAAAGCAGATGCGTGCAGAGCGTGAGCGCCGTGAAGCAATCTTAATTGCCGAGGGTGAAAAGCGCAGTACAATTCTTGTGGCAGAAGGTGAGAAAGAAGCCGAAGTTTTACGCGCCGAGGCAAAGCGTTTGGCTTTAATTAAAGAAGCCGAAGGTACTGCCGATGCCATTAAGTTAATTGTTGAAGCGCACCCTGACCAAGCGTATTTAACGCTAAAAGGTTATGAGGCACTTGCGCAAGTAGCCGATGGGCAAAGCACAAAACTTGTTGTGCCAACTGAATTGGCAAACATTACAAGTTTGCTTGCAAGCATGAAAGAAGCCTTTACAATTGACGATGCGACAAAAGCAGTTAATGTAAAGAAGCAAAACGAAAAAGTTGCCGAAAAAACACTTGAAAAACCGAAAAAATAACAAAGTGCATAAAATAATTAGGTAAATGGTAATTAAATTGTTATAATAAAAGAGCGTTTGGCGATGATTAAAAGATTTCGCTCGCTCTTTTTTGTTAGGAGGAAGTATGAAAATTTATCTTGGTGGCACTTGCAACGGCTCTACATGGAGAGATGAATTAAAGAAGTTGCTTGATAATTCGATATCAGTATTAAATTCGGTGGTAGAGAATTGGACACGAGAAAAGGAAAAGAATAATGACAAAAAGTATAGTGCAGATTTCTGCGCCTATACAATAACACCTGAATTAAATGGTTTTTTGTCAATCGCGAATGTGGTTGATTTTAGCAATAAATTTCCTGAAAAATGTCTTTTTTGCTATTTAAGTGAATATGGTGGGAAAAAGTTTAATGCTCATCAGTTAGAAAGTTTGCGTGCTATAGGTGATTTGATTGCAAAAAACGGCGGTAAAGTTTTTACTACTCTTGAAGATTTGGCGAAGTACTTAAATCATAAATCTCAATAAGGCTTTATTCAAATAATGGAAGTAATTTATTTAAAAAATTTTTCGTTGTACAGTACTGCGGGTGAATTAGGGTTAAAAGATTTTGACATTTCATGATAATATTTTGCCTCCTCCTTTTCGCCTAAATTGTAGCAGCACACACAAAGTTCGATTGCAGGAGTGAAAGTCGAGAACTTTGTTTCTATCCAACCATAATCACTATCCTGCGTATTTAATGCTACTTTGTACCAAAATTTTGCGGCTTTGTAGTCAAATTCTGCTTTAAAGAGTTCTCCCAGCATGCATGCGGTTTTGGGGCGAGGGGGAGCAAAAACAAAGGCTCGGAGCAAACTCAATTTTGCATTTTCTTTGTCGTTGAGCGATAAATAAACGCGCGAAAGGATAAAACAAGCGTCAATTTTATTTTCAAGCCAACCGTCTTTTGTGTCTAAAAAGTCATTTAAAATTCGAATGGCTTTTTTGTATATTCCATTGTAATAAAGTTCACGCCCGTAATAGTAAAGTGCGCGAGCGGAAAGGGGGTAGCCTTTTTTTTCTAGTTTTCGGTAAATTTTAAGATTGCGACCTTTTGGGGCAGGGTGAACTTTTTTGTGATATATGCATATATCTTCACGAACGATTTCTCCAAAAGGTGCTATACACTCATGCACAGGCTCTGCCCAAGTAAAACCAACTCCATTTTTTAAAATTCGTTCACGAAAATAGTAAAAAGCAGGTGTGCCGTCTTGATTAAGTGCGCCTATGTATTTGCACATTATTACATTCGGTGAGTAATTTTCGCCGATTTTTTCTTTCAATTTTATAATTTTTTCTTGCTCTTCGGTAGGAATAACATCATCTGCATCGAGCCACATTAAATAATCTCCTGTCGCTTTTGAAAAAGAAAAGTTGCGCGCCGCAGAAAAGTCATCGCACCAAACAAAGTCGAAAACTTTATCTGTATATTTGCGGGCAATTTCCTTTGTTTTGTCAGTACTTCCTGTGTCAACGATTATAATTTCATCTGCAAATGAAGTAACACAGTCGAGAGCACGAGCAAGGCAGTCTTGTTCGTTTTTTACAATCATACAAAGACTTAATTTTATCATATCATTATGCTATGAAGAGTAATAAAAATTTGTGTGGTAAATGCGTTAAAAATTCGCTGTTGACAATAAATATTAAATATGTTAATATTCTTTTTAAGAATAAACTTAACTATTTTATTTAAAATTGAACAAATTTTATAAAAGGAGAAGGAATGACTAAACAGAGAAAAGTGTTTGCCGATGTCTTTTTGGCTTTGGTAATTTATACTAACGAGATAGAAACGCAACGAGGGATAAACTTTAACGAGATAAAAGAAGCGTTAAAAAATCTTGAGCCCGAAAAGAAAACTGATGAAAAAAGTGCACATATAGGCTGCTCTAAATTACTTGATAAGTTAGGTGATTATCAAATAATCAAAGGTGAATTTGTTTTAACCGAACAAGGGGAATGGCAAAGATTTTATACAACTTCGCCAACTGTAAAGTTATTGCTAGAAAAGGAATATTCAAAGTTTATTTCCTCACTCGATGTCAAAACTCTCACTTTTTTAAGTGAAAATTTTGGAGCAAGTGAAAAGGTGCATTTTAATGTTGAAAAATTTTTTAAAGATTTGCCGCAAATTGCCGAAGCGGAGAAATATTATTTGATAAACTCAAAGGAAAATATTAATTATTCACTCCTTAATAAAGATAGCACTTTCGACTATGAGCTAACACATTTTGGTAAAAATGTAATAAGACGCTGTGCTGAAAAGGTTAAGAAGAACGGCGAAAACAATCAAGAAAAGAGCAGGTGATGCTCTTTTTTGGTACTATGCATAATACTATGCACACGAAAGACACCTTAATTTTTAATTTTTAGTGAATTTTATCTATTTTTTACGATTTTTGACAATAGCGCATAATATTTTAAAAAAGAAAAATAGTAGATAGCGGAGGTGCAAAAATGATTAGAAGCAAAAAGTTATTCATTTTATCCGCTTGTGTTGTTGCTGTGATTTTGGCGATTGGAACTCTCTTTGGCGTTGTGCAGGCGAGTGTATGTAATAACAGTTTGGCGAATGCGTATGATGAAAGCGCGCGTTCTCGTATTTACAGCGAACAAGTGACAGAAAGTGAAACTAATGAATTTGCTAATCAAGAAGTCGAAAATAATGCGCGTAGTGATACAAAAACATCATCAAGAAGTATTGTTATTGCAAATGATGCTGAAATTTCGGTTTTGGGTGAGGCAAGAGTAAAAGTTGACCCTGACCGCGCATGTGTTTATATGTCAATTGAAAATGTTGATATGAACCCTGATGTTTCAAAGAAATTAACTCTTGATATGTATGCGCAAGCACTTGAAAAATTATCAGAGTTTGGTGTCGCAAAAAGTGATGTAGATATGTCGTATTTTAGAACTTATCCATCTTATGACTACTCTAGTGTAAAAACACTTACGGGGCATTACGCTGTGTTGAATTTTAATTACAAATTAAACGACATTGCAAAAGTGAATGAAAGTATTGATGCTCTTTTTGATTTAGGAATTACAACAGTTAGTCATGTAAACTATGAAGTTACTGAAATGAGTGATGATTATAATGCTATTTTACAGGAAGCACTAATTAATGCCGAAAGTAAAGCAAAATTGTTACTTAACAAAGATGAAATTGAATTGGTTGATTTTGTCGAAGAAAACTCTTATAACTGCATGACAATTTACCGCAATTATGCTGCTAGTTCGGTAAATGCTGACCTTTCTAGCCAAATTGAATTAACTGCTCGTGTAAAAGCAACATTTAAATAAACTTTATTTTATAAAGAAAAAACAAGCATATGAATTGCTTGTTTTTTTATCTCTTTTTTTGGAATTTTCCGTCTTTTTTGTAAACGACAAATTTAAGATTTTGGTTTTCGCTCAAAATGCGTGCGCGTTCAAGAGCTTCTTCTTTTGTCTTGCGGCTGTCGATAATTCTTTCTGCACCGTCGCGCTTGATATTCCATTTTTTGTTTACGCTGTCGTAAACCACGCGATAAACGCCTTTTCTTCCGTTGTCTTCCATTCCCTTCATTCTCCTTTTGTAACTTCTTTAATTTAAAGTAATTTACTTTTTTAACACATTAATTATTAAAAGTTAAACAAACGATTTAATAGTTAATTTTGCAGAAAAATTTAGTATTAATTACTTATATCTACATTTTAACATATTTTCATATTATTTTCAAGGTTTTTTTTAAATTAAATGTTCCATAAATCAATGCTGCAAAATTTTCGATATTTTTTGAGATTTTTTTCGATTATATTTGTTTTTACTTTACTTTTATTCTTCGTTTTTGTACAATATGTGTAATAATTCGGTTTTTGTATTTCGGGAGGTATTTATGAAAATCAAGTCCAAAATCGGCGATGGCTTTTTTATTGGCCTTGTAGTTTTTACCATTCTCACGCTTGCCATGTATGTTTATTGGGTGATAAGTACGGTTTGGTGGCCTGCTATTACGCTTACTGCAATTCTTTTAATAGTGATTGCGCCGATTTATTTTGCAACATATTATGAACTTACGCGCACGGAACTTCGAATTTATTCAGGAGTTTTAGGGAAGACAATACCATATCGTTCAATTATTTCCATGACAGATGCAGATAGTATTGCCCCCGCATTCTGCCTTAGTTCGCGCCGCATTTTGATAAGATACATGGAAGGCGACGAGATAAAGACCGTTTATGTTTCTCCAGCAAATCGCGAGCAATTCCGCGACCTTATTAATGCCGAAATAAGCAAATCCGCAGCATTTTATGAAGATGCTCCAAAAACAGCTCTTGATAAGGCTGTTGCAAAGGCGAGAAAGCAAGTTTTAGAACCTACCGCACCAGAATTGCGCGCTGCTAAAATTGCAGAAATTGAAGAAAATGAACGCAATCAAGCAGTTGTTGATAAGGAACTTAAAAACCTTGATAATGTTATAAATAAAAATGTTAGTACTGTTACTTTTGAAAAACGCAAAGCGGCAGAGAACAAGTTGCTTGCAAAGGTTAGAAAGTTAAAATCAAGGGAAGACAAAAAGGCAAAAAAGAGCGGTGAAAGCACCGTACAAAGTACAACATTACCCGAAACAGATGAGCAGAAAAAGGCGCGTCTTGCAAATGAAAAAGCCAAACTTTTAAGCGCGATTGAGAATGCTAAAAAAGACCAGTATGTCCCGCCAAAACGAAAAGCCGCATCACAGGTAAAAACTGCTGAAACTGTAAATTTAGGTGCCGCTAATGATGGTGAAAAAGTAGAGAGCGGAGCAAAAGAGCAAAAAGCAGAGAAAACTCCTGCTAAACATGCTAAAACAGCAGAAAATGTTGATTTATCCGCAAACAAAACGGGCGAGAATGAAAAAACTCCTGTTTCTCCCGAAGTGGCAGGGAAAACTGAAAACAACACAACTTCTCCGAAAAGCAAAGCTGTAGAGAAGAAAGAAAAAGTGGCTGCTGCTAAAAAGTCAAAAGCGGTGGTGAAGAAGATTAAGAAAGTCAACCAACGCTGATTTTTTGGCGTTTAGCATGGCATCTACTTCGTCGCTACGACATTTTAGACCGCTAGCGTATGTCATTATACGCGGCGCGTCCTAAAATATCTATGCTTCTCGTATCTGCCATGCTCTCCACCAAAAACAAAGTATTTGTAGCACGCACACACTACCGCGTGTCCAAAAATGCGTTCGCTACTCGCTCTGCATCCAAAATCCATGCAGAAAATACCTGAAAATAATAATAAAACAAATAAAAAGATGTGATGCTCACATCTTTTTTGATTTTCATGTTTTATTTGTGCTATTCTATTGAATTTAGGTCAACATAATAATTTTCGGGATTATCACGGTCGCGGTAAACTTTAATCGTTTTACCGATTTCAATAGGGTACTTTTGATTAAATGGTGGGCTAGTGTATGTTACAACTATTTGAGGTTCGTTTAATGGTTCGCATTCTAGAATGTTATTTACAATTCTGCCGTTCACGCGGTATGAAGTGTCTGGAATAACATCTGTAATTTTACAGAAAACAACCTCACCGTTTTTTCGTACATGCTTGGTTATGCGTTTGCTTTTTAACCATTTATGCAAAGGGAAAGACGCAATTAATGTCATTATTAAACCCATACCAAATAAAACGCACGGCAAAATAATCATTATCGTTCCCGAACGCATTTGGGTAGGGCTGTCGCGATTAATGTAAATGTCAATTATTTGCCCCTCGTACATACTTATATCCCAAAAATTTGTAGGAATATTCGTATATTTAATGCCGTTGTATTCATAGTCAACTTCTACATGATAATTCGTATCACCATCGCTATCTTTTGATGTTGTAATATCAACAATGGTTGCTTGAACTTTTTCATAATTTTGTGAATCGATGCCAAAACTAATTGCAACTGCAATTCCTACACTCATCAACAAAACACCGACCACTACAAAAACCCATAAAATATAGTGTCCGCCTGAACTTTCTTTAATTTGCATAATGAACTTTCCTTGTGTATATTACTATTCTAACATATTTTTATATGAAAAGTCTATTTAAAAAAGAAAAAAGCGCAAATACGCTTTTTATAGTTTTTAATAGTTTGAAGTTTTGCATAGTTGCTAAATATAATCGCTTTGTTGGTTTTAATTTTCTATCATAATTTATATAAAAAATTAAATTTTGTGCATAGGCAAAATTAGATATAAGTAATCTTCGCTTTCTTGTGGAACAATTACACAAGGGTGCACAGAACTGCCGTACTTGATTTGAACAAATTCGTCTGAAATAACACGGAGCGCATCGGTGTAAAGTCTGCCATTAAATTCAATTTTAAGGTCGGCACCCGAGTGTGTTGTTTGCAAGTGCTCTGTAATATTTCCGAGTTCACTTTCGCTGCTTATAACCATGTCTTTACCAGTGATATCGAACTTAACCACGAAATTACGGTCAACACGGCTGAGTAGTCCCGCACGCTCTATTGTGTCGAGCAAGTGGCGGCGATTTACATTTATTGTTGTTGTAAAGTCTTTCGGCAAAATTTGACGATAAGAAACATAGTCGCTTTGCATACCCATAAGGCGAGTCATAAGAACTGTGTCGCCGAGATTGATTTGCAAGTGATTTTTCTGTGTGCAAATTTTTATTGTTTGGTCGCTGTCTGGAAGTAGGCGAACAATTTCAATAAGGCAACGCGCGCTAACAACAATTCCAAATTCTGCGCTTTGTGAAATAACTGGTTTCTTTATAAGAGCCATGCGCACGCCATCAAGCGCAACACCACGGAGTTCATTTTGTGCGATTTCAAGGAGAATACCGCGCAACATCGGGCGTGAATCATCTTGTGCAACAGCAACACTTGCTTTTGTAACAAGGTCTTTGAAATTGTCGCTGCGAATTTCTACATATTCGGGACTGTCAAGCGACTTTGCCTCGGGAAATTCGCTTGAATCTTGACATTGAAAGTATGCGTTGTTTTCGCCATAAGTAACATCAAGAGTTTTATCGCGCAAGTTAAATTCGATTTGCTCGCTACTAATTTTGCTTGCAAAATCGGCGAAAAATTTTGCGGGAATTACCGCAACACCGGGAACGCGTACATCTGCCTTGATAACCTTTGTAATGGTTAATTCGAGGTCGGTACAAGTCAGTGTGAGTTGGTCATCTTCGGCAACCATTTTCACACATTCTAGAATCGGGTTTGTTGTTCTAACTGCTGCCGCCTTAACAACTTTTAAGACTGCATCAGCAAGTTCAAGCCCTTGACAACTGAATTTCATAATTTTCACCTCGTAAGTTTTGATTTAGTTGTGAATATTATAGCAAAGAAAATGCAAATTGACAAGACTTTTTTATTAATAGTATCAACAATGTTTTTCTTATAAGGGGGAAAAACTTTTTTGTCGTCAAAGTTTACTTCAAATAAAAAATTGCTGAAAATTCCTTAAAGGAAGTCCTATTCAGCAATTTCATTTTGTGAGGAAGCGCGTTCCTGCTCGTAAAGTTTCCACGATATAAAAGAGAGAACTTCTTTCGTATTCTGTGGAGTAAGTTTTTTTATTTTTTCAAGAATTTCCATTTCGTGTTCGCTCATTTCACCAAAAGTTGAAAAGTTGCGCCCACAAAGGTAGTCGAGAGTAACCTTATAATAGTCTGCAAACTTTATTAATGTATCAAGTTTTGGCTCGCTTAAATTTGCCTCCCAGCGCGAGTAACTTTGTTGTGTAAAGTCCATTTTATCAGCGAAAGTCGCTTGTGTCATGTGTTCATTTTCTCTTAAATCTTTTAGTCTTAATTTTGCCATCTTTAGTACTCCTTAACTAAATTAATAGTATATTTTATTTTTGCTTAACTCAAAAAATATGTAAAGCTAGACACAAAAACCAACATTTTAAGTATATAGCTCGTATTTACTCAAAAAATGTGTTTGAGTGTGTTAAATTACTCATTAGAAATAGTTTTTAGGCGAAAACAAAAAAGCGCTGTTGCGCTTCTTTGTTAACTTTAGCCTTTTATTTTTTAAATTTCAATTAAAAAGCAAATTTAGAAACATATAATTAATCCTTTTTCTAGGGCGTAGTATGAGCAAAGCCCACGCATTTCGTGAATGTCAACTTCTTTAAAAGGACAAACCGCAAGCAACATTTCTTTTATTTTTTGTGCATCTTCAAGATTGTCGCAGTGAGTTATTACACATTTTCTGTCTTTAAAATCATTACATCTTTCTGCGGCGAGCTCAACGAGTTTTTTGTATGCGCCGAGCGAACCGATTGATTTAGAAACCATATCAATAGTGCCTTCTGGGCTTGCTGTACAAACGGGACGAATAATTAGAGTCTTTGCCATAAAACCAGCAAATTTAGACATGCGCCCATTTGCTACAAGGTTATCAAACTTGTGCAATATAAAGAATAAGTTGCGTGTCGCGATAAAGTCTTCTACGGCGCTGATTATGTCTGAAAAGATTGCGCCCGAGTCGATTAGTTCTACAATTTTATCAACAACGAGTTGCATTGTTCCGCTGGTTGCTTTGGTGTTGAAAACATAGATATTTTCCTTGTTCTCTGCCATGTCGCGTGCAACACAAGCCGAATTATATGTGCCTGAAAGTTTGCTTGTCATGGTTACAGCAAAGGTGTAATCTGCATTTTGAAAGTGTGCAAGCCAAGCATCTGGGGCAGGACAAGCCGAACGCGAACCGTCTTTACTTTCGTGCATGGCGGTAAGCATTTCGGCTGGGTTTAGTTTATCGTTATCAACAAATTCGCGTTCGCCTGCGTAAATCGAAAGTGGAATAATTTTAAAACCTATATCTGTTCTTTTTAAATAGTCGCCAGTTAAATCGCAACTACTGTCTACTAATATTTGAAATTTCATACTTTTCCCTTTTATTAATTTTGAATTAGGAGTTAGGAGTTTAAGATAATTCCTGCCTTAATTCCTAACTCGCGTAAGGCGACAGCCTTTACGCGTGCTACAAATCTAATTATAAAAGTTTATGCGGAAATAGTCAAATGTTTGACCGCTCTTGTGGTAAAAATAAAAAATTAGGCATTTTTTAAAAAAATGTTTAAAAATACTTAAATGTTTTTTGTAAAAATAAAATTTTGTGATAAACTATTTTAAAAAATTTAGAAAAGGAAGAAAAATGAAACAAGATTTATTACGCAGTAAAGAATTGTTGATTATTAACATTGTTCTTGCTTTCGCTATAATTGCGATGGATGCATGTTTTATCGTGCTCGGTATTCCATATGTTTTTAAATTAATCGGCAGCATACTTTTTGTTATTTTGGGCGCTGTCAACTTTTTGTTTATATTTTTGTATAAAAATGAACGCCACAACCTTTTTAAATTTTTGATGATGGCGGGTCTAGTTTTCGCGTGCCTAGGGGATATTTTGCTTATTGATTATTTTATAATAGGCGCAATTTTGTTTGCAATCGGTCATGTGTTCTTTTTTGCCGCATACAGCGTTTTATCAAAAATAAAATGGCGTGATATTATTATTTCGCTTGTGCTTTTTGCAATCGGTTTAGTGATTATTCTTGTGCCACAAATATTTCATTTTGGCGACATGTTCGCTGTCGTAATTGTGTACGCATTTATTATATGTTTTATGCTTGGCAAAGCAATTTCAAACTGTTTTGAGCCTGACTATCGTAAGCAAAACATTTGGATAATGGTCGGGAGTTTGCTCTTCTTCTTGTCTGACTTGATGCTGCTCTTTAATGTGTTTAGCGAGGTGTCTAGCGTTTTTGGAATATTGTGCCTTGTAATGTATTATCCTGCGGAAATTTTACTTGCGACATCAATTTATTATTGCAATGTGAAGAAAGAACCGCAACAAATCGCGGAGCGTTCTCGTGCTTCGCTTTAATTAGAAGTTAGGAGTTAGAAATTAGGGGTTAATGCGCACTTCGTACGGTTTATTTTATCCCTAATTTTTTTTTAAAAAGTTAAAAACTTATGATTAAAAATAAAGTAAGAAATATTATTTTGATTTTGCTGGCTGTTTTGTTAGTAGTTTGCATTATTCTTGTAATTGTGCGCTATGCAACTCAAGATTATATCGAAAATCATATTACTTTGCCAGTTTATACTTTGCCAGATGATTATGCAGAAACAGTTGATAGTGGCGGATATCTCGGTCAGCCTGATATGGTGCGAACGCGTACGGGCAAATTTATAACTGTTTATCCAGAGGGGCATGGCTACGGCCCTTTGCGCATGCAGACAAGTAATGACGGTAAAAATTGGACACGCGCAGAAACCCCGTCATCATGGCAAAATTCGCAAGAAACGCCAACTATTTATGCGCTAGACAAAAGTGATGGTTCACAAACTTTAATTGTTATTTCGGGCAAACCATACTGGACTGCGGCGGGGTTAAAGGCGGACGGCTTTCAGTTTAGCACATCAAATGATGACGGAGTAACATGGTCAGAGTTTGAAACGGTTTACAGCCCTATGGACTGCATCGTGGCTATGAGTAGTTTAACGCAGTTAAAAGAGAATGGCGAATTTGTTGATAAATGGCTGGGAACATTCCATACACATGAATTTGTAAACTACAAAACAATTTTATCTTTCGATGAACAGGGGAAAGCGGGATGGTCAAAACCAGAGCCGATACTTGCCGATTATCGCGAAATTGAGCAACGAAATAAACTTTGCGAACTCGAAATTATTCGCGATGATGATAACTTGATTATGCTCACACGCAACGAAGCGCGCGGGGAAAAAACTTCAATGATTTCACTGTCTACTGATGAAGGTGTAAGTTGGAGTGAACCTAAATATTTGCCCGCCGATTTTTCGGGAGATAGGTTTAAGGCGGAATATGACGAGATAAGCGGGAAGGTGCTTATCTCATACCGACAAATTGTGCCTTTTAAACCACACGCGCTTTCCTTTACAAAGTTTATGACTTTCGGCTGGGTGTTGTGGGTAGGGGACTTTGATGATTTATACTATTATCTTGATGTCGAAGCAAAGACGGATACCACGCGTGGAGATTGCCTAATTATTTTAGGTGCAGACACTTCGGGCGACTGTGGTTATAGCGGAATTGATGTAACAAGCGGAGTAATTACCGCCATTTCGTACGGTTATTTTGCAAGTGGCAACGGGGGCGGGAAAAGTATTCGTTCCGTGCAGTTTTCTTTAAGCGATTTTGCATAATTTTTTGCGATTTTTAATATCAACCGATTAGAAAGCTGAAAAATTCTTCTACAATTTAAATAACAAAAAAGCACTTAATTAAGTGCTTTTTATCTTGTTTGATGGCTTTGTGTGGTTCGTTTTTGTTTTAAATAATATTTGTCTGTTGCTTGACCAAAGTCATCAAGGTATGTAGGCTTTATTTCTATTTGATTTAAGGCAGATAAAAATTTGATTTTTTGAGTTTTAAGTGAATCCCAATCACGATGATTTCCTTTTTCGCGAATATCATTTTTAAGATAGCATGTAACGATTCGCCCACTATCATAGGTGGCGAGGCGGTATCCTGATTGTTCCTTGTCTTTCATTAGAGATACTGCATTTTTTATTTGTTCATTAGTATTATTGATTCTGCTGAATGAACAAAGTGGCATTAGGTCTGATTCAATACATTTTCCTTTTTTAGTTATAACAAATGGAATTTTTTCAATATTAAATTGTCCATTTTCTTTGCCCCAACCTATTAATGTGGGGGAGTGCTCGAGTAAGTAGTCGCAAACCTCGCTATCTGCACTTAAAAGAATCGTGTATTCGACTCCGCCGAATTGTGTTGTTTTGATTGTAAATTCTTCGGCTTTGGCTTTCTTACTTGTTCGACGAATCATGTCTCTTACAGTGGTTTTTAAACCACGCACATCATTAATTGTAGTATCTTTCACAATAAATAATGGGGTATAATCGCCTATTTCTGCACTTTTTAACACTTGCTTGTATTCGGGTAATATTTGCATAAGAGGCTGTTCGTCTAAACCTTGAAATTTTCGCTTTTCTTGTTGCCTGTGTCTTAATAACCATTCGTCTGTCTGCTTCCCAACATTACCGATTGTGTCATACATCACAATGTTGTCTGCAAAATCATTTTGTTCTGCCTGTGTTAGCGCGATAGTAAAAGCAAATGAAATTTCGTTGGCGTTTTCGTAAAGTGAAAGTTTTTTATCAGGATTATAAGATAGATAAAACATTGCTCCGTCTGGTTGCTCGTCAACGACAAGCGTAAACAAATCTTTTTCCGCTAAAAATTCTGCTACACTATTGCTTAACTTTTCGTAAAGTTGTGGACTCGTATTTTCGACCTTAATGAAAGGTCGGTAACCTAGCGGAATAATATTACCATTTACATCAAACCATCCAATTTCTGCAAGATTTGCTTCTTTTACGACTTGATTTGTTTCTGGTAAAACGATTCCGTTATTTCTACAATACCCTTCGAAGTAAGTATCTTTATGAATACTTCTAATTTCACGCAAAAGTATAGGAATTCTATCTATAATGAGTTTGTAGATACTTTCATTATTTGTGTAATATATATAGTAATCGTCAAAAGTGGTTAGGTCTTTGTGCCCTTCTATTTTTCCATATGTCTCAAAATTTTTGTGTTTAATTTCGTGAAATTTGCTTGTTAAAATTTGCTGATTGATTTGCGAAAAATATTGAAATAAAGCAAGTTGAACTTTTGTTGGGTTGCGTATGATAAAAACGGGTATGTTTTTTTCTTTTGTTGTTGTCATATTTTCTCCTATCTTTAATAAGTGTTTAATTTTTTAATCGTTGATTTTGAGTTTATTAAGAACTATTGCCATTATTTTTTAAATAACTGCCACTAATTATAGCAAATAAAACCTAAATTTTCAAGACCTTTTATGCGAATATAATTGTCAAAATTCCTATAACTACTAGATACGGCACAAAGTAAAGTAAATTCACATTTTTGACTACTTTCTTCATCAAAATTAAACCAAAAAGCGCGGCAAAAAATGCGGTTATAAAGGCGACAATAGTTCCGCCGACATTAATTCCAGCAAAAATTGTTGAATAATCTGCAAAAATGAGTTCGTAAACTAGGCTACAAATTATTATAGGAATTGACATCAAAAAGGAAAAATCAAGCGCTGTTTGGCGTTGAACTCCAGCGGTTAAACCAAACGCAAGTGTTGTTCCGCTACGACTAAGCCCAGGGAAAATTGCAAATGCTTGACTTACGCCCATTACAAGCACATTTTTATAATTAAGGGACTGCGGTGCGGTGTTGCGCTTTGCTATTATGGTCGCAATGGTTAGGAAAAGTGCAGTGAGCAAAAATCCTACGCCTACCATAGTTATACTGCCGAGAACATCATTAACAAAATTGTTAAATAGTAATACAAAAATTATCGCGGGGATAGTCGCTACGAGTAAGTACTTATTCATCTGGCAAAAGGGGTGAGTGATTAAATATTTTATCGTCTTGCGGTAGTATAAAATCACGGCAGCGAGAGTTGCCACATGGAGCAGAACATTTAAAAAAAGATAATCGCCATTTGCGCCAAAGAAATGCTCAATTAATACGAGATGCCCACTGCTTGAAATAGGCAGAAATTCTGTAATACCTTGCACAAGCCCGAGTAGTATAGGCAACCAAAAGTCCATATCTCACCGCCTTTTATACATAATATTATTTGCACCGAGTGCGGAATTATTACTTTGAGATATAAACTTGCTTCTCAAAAATTAGCAATCGATGCGTTCCTCGTATCGTTAGTAAATTAACAATTTCATGTTCTAGTATTCTTAATCAAATTATTGACAGCAATTAGTTTAGAGTGCTATAATTTTTTTATAAATTAAAGAAGGTTTTATTAATGATTAATTTGTATATAGATGAATCGGGTAGCATGACTTCAAATTGTGAAAATTACAAACAACCTTTTTTTATAATATCCGTTGTTTTAGTTAAAGACGAAAAAATTTTAAAAAGAAATCTAAAGAGATTTGTTAGCGATAATTTAAAATTATTAAAGAAAATAGATAAAGATAATAAAATGTTTTTAGGTGGCAAATTTAGAGAATTAAAAGGTTCAGTTTTCAATGGTGCCCTAAAAAGAAAATTCGTTCATGAAATTATAAAAAATAATAGTTTTGAAATATATTTCATTAAATTTCTAAATCGTCAAGCAAAGCCTGCGATGCTTCAAAATAAAGCAAGAGCTTTTAACTATTTATTAAAACTTTTCTTTCAACATAATTTAAGAAAAGGTATCTTTGAAGATACTGAGTATTTTTTGCAAATTGATGAGAGGAATATTAAAACACAAGCAAAAAATACATTAGTTGACTATTTGAACACAGAACTGATTTTAAATGATGAATTGTTGACTAAACCGTTGACAGTGCAATACTTTGATTCTGTAAACAACAAATTTATTCAAGTTGCTGATATTTTTGCAAATTTATATTATTCTCAATGCATGACAAACGCCTATGATGATGTTTTTAATGATTTAAAAGAAAAAGAAATTCTAAAAGAAATTTTTATTTTTCCGAAAAAAACGGAACAAGAATATTGACAAATAAACTTGCATATAATATAATATAGGTATCAAAGTAAGTCCTAACACAAACGCCGTTATCTAGGTAAGTGCTATGTGTTAGCACCGTCGTTAGGCTATTGATACCTTTTGGGAGATAAGGCGAAAGCTTTGTCTCCCTTTTGGTTTTTGTCGAATTTTGTCAAGTTTGCGATAAAAATATACAAATCAAAGAGCAAAAATCAAATTTTTCCAAAATTTTACAAAAAGCGTGAAAATCGTTTTACAAAAGTGCAATAAAAATGATAAAATTAGATATCAAATCTTTGGAAAAGATATGAAAACTAATAAAAGGAGAAAGAGATAAAGAAATGACGAAACGGATACGGCTGATAAGTGTAATTATCAGCATCGTGTTGTTGTGTTCGTTGTTAATCGGTGGTGGAACATATTTAGTAATAAGAGAAATCAACAAAAGTACAGCGACAACGCAAACCGCCGATACAACAATCGGCAACTTGTATAACACAGACGGTACAATAAACGCTGCGAATGTGTCTGCGTTTTTAACAAAAATAGGTTATTATAGCGGGGCAGCGAATACAACACAAGACTCACAGCAAATCGCTTCGCGCCTGGGTTCGGGGACTTCGTATGTGTTTAAAATGGGTTACTATGCGAATACGAGTAATCAAATAGATTCAACGCACCGCGAACTTGAATGGGAAGCAGTTTATTTGCGTGATGGTTACTTAACAATTTGGCTAACAAGACCATATACTATTAGTTTGTTTAACGCAAGTGGAACTACTCACTCTAATTTGAGTACAACTTATAGCCCCTTTGCTGGCTATACAACTCGCCCTAGTACATATGGTTATTACAGTAACTATTCATACTCAACATTAAGAGATAGCACACTAAATATTTGGGAAGCGATGTCTAGTTCGCATGACGGTTTGTCTAGTTTTATAGTACCGCCTAGCACAAGCGCAATAAGTGCGTGGCAATCAAATCAAAATGACACATATTATAGCAGTAGTCGCTATATGCACCACAATGGTTTAGGTACTTATTCAGGCAGTTATAGTTGGGGAAGCGGAACAGGAACTACATGGCGCAGTTGTTTGACTGATATGTTCTGGATACCGTCCGCATTTGAAGTGTTAAATGACCAAACAGGAAGTGGAAATGCAAGCACTACAGAAGGTGGTTTATGGAATATAG
>CALWEW010000020.1 GCA_944377415.1 uncultured Clostridia bacterium
GCTAGCGAAGATGTAGGAATGGCGGACAGTAATGCACTTTTGTTAGCCACTTGCGCGCTAATTGCTATCATAAATCTCGGTCTACCAGAGGGAAATCTGGCTCTTACACATGCGATTATTTATGTATGCGAAGCCCCCAAATCAAACAGTGTGGTTATTGCAATGAATCGTGCACAAGATGATGCCCAAAACGCACGCAACGACCAAGTACCTGAGCATTTAAAGAATTATCACATAGATAAAAAGGCTCCCAAATATAAATACCCACATGATTTCGGCGGCTATGTTTATCAGCAATATATGCCAGACGGCTTGACAGATAGAGTTTATTACGAGCCTAGCAATAACGGTAGGGAACATGACTTTAAGCGCCGAAAGATATGGAAAAAACAGTAATAATTGTTTGCCTTTTATGGCTTTCTGTGTTAAACTCATAACACTACGAATCAAAGGAGAACAAAATGGAACTTAAAAAAGTTGAAGCACTTAAAGGCACAAAGACAGAACAAAATCTTATGACTGCTTTTGCTGGCGAAAGTCAAGCGCGCCTTAAATATGAATACTTTGCTTCTATTGCAAAGAAAGAAGGTTTTGTACAAATTGCAAATTATTTTACAGAAACCTCAAATAATGAAAAAGAACACGCTAAGATTTGGTTTAAACTTTTTCACGGCATGGGAACTACCGAGGAATGCTTAAAGTGGGCGGCTGAAGGCGAAAACTATGAATGGACTGATATGTATAAACACTTTGCTGAAACTGCTCGTGAAGAAGGTTTTGAGGAAATTGCAAACTTGTTTGAAGGTGTTGCAGCGATTGAAAATCATCACGAAGAGCGCTTTAAAGAGTTGCTTGCAAATGTAAAAACGGGTGAAGTTTTCGCTCGCGTAGAAGAAATGGAATGGGTATGTTTAAATTGTGGTAACCACTATTTTGGAAAAGAACCTCCTGAAGAATGTCCTGTTTGCAAGCACCCAAAGGCTTATTACGCACTTTTAAAGAAAGATTATTAATTAAAAAGCGGAAAGTTTCCGCTTTTTTTGTTTTGTATTTGACATGAAAAATTTAATCTATCAAAATAAAATGTTCATTTAAAATGAGGTGAAGTTTTTATCTTTGATTGTTAAGTTTGATACAAAAAAGTAATTTATCAAATTTAATAAAATACCGTGTTTTTGTTTGATATTTTTTTAAATAATAGGTATAATAATATCAAAGTAATGTAAGGAGAAAAGTTTTGAACAATATGAATAAGTCAACTGTTTTGAAATTTTTACCTATCATATCTGTATGTGTTTTAGCACTTGTCGCTACTTTTGTGTGCCTAGGCATTTTTTCGAATAACGCCAAGGCAGTGAGCACGAATATTACTATTACCGCCGATCAGGATTCATTTTTTAAGTCATTTTATTATCCAAGTTCAGCAGGAGATGAGGAGATTGAAGTTCCTTATACAAACACAGATGTAATAGTGCAAGTGGTCGCTTTGAGCGATAATAGTGTGGTAGCTCAAGAGGTTACTAATTTATCGACACTTTATGATAGTGGTTGCACTTTTTCTAGTGTCGATTTAAATGAAAGCCAATATTATGTATTAAAATTTCTTGGACCAGCTTTTTCTAGTTGGGGGCTAATAGTTAATAATGTGATTTATAGAACTGATAGTTTTGTCTTTCAAACTCCAACTTCTGGTAGTTTATCTGTGAAGGTAACGTACAGCCAAACACAAGAAACATGGTTTGATGATACAAACATGATTTAAGACGGGGGAGCCCGTTTTTTTGTTTAATCATGTGCAGTCTTATAAAATAAAGAATTAATTTCGCTACCCCATACCTAAAAAATGTTTTAATAATTAAATTAGTGTAGGAAAATACCGAATGAAAATTAAAAATTTCGGTGTATTAATCTTAAATTTTGCATACACTACTCTAAAAACAAGGAGCATGTATGTGGGAGTTTGAGTTAGTTAGCGATAGAAAGGGCGGCGAAAATATTCAGTATATTCAAGAAAATTTGAGAGAGCCCATTAAAAGTGCAGGGGCAGTACTTGCTGTAATGGCGGATAAAAACTTTATTTACCTATCTATAGGCGCAAGAGACGAGGTTACACCAGAGATAAAAACGCGTATTCGTTTGCTTCTATGTGATGTTTACAGTGAGAGAATGAAATATGACCATTTAAAAGTTAATTTAGATTTACCCGACAATCGAGAAGATTTAGTAAACACTTTTTTAAAAGTTTGTACATATTTTGATAGAGAAACGGAACGACAAATAATTTTAAATGCGCTAGAATTAAAAGAAAGAAGAATACATTTGCAAAGTTTTTTGTATTTCCGTTTGCAAGGGCTTATAAAAAAGTGGCAAGAACTCTGTGATTTGGTAAATCAAAATTCAGTTACAATATTAAAACAAGATAATTTTATTGAATTATTGAAATTCTTGCTTAATAACATAGATTCAAAATGCAAAAGTGTGATTCTCGAACTTAAAGACCGCTGTTTAATTTACAAAGATGAACGCAGCAATTTTAATATGATAAAGTCCATAAAATACGATAACAACTACGATATTTTATCAATATTAATTGACCTTAACCCTTATTTAATAAAAGTACATGCTCAAAGTAAAGATTCAGAAATAGTAAATTTGATTAGGTCTGTGTTTGACGATAGAGTTAAAATGAACTAATTATTCTGGCTTTAAAAGGTAACTGTGAAACAACAAAATAAAAATTTCAATTTAAACAGATTGACAAAATTGATATACTAGGGTATAATGAAAGTAAATCATAGTAAGAAAAAGGACAAGTATTTTTACGAAACTGCTCAAAGAGAGTTGCGCCTTTGGCTGGGAGCGTAGCAGCAAGCCGTAAAAAGAAACCACCTTTTGACTATTGCGCGCGTCCATGCGTAATTTGGACACAAAGAGAGGCTCGAAAATTAATCGAGCAACAAAGGTGGAACCGCGGGGGAAACTCGTCCTTTGGTATAACCAAGGGCGAGTTTTTGTTTGCCCTAAATTATTTAAACTGAATCAAAAGGAGATAAAAATGATTGTTTCTATAAAAGATGGTACGCAAATTGAAGTAGAGAATAATAGCACAGTTCTTGATGTTGCGAAGAAAATTAGCGAAGGTCTTGCTCGCAACGCAATTGCTGGGAAAGTGAACGGACACATGTGCCAACTTTCAAGCCCTGTAAAACAAAGCGATGTCGTTGAAATAATAACTCTAAAAGACAAGGAAGGCATGGAAGTTTTCCGCCATTCGTCTGCTCACATTTTGGCACTTGCGGTAAAGAGATTGTATCCAAATACAAAAATTAGCATCGGCCCCGCAATAGAAAATGGGTTTTATTACGATTTTGACTTCGCTCAGCCTTTTTCACAAGATGAATTACCAAAAATTGAACAAGAAATGGCTAAAATCATAAAAGACAAAGTACCGTTCGAGAGAAAAGAAGTTACTCGCAAGGAAGCAGAAAAGATTTTTACAGACCTTGACGAGCCTTATAAACTCGACATATTATCAGGAATACCTGATGACGAAATTTTGACAATTTATACGCTTGGGGAACTCGTAGACCTTTGCCGTGGACCTCACCTTGAAGACATTTCAATAATTAAAGCATTTAAGTTGCAGTCTGTTACGGGTGCGTATTATAAGGGTGACGAGCACAATAAGATGCTAACTCGAATTTACGGAACATCATTCCCGAAAAAGAGTGAACTTGACGAATATTTAACCATGCTTGAGGAAGCAAAGAAGCGCGACCACCGCAAATTAGGCAGAGATTTAAACCTTTTCTTTATTAGTGAGTACGCTCCAGGTATGCCTTTCTTTATGCCAAAGGGTGTAACGCTCAAAAACGAGTTAATCAAGTATTGGCGCGAAATTCACAAAAAAGCAGGATATGTAGAAATTGAAACTCCTACAGCAATGAGCCGTGAACTTTGGGAAGTTTCAGGACACTGGGACCATTATAGGCAAAACATGTACACTTTTAAAGCCGATGATGACAAAGATTATGCGATAAAACCTATGAACTGCCCAGGGTGTATGCTTTATTATAAAGAAAATATTCATTCATATAAAGACTTGCCACTCCGTGTTGGCGAACTTGGTAAAGTACACCGCAGAGAAGCGAGCGGAACATTACACGGTTTGTTTAGAGTTCGTGCCTTTACGCAAGATGATGCCCATATCTTTATGTTGCCAGAGCAAATAGAAAGCGAAATCGCTAATGTGCTTGCGCTTGTTGAAGAGGCTTACAAAGTTTTTGATTTGAGTTATACTCTTGAATTAAGTACTATGCCAGATGACCACATTGGTGATGTTGCTGATTGGGAGCGTGTTGAAAATTCACTTAAAAACGCGCTAATCAAACTCGGCAAAGATTATACAATTAATGCGGGTGATGGTGCATTTTACGGCCCTAAAATTGATATTCATATAAAAGATTCTATTGGCCGTACATGGCAGTGTGGAACAATTCAACTTGATATGCAATTGCCAAAGCGTTTTGAATTGAGTTACATTGCAGCAGACGGTTCTCGTCAAGAACCTATTATGATACACCGCGTAATCTATGGTTCGCTTGAAAGATTTTTGGGTATAATGACCGAAAACTTTGCTGGCGCTTTCCCGTTGTGGCTTGCTCCCACACAGGTTGAAGTAATTACTGTTTCAGAAAAACAGGAAGATTACGCAAAGTCAGTATTTGAAAAGTTAAACAATGCTGGCATTCGCGTAGAATACGACGAGCGCAATGAGAAAGTGGGGTATAAGATTCGTGAAGCCCAACTTCAAAAAATACCGTATATGTTAGTGTTAGGTGATGAGGAAGTCGCAGAGCAAAACATAACGGTTCGTCATCGTAAACTAGGTGATTTAGGAAAAATGAAACTTGATGAATTTATAAAGATGCTTAATACAGAAATTCAATCAAAAGAGATAAAATAACATATTTATCTGCATTCATTAAAAAAGAACCGATTTTATTCGGTTCTTTTTTCATTTTTTATATTTATCTCAATTTAATCGAGAAATTATAGATTGTAAATTTTAATTTATATGTTTTTATTTTTATTCTTTTCTTCTGTCATAAACTTATATTTAAAGATTTCCATATCAAGCAGTTCGTCAGTTGTTACCTCTAATATATAACTCAATTTTCTAAGGTCATTCAAAGACGGTTCGCAACGACCTTGCTCCCAGTTGCTTACTACATACGCTTCATAGCCGAGTCTTTGGGCAACATCACTTTGTGTCATATGTTTGTCTGTTCGAAATTTTTTCAAATATTCCTTAAATTCCATGTTTACATTTTATCATAACTAGCAAAAATTGCTTGACAATAGCAAAAATTGCTGATATATTCAAAAAGTAGCAAAAATTGCTAATTTTTCGTACCATATTCAACAAAATTCGACAATATTCAACATTTATACATGCTAAAACACAAAGTAAATTAAATATATTTTTAAAGGGGAGTTATTTATAATCAATATCATTAAATCTGCCGTCAAAATCAAGTTCAAGCAATTCGTCTGCTGTGCAATTTAAAATTTGGCATAAAAGACGAAGGTCGCTAAGACATGGCTCGGCGCGACCCTGCTCCCAATTACTCACATTATATGGTGCGACATGCATAAGTTTTGCGAGTTCATGCTGATATAAACCTTTTTGCAATCGCAGTGATTTCAACTTTTTGTTAAACGGCATATCTATATAATAACCTAAATTAGCAAAAATAACCTATGATAAGCATTTTTTGCTTAATAATAGCATAAAATGCTAAATTTTAGCAAAATTTGCAAGTCTATATATAAATTTGTCGAAATTTGTTATAATAAAAACAAATAAAATAGGAGAATATACCTTTATGTCAGTAAAAGAATTTTTATCAAAGTATAAGTTGTATACAATTCTTGCCGTAGTCGTGGCTGTTTTAATGGCGGCTGGGGTAACCCTCGGCGTACTTCTTTCGCGCGATACCACACCGCCAGCTGATGCGCTTACAGGTAATGTATACATAATGAAAGACGGCACCGTTGCTTCTGCCGATAATTACGATTTTGCACTTGATATATATTATTCTAGTGAAAGCGCAACAGTTTGCCGTCTTGATAGTGTAACCCGCAATTCCACCTCCAGCGCCACAACTATCGTCATCCCAGAAACTGTAACCATAAACGGCACTTCTCGCACGATTACTACAACTTATAATTCATATAGTTCTAGCCGTGGAGTATTTTATCCTGTCCGTTCTATTATAACAGAAGTATCACTACCTAATACTATTGCAAATATAGGAAGGTATGCGTTTTACGGTTGCGACAATTTAACTACCGTAACAATAGGCAGTGGAGTAACCAGCATATTGGAAGATGCGTTTCGAGATTGTACAAGTTTAACATCAATAGAAGTAGATGAAAACAATCAATCCTACAAAGATGATAACGGAGTATTATATACAAAAGACGGAACTAGATTAATGGTATGTCCTGCACGTACAACTCTCACAGAATACAATATATTAGACACAACCACAACTATTGACGATGAGGCATTTTACGGTTGTTCAAGTATAACCACAATAAGCATTCCCGCTAGTGTAACCAGCATAGGAAGTTATGCGTTTAGCGGTTGTTCAAGTCTAACATCAATAAATATACCCGACGGGGTAACAAGTATAGAGTATGGTACATTTTATGCTTGTAGCAGTTTACCGTTCATCACAATCCCCAGTACTGTAACCAGCATAAGTCATTATGCGTTTCAATCTTGCACAAGTTTAACATCAATCACCATTCCGTCCAGTGTAACCAGCATATTGGAAGATGCGTTTCCAAATTGTTCAAGTTTAACATCAATAGAAGTAGATGGAAACAATCTAAATTACAAAGATGATAATGGAGTATTATATACAAAAGACGGAACTAGATTAATGGTATGTCCTGCTGGTACAACTCTCACTGAATACAACATACTAGACACAACCACAACTATTGACGATGAGGCATTTTACGATTGTACAAATTTAACATCAATCACTATCCCCTCCAGCGTAACCAGCATAGAATGGAGGACGTTTGGCGGTTGTTCAAGTTTAACTACGATAAACATTCCCTCTAGTGTAACCCGTATAGAAGGTTGGGCATTTCGAGATTGCACAAGTTTAACCACAATCAACATCCCATCCAGTGTAACCAGCATAGGAAGTTCTGCGTTTTACGGTTGCGACAATTTAACTACCGTAACAATAGGCAGTGGAGTAACCAGCATAGGGGAAGATGCGTTTTACGGTTGCGACAATTTAACTACCGTAACAATAGGCAGTGGAGTAACCAGCATAGGAAGTTCTGCGTTTGGAAATTGTTCAAGTTTAACATCAATCAACATACCAGACAGTGTAACCAGCATAGGAAGGTATGCGTTTAGAGATTGTTCAAGTTTAACATCAATCAATATTCCTGATGGAGTAACAAGTATAGAGAATGGGACATTTTTGGATTGTAGCAGTTTATCGTCCATCACAATCCCCAGTACTGTAACCAGCATAGGAAGTTCTGCATTTAGTGGTTGTTCAAGTTTAACCAATGTATACTTTTATAATGATATCACTTCAAACACTTCAATGATAGGCTCAACTGCTTTTTATGGTAACAATTCCAATGTAACATACTGGTTTAAAGACCAAACAAGTTTAGATAATGCAATTGCTATTGATGCAGCTAGCACAAATAAATTTGCAGGCTCTTCAAACCACTCAAACTTTCAACTCATGATTTGGAATGTGTCGGTAAACTGTAATGAAAACTTTGGTACACTCTCATATACCGAACCTGATACGATTACATACGGCACCGAAATCACCGCAACTGTAACTCCGAACCCGAATGCTGAATTTTTATACTGGGAAGTGAAAGTTACTCAAAACGGCAACGAAATAGCCAGTGACCAAATTGCAAGCACAACCCTAAACTATACTATTACTGATTTTGGCACATACACCTTTACCGCAGTATTTGATTTTAATATTCTAATCACCTCAGAAAGCGGGGGAACGGAGTTTGATATAACTCGTGAAACGAACGACGGAATAGTATACACCTACTCAATAAAGATGAAAGACGGTTATTCACTAAACCGTATTGCCTTAATCTCAACAGACGATATAATTTCTAGCACGGACTATCAAGATGCACCAGCCACCGAAAACTACCTAAACACTAACGGCTTCTGTACAGGCTTCCACTATATCGTAAACGACAATGGCACCGAACTAATACTTGAAATCGTAAACATAACTGCGCCCTTTATCGTATATCTCGGTTTCTAGATAACCCTTTCAAATTAATTACCAATTAATACATGGCTTGCGCATCAATAATTCAAAATTCCTAATTCAAAATTACTAAAAAGTGCCTAAAATCTGGCACTTTTCTGTTTAAATCTCTTGACAACTGCATATTATTATGATAAAATTGCGCATATGTAACAAAGAAGAAGTGCTCACTTCTCACCAGTCGG
This sequence comes from uncultured Clostridia bacterium, assembly GCA_944377415.1. Classification (GTDB taxonomy): domain Bacteria; phylum Bacillota; class Clostridia; order Christensenellales; family UBA1242; genus UBA7867. The sequence goes on from CALWEW010000020.1 coordinate 8,540, forward strand.
GGTTCCTAGATTGGTCATCAATATCATTCTTTTTTGATATTTTTCGAAGTGGGTAGTAGGTCTATCCACTTCTTTCTTTGTGCAAAAATTTTTAGGAGGATAAGGACATAAAGGAATTATCTATTAACGAACAAATCAAAGCAAAAGAAGTTCGTCTACTCGGTGTCGAAGGCGAGCAACTCGGCATTGTCGACATCAAAACTGCATTAAATCAAGCGGAAGAAGCTGGGCTTGATTTAGTTGCAATCAACCCGAACGGCAACCCGCCCGTTTGTCGCATAATGGACTACGGAAAATACAAGTTCATTACTCAAAAACGCGACAAAGAAGCAAAGAAAAAACAGAAAGCCGCAGAAATTAAAGGCATGGAATTGTCTTTGCGCATTGAGGAGCACGACATGCGCTACAAGGCAAATCAAGTAGCAAAATTTCTTCAAAATGGCGACAAAGTCCGCGTAATAATCAAGGGCGTTCGCGGTCGCATGGCAAACTTTGCGCACTTTGGTATTGACAACATGAACAAGTTTTACGAAATGTTGCAAGACTACTGCGTAATTGACCAAAAGCCACTTCTTTCGGGTTCGGTAATCACAATGATACTTGCCCCTAAAAATGCAAAATAAAAGTTAAACAGGAGAAAACTTATGCCTAAAATGAAATCAAACAGCTCGGTTAGAAAGCGTTTTAGAATGAACAAAAACGGTGTCATTAAACGCGGTCGTCAATACCGTAGCCACATCATGACAAAGAAATCAAGTAAAAGGAAGATGGCCCTTCGTAAAGGCGCGACTGTTGCAAAAGCAGACCAACCTAGAATTTCAAAGGCCATTGAAGTCTAAGGAGGGTAACACACTATGAGAATTAAAAATGGCTTACACGCAATTAAGAAAAGAAACAAGACTTTGAAGAAAGCAAAAGGTTACTACGGCGCAAAGTCTAAACAATTTAAAGCAGCAAAAGAACAAGTTATGCGTTCTGGTAACTACGCTTATGTTGGTCGCCGTTTAAAGAAGCGCGATATGCGTAGTCTTTGGATTGCTCGTATTAACGCAGCATGCCGTCAAAACGACATTAGTTACAGCGTATTTATGCACGGCTTGAAACTCGCTAACATCGACCTTAACCGCAAAGTTTTAGCAGACATGGCTGTTAGCGATGCTGCCGCATTTACAAACCTTGTTAGTACCGCTAAGCAAGCAATCGCTAAATAATAAATAAAAGTATTTAGGAAATAGTTTTGCATGTCAAAACTATTTTTTGGTGATTATGGAAAGAGAAATTACCGCCACGAGTAATGAGTTAGTTAAGACGCTAATAAAACTCAAACAGAAAAAATATCGCGATTTACTAAACAAAGTTTTAATTGAAGGCGAGCGCTTTGTAACCGAAATGGCAGAACGCGGAGCAGATTTTGAATATATTTTATATTCCGCCGATTTTGAAGGTGTCGAAAGCATAGATGCAAATTGCCCTAAAATCAAATGCTCAACTGCTGTTATGGAAACCCTTTCACAGACTGTTACGCCTGCGGGCGTGATTGCGGTTGTGCGCGTGGGCAGGCGAAAGTTCGCTTTGCCGAGTTCAAACTTTTTGATTTTGGATAGAGTGCAAGACCCAGGGAATTTAGGTACAATTATTCGTACAGCACTTGCTTTTGGCTTTCGTGATATTTATCTTTTTGATTGTGTCGATTATTTAAACGACAAAGTTTTGCGCTCGACCATGGGCACGATTGCCGATGTCCGCATATATAATTGCAGTCTAAACGATTTGGCAAGTTTAAAGAAATTTGAGATTTTTGTTGCTAATATGCAAGGCGAGAATATTAACAAAATCGCAAGCATAGACGGCATTTGTGGGCTAGTTTTAGGTAACGAAGCAAATGGCGTTTCGCCTGAAATTGCAATGCTTGCATCAAAAACAGTTGCAATTCCTATGGAAAATGATGTCGAATCATTGAATGTCGCAATCGCGGGCGGTATTATAATGAATAAACTTTCGAATAAGGAGTGAATAAATGTCAGGACATAGTAAATGGTCAACCATTAAGCGCGACAAGGAAAAAACCGACCAAGCGCGCGGTAAAATTTTTACAAAAATCGGTAAGGAAATCGCTGTCGCTGTAAAGGCGGGCGGACCCGACCCTGCAAACAACCCGAAACTTGCAACCGTTATTGCAAAGGCGCGTGCAAACAATATGCCAAACGATAATATTCAGCGCAGTATTAAAAAGGCAAGCGGTGAGGGCTCAAGCGTAAATTACGAGTCAATGATGTATGAAGGCTATGGCCCAGGTGGAAGTGCGGTAATTTGCGACATTTTGACCGACAACAAGAACCGCGCGTCAAGCGATGTTCGCCATATTTTCGATAGAGCAGGTGGCGCGCTCGGCGGCCCAGGCAGCGTGGCATTTATGTTCGACCGCAAATCCGTTATTGCAACAAAAGCAAAAGATGGGCTTACCGAAGATGATGTAATGATGATTGCAATGGATGCAGGCGCTGATGACTTTGATTTCAGCCCCGAAGGATATACTTTTGTCGGCGAAGCCACAAGTCTTGCTACCATGCGTGATAAAATTGCAGAAGCAGGACTTGAAATTGTGTCTGCTGAACTTGAAATGATTGCGCAACAAACAATGGATTTACCTGATGATAAATATGCATCATTTATGAAAATGCTCGACAATCTCGAAGAAAATGACGATGTGCAAAATGTGTACCACAATGTAAATTTACGCGAAGAGTAAATTTGCGTGGTACACGATGCACACTTTGAAAACCACGCATACTACCATGTTAGGTTTTCAAACTACACTAAAATGTGTACCACAATGTAAATTTACGCGAAGAGTAAATAAAAAGAACGACTTTGAAAGCCGTTCTTTTTATTTTTATATTTTAATACAAATTTGTATCAATCTTCAAGTCCCAAAAGATAGTCGGCAGTAACTCCAAAGATTTTTGTTAACCTAATGATTGAGTCAATATCAGGCTTGCTTTTGCCTAGTTCCCAAAGTGAAATAGTATCCTGACTGACAAACAACAAACTTGCGAGTTTTGCCTGCGACATATGATGATATTTTCGTAAATCTCGCATGATTTCGCCAATTTCCATACGGAAAGTATACGCAAAATTCTCGTATAAATACTATTTTACGAAAAACGCTCGTAACAACGATTTTGTTATCTGTTTTGATTTATACTAATAAAGTAATTTAATTAGTGTAGCCCTATGTCCAGAGTGTTCGAAAGAAACTTTTAGTTGAAATTTTTGAAATAGTGTTCAAAGAAGAGTAATAAATCAGTCGAAGCTAGTTTAAAATGTTTAATAGAGTGAAATGGTATGAAAAGTTCATTAAAGCAGGATTATAAAAATATATATGTACCAGTTTAAAATTATAGTGTATTTTGCTATTGAGAAATGCTAAAAGGGATACATACATTCTTTTTTATGAACACTTAGTTCCAAAATAAATAAAATTACAACTTTTAGCAACACTAATTTAGTAAACTTATATTCTTTTTATTTTCGACAAAATTCTACAAATTTTCACAAAAAATTACAAAACAAAGGGTTGATTATTTTCTGATATCAATCAAACAAAAAACAATAAAAATAAAGTATTTAATTTAAACTAATTTAGTTAAACAAGCCAACAAATGCTATCCAAAAAAGACCTTTGTGTTACAAAAAAAGGAGTTAAAAAATTTATGTCCATAAAACTCAAAATCACCGCGATAGTAATTGCCAGCATTCTCGTTCTTTCCGCGCTCGCTGGCGGCATCACCGCAATTGTACTAAACGAGATTAATAAAAGTACAGCGACAACAGAAACAGATTACGCGGTTACAGAAAATCTGTTTAATACGAATGGTACAATAAATACAACTGCTGTAACGCAACTGCTTGCTGCAATAAATTATGATAGTTACACAGCAAGCACAACAGGGTATACCGCACACAACCTTCAAAATCGCACGAGTAACAACAGTGGAAATACAATAATTTTCCCTATGGGGTATGTAAGCGGAACAAGTGGTGCAAATTTATACTGGCAGGCGACATATCTATATAATGGATATCTTACTGTATGGCTAGATAAAGCCTACACAAATAGCACGTGGAACGCCAGTTCGGTAACAGTAAACTATAATAGTTATGCCAGCAGTACAATACAAAATTATTTAGACGATACATTTTGGCCTTTGCTCACTCAAAACAGCGCTACACTTCGTGGAATATTTGCAACACCAGCACAGGCAGGGTATCAAACGCTAGCAAGTGGAACTACAAATGATACGAGTTATAGCTTTAGTACGATGAGTTCAAGCACTACAGTGACGAGTCGTTTTGATAACATGAGTACAACAGTAGGAAATAGCAGTTATTTATGGTTACCATCTTTTGGCGAAGTATTTAATAACACATCTAGCGAGTACACAAATGATACGACGCACTATACAGGACAATGGGGCTTAAATATCACTGACCGTTCCTTTAATGAAGAGATGTATTTAAACAGTGGTACCGTAACATCATTTTGCTGGCTGCGTAGCGGCGCTACAAATTGGAGCAAGGCTGCCTGTCATGTCAGCTTTTCGGGACCTGCTTCACAAGGTAGTTCTATTGCTAGCCTCGGCGTCCGTCCTGCCGCTCACATCTCGTTATCAGTGTTACAACAGTATGTAAGGTATAATGTAACCACAGCAGTCTCTCCCGCAGGTGCGGGGAGTGCTAGTGGTGGTAGCACAAATCTAGTGCCTAATTCTTCGCTAACGCTCACAGCAAGCGAAACAAATCCAGCATATGAGTTTGTGGGGTGGAGTTTAGACGGAGGCAATTCAATAATTTCGGGTAGTGAAGGAAGAACAAGTTATCCTATTACGGTTACACAAGACGCTACATATACCGCAGTATTTAGATTAAAGAGTTATTCAGTAACCACCAGCACAGACGGAAACGGGAGTATAACCGCAAGCACAACAGTTACTCACGGCGGGAGTTTTGAAGTAACAGCTACACCTATAAATGAAACTTATGAATTTGACTATTTCATATTAAATGGAAATACAGGTAACCCTATACGGTCTAACCCGTACACAATCACAAACATAACAGCGAACACAACAATAACCGCATACTTTAAACTAGACACAAGAACAATAACATTACAAATAAATAATGATACTTACGGTATAGTTTCAGGTGGTGGAGCGCATACACTTAATTCAGATGTTGTTATTACCGCCACAGCAAACGCAGGATATAGTTTTGTTGGTTGGAGTTTGGACGGTGGTAAAACATTACTTCAAGATAGTTTGGGGCAGACTGAATACACAATAACCGTTACACAAGACGCTACATACACCGCAGTATTTGAAAGCGGAATAACAATTACATCAGCAAACCCTGATACTGAGTTCTCTATAACTAGAGAAGTAAACAATGGTATACGCCATAGATACACAATACAAACAAATAGCGGATATTACATAGAGCGTATTGCTTTAATTAACAACAACACAACACCAACGGAAGAAGAGTATCAAGATATACTCTCAACAGACGGATACTTAAACACAGACTCGTACTGCATGGGACTACACTACATAACAAACACAACAGGAACTGAACTTGTACTTGAAGTATACTATTCAACCACACCGTTTACTATATACCTAGACTTCACAACCGAACCCCAGAATTATAAATCAAGTGGCAGCGTAGACGGAGTAGCGGTATCAGTATTATATACTGGCTCTGATACAACCGAATTAAATAGCGTAGGCGAAGCGCGTATAAAAGGGTACACAACAATAGACGGGGTAGAGTATGTAACTCTTGAAGCGATAGCATACACAGGATATACATTTGTTGGCTGGCAAGTAGACGGCGAGTTTATCTCATATACCGATGACACAACCGGAACAATCACTCTCACAGGTTCTGCATACCGTACAGCCGACATTCCACTATCACTAATAGATGGGGAACAAGTAGTTGCTATATTTGAATAATAGTTCAAAGCTAATTGACAACACAAACACTAATCGCGCTTTTGCGTAAACATTCGTACCAACAAATAATTAGCAATTAATGGCTGTTAGCTCATATCTTAATTAGTATCTATACACAAACTGTGTAGTATCGTGATACAGTTAGTATCATATTTATTAGATGTTTGCGCTCTAGCGCATATTAATTCCTAAGTCCTAATTTATAATTCAAAAAGTGCCTAAAATCTGGCACTTTTTCTTTTAAAAACTCTTGCAATTTGTATTCGATTATGATAAACTACTCTCATTGAAATTCACACTATCTGCTATTTTTGGCACCGTTGCCTAATATTTAAGTTAGGTTGAGCCAAAGAGTTTTAAAGCGGGTAGGCGGACTAAAAACGAATTAAGGAGGATAATCCCGTGGCAATTTCAATAAAGCAATTACTCGAAGCAGGTGTTCAGTTTGGCCACCCTACTAGACAATGGAACCCTAAGATGAGTAAGTACATTTTTTGTGCTCGTAACGACACACACATTATCGACCTTGAGCAAACAGTAGTTTATGTAGAACAAGCATACGACTATGTTCGCGACATGGTTTCAAAGGGTAAAACAGTGCTTTTTGTAGGCACAAAGAAACAAGCTTGCGATGCAATTAAAGAAGAAGCAGAGCGCTGTGGTATGTACTATGTCAACACTCGTTGGCTTGGCGGTACTCTTACAAACTTCAAAACTATTCGTACTCGTGTTGACAGACTCAACAAGTTGAACAAAATGGAACAATCTGGCGAATTTGAGTTCTTCCCGAAGAAAGAAGTTCTCAAAATGAAGGCAGAGCGCGACAAGTTAGAGAAGAATCTCGGCGGTATCAAAGAGATGAACTCACTTCCTGGACTTTTGTTTGTTGTTGACTTGAAGAAGGAGCACATCGCTGTAAAAGAAGCTCGTTCGCTCGGTATTCCTATTGTTGGTCTTGTTGACACAAACTGCGACCCGACACTTGTTGATGTTGTTATCCCTGGTAACGACGATGCAATTCGTTCGGTACGCTTGATTGCTGAAACAATCGCAAATGCGGTTATTGAAGCAAAGAGTGGCAATGTCCCAGAAGTTGCTAAAAGCGACGAAGACATCGTCGAAACAGTAAACGCCGAAGGCGAAGCGGTTGCAAAGAAAGTATTCAAGAAAAAAGAAGAAAAACAAGAGAATGCTGAAGCAGTTGCAGAAGTAAAGGCTGAACCTGAAGTAAAGGAAAAGAAAGCCCCTGCAAAAAAGACCGCGGTAAAGGCTGAAAAACCCGCAACAGAAGAGAAGACGGAAAAAGCAACAGCAAAGAAAGCACCCGCTAAAAAGACAAAAGCAGAAGAAACTGCTAAAACCGAAGAAACAGCGAAATCAGAATAATAAAAAAGGGAGTAATTAATTATGAGTTTGACTGACGACATCAAAGAATTGCGTGCACGCACTCAAGCGGGCATGCTTGACTGCAAGAACGCACTTGAAGCATGTAACGGAGATATGGACGAGGCTGCAAAATGGCTTCGTGAAAAAGGAATGGCAGCCGCTGCTAAAAAAGAAGGCAGAATCGCTGCAGAAGGTATTGTAGACTCTTACATTCACTTGGGCGGCAAAATTGGTGTGCTCGTAGAACTTAACTGCGAAACTGACTTTGTGGCAAAGAGTGATACATTTAAAGAACTTGCGCATAACATCGCGCTTCAAATCGCAGCATCTAAGCCTTTGTTTGTTACAAAGGAAGAAGTTGATGAAGCAACACTCGAGGCAGAGCGCAAGATTTACAAGACTCAAGCAATGAACGAAGGTAAGCCTGAAAATGTTGCTGAAAAGATTGTTGAGGGTCGTATTAACAAGTACTTTAAGGAAGTTTGCCTTGAAGAACAAGAATACTTCCGCGACCCTACAAAGACAATTCGTGATGTTGTAAACGAAGCAATTTTGGTAACTGGTGAAAAGATTAAAATTCGTAGATTTACTCGTTATGAAATGGGCGAAGGTCTCGAAAAGAGAGTTGACAACTTTGCAGAAGAAGTTGCAAAACAAGCCGCTGGTTTAGAGTAATTCAAAACAAATTATAGTTTTGCATACTTTAAACTGATTTTTAAACAAGGTATTTCATGCCTTGTTTTTTTATTTTGCATTTTTAATTTTATAGTGATAATCATTTGCCAAAATTGTAAAAATCAAGTAAAATATATTTATAAAATTTAAATTTAGGAGATAATTTAGATTATGTTAAACGAATATGACAAGTCTTTGTACGATGGCTTAAGTGAGCAGTTGCAGAAAAATCTAGACCACTTTGCAAGTGAACTCAATTCTGTTCGTGCGGGTAGAGCAAATCCTCGACTCCTTGACAAAATCATGGTCGACTACTACGGTACAATGACACCTTTAAATCAAATGGCAAACATCAGCGCGCCTGACCCCAGAACGATTGCAATCTCGCTTTGGGATATTAGTGCATTAAAAGATGTTTTAAAAGCAATTCAAGCCAGTGATTTAGGTCTAAATCCGAGTGATGACGGAAAAGTTATTCGCCTTTTTGTGCCTGCACCGACAGAGGAGCGCCGTCTTGAACTCGTGAAAATGGTTAAAAAATTTGCAGAAGATACGCGCGTTACTATGCGTAATGGTCGTCGCGACTGTCTTGACGAGTTCAAAAAATTGAAGAACGAAAAGAAAATTACAGAAGACGAAATGAAAACGGCTGAAGCAGAAGTTCAAAAGATTTTAAATAACTTTACAGATAAAGTTGAAAAAATGCTTGAACAAAAGGAAAAAGAAATAACCGAAGTTTAGTTTTATAGAGTGTATTTTATTTTAATTTTCGCATATAGTACTTTAAAATGATATTTATTAAAAGGGGTAGCAAGTGACTGACGGAAAAGTTAGAATTAACAAGCATTTAGACCTATCTCGTTTGCCTACACATATCGCTATCATCATGGACGGAAATGGTCGGTGGGCTACGCGTCGAGGGCTGCCTAGAAATATGGGGCATAAAGCGGGTTGCGAAAATTTAAAAAAAATTATACAACATATTTATGACCTTGGAATAAGGTATGCCACTTTCTTTACATTTTCAACAGAAAATTGGAAAAGACCAAAGGATGAAATCGACGGAATTTTTAATATTGTCCGCGATTACTTAAACGAAGATGCCGAGCAGTTTGTTGAAAAAGGAGCAAAAATCATGGTTTCAGGCGACTATAAAAAGTTGCCGAGCGATTTGGTTTCTGCGATTGACAATATTGTTGAAAAAACTAAAAATTGTGAGAAATTTACGCTTAATCTTGCAATAAATTATGGTGGGCGTGATGAGATTTTACGCGGAGTAAATCAGGCAATCGAAGTAGGAAAGCCTTTAAACAATCAAGAAGATTTTTCGAAGTTGCTGTATTCTGCTGACATTCCTGACCCCGATTTCGTAATTCGTACGAGTGGCGAGATGCGTGTAAGTAACTTTATGCTTTGGCAGATGGCATACAGCGAGTTTTATTTTACAAAGGTCTATTGGCCGTCTTTTAGTCCTCGTGACTTGCAAAAGGCGTTGATTGATTACCAAGGCCGCAAAAGGCGTTTTGGTAAGATTTAAAAACATAGGAGAAAAAAATGGAGAATAATAACAAAGTTGCCAACACACCTGCAAAATGGTGGCCGCGCATAATCTCTGGAGCGATAATTCTCGTCGTTCTTGTTGGTTTCTTTTTCTTGCGAGAATTAAGTGTATACACATTTGACCTACTTATCGCTGTCATAATGATGTTTTGCGCGTTCGAAGTAGACAATCTACTTCACAAAATGGACAGGCCTACATGGGCAACGGTTGTAGGGCTCTATCCTATACTTAGTTTTGCATCAATAATTGTTACTGTAAACACGAGCCTTAACTTTTACCACTTTATCATAATAAATCTTGCGCTACTCGTTATTTTATTTGTTGTAATGTTTGCGCTTCCACTTATGTTTCAAAAGTGGGGAACAATGTACAAAGTGGAAGAAGGTTTCGGGGGCTCGCTCGTCTATTATTCATATTCAAAAGCCGTAAACACAATATTTGTTTGCCTTTGGCCAACATTTTTACTTAGTTTTGCTTTTGCAATTAACCACTTTGGACAAATAAGTTTTTCGAATGTTGCAGAAACTTTTGAAAATATGGGCGCCGATTTTGGATTAATGGGGCTTGTCTTGCTTTTTGTAACAACAATGTTTGCAGACACTTTTGCAATGCTTTTCGGTAGATTTTTGAAAGGTCCCAAAATCAGCATAACAAAACTTGGCCCAGGTAAATCTTGGACAGGGCTAATCGGTGGTATTATCGGTGCGATAATTGCAGGACTAATTTTGTTCTACATCTTTAATGCATTTAGTGCGTATAATCAACTTTTTGCAACATTAGATATTTCTGTATGGACATTTATTTTAGGCGGCTTCTTTTGCGGAATATTTAATATGGGTGGCGACCTGTTTAGTTCGCTGTTCAAACGCAGAGCCGTTGTAAAAGATTACAGCCAGATTATACCAGGACATGGCGGTGTAATGGACAGATACAATGGACTTATTTTAAATTCTGTCTTTGTATTCATATTCTTTATCATACTTTTTGTGTAAATAGAATATAATATTTTACTAATGCGGGCTTTTTATAGTCCCGCATTCTTATTAAAAGGGGGATAGTCGTGCTTGGCTTGATTGCAAGTTTTGCGAGTGTTATGATGACAATAGGATATATTGTCCTTGCGGTCGTCGTGCTGTTACTAATGATAACCATTCACGAACTAGGGCACTACTCGTTCGGCAAATGGCTTGGCTTTAAAATCGACGAATTTTCAATCGGTTTCGGCAAAGCGCTTTTCAAAAAAACGCTGAAATCTGGCGAAGTGTTTAGCATACGACTTATTCCTCTTGGGGGATATTGCGCTTTTGCTGGTGAAGACGAAGATGACACAGACCCGCGCGCTTTCAATAATCAAAAACCGTGGAAACGCTTAATAGTGCAATTTGGTGGCGTGTTCTTTAATTTCGTTTCGGCAATTATTTTCGCTTTCATACTTCTTATTGCATTTGGATACGACATTCCAAAAGTAAGCGAGGTTGACCCCGATTTCCAAACGACAATTCAAACAAACGACATAATTAGAGAAATTGATGGCACTCCCGTAAACTTTATTACAGGCGATACTGCAAATGACCTGCTCAACAATCATTATTTGAGCATGACCGAAGAAGAAAGAGAAAACTACACATCTGTAACTATTGACGATATTACTTATAGGTGCTACAATAACCTTGAAATGACCGTCGAGCGTGATGGCGAATTGCAAGAAATTATGGTAAATATGTATGTTTACACGGAGCCTAACGCTGACGGGGGCGAGTTAACACGACTTTATGTAGGACTGGCAACCGTACCTTATCAACATACTTTTGTAGAAGCGCTTGCAAGGTGCGTTCCGCTTGCCGCTGGCTTTGCTTGGCAGGTTCTTGTATTCCTTTGGGAGTTGATTACGGGGGCTGTTGGAATTGCTGATATAGGCGGGCCATTTACCACAATTTCAACAATCGCAGAGTACTCGCAGCAAAATATTGCAAACCTATTTGTCTTCCTTCCATTCATTGCTGCTAACCTTGCAATTTTCAATATCTTGCCAATACCTGCGCTTGACGGTGCCCGAATGGTATTTACTACGATTGAATGGATACGGGGAAAACCGATAAATCGAAAAGTTGAAGGGTATATTCATATGGTGGGATTGTTTATACTTCTTGCACTTGTGCTATTTGTGGATATATATCATTTGTTTATTTAAGGAGTAAAATGAATACTTTACAAAAGATTAAAGAACTGGGTTATGACGAAAATAGGCTTAAACTTGACGATGCGACATATTGCGAAGATGATGACGAATGTACAATAAATTTTGTTTATGCTGATAAAAATCCGATTAACGATAATGACAAAAACGCAATTCGTCAACTAATTTTTGATGATTTAAACGATGTTTGCAATGTCAATGTAAAGTTTAATAAAAGTTGTTTTGATGCTGATGTAATTCGTAAAAGAGTTGATGAGTATTTCGAACAAAATTACAAAGCATTAAGTTTGGTGTTTGCAAAAGACGATGTGGAAATTATAGAAGAAAACGGTAATGCAAAAATTATTTTTCATTGCGACCCGATGACAAAACAAGTCCTCGAAAACAAAGGATTTGTAGGGGAGTTGAATGGATTTTTAAAGCATAAATTCTTTTATGATTTTAGCATAAATCTAGTTGAAAAAGAAAGTTCTACCGCTCTTGAAGAATTATTAAATAAAGAAGTTAATGTCGACACAGGGTTGTCTGAGTGTTTGCAAGAAGAAGAAAAACTAAACAAATATCTTGTAAATACGGGGCTTTGCATCTATGGTAAATATGCAGGTGGTGAACCAACATTTATAAATAAAATATCAAACGACGATGGGACACCTGTTTTGCTTGCGGGATATGTAGAAAACCCTGTTATTTCGACATTTACCAGAAAGTCAAAAATGGCGGGGGCAGAACCAGAAGAGCGCAAACGCTTTACCTTTACACTTCGCGACCTTAGCGGTAAAGTTGATGTGGTAATTTTCCCAAACGAAAAGCAACTTCCTGACCTTGAAAAAATTACAGAAGGTATGCAACTTACGGTAGGTGGAACGGTTAGCATTTTTAATGAGCGCATGAATATTAAGGCAAGCAGTTTGTCGCTATGTGATATTGAAACTAAAGAGATTGTTCATGTTTACCGTCGTGTGAATCCGCAATATTATTTTGTCACACCGCAACCAGTAAACGAAGTTCAACAAATTGACTTGTTTAGCATGAACCAAAAGCAAACTGATTACTGGGAAAAACATGACACTGTGGTTGTCTTTGACCTTGAAACGACTGGACTTGATGCCCGCAGTTGTCAAATTATTGAAATAGGTGCAGTAAAAATCCAAAAAGGCTCAATAATCGAAACTTTCCAAACGCTCATTAATCCAGAAATGCCTA
>CALWEW010000021.1 GCA_944377415.1 uncultured Clostridia bacterium
ACACAAGGAGTGAGAGAAGTAAAGGTTAACCTTCAATAAACCACGGGACTATCCCGTGGTTTTCTTTTAACAACAAAAACGACGCAAAGCGTCGTTTTTATCTAGGCATTTTGGTTTTCTTCGGTTTCAGTTGTTGTTATAGTTGAAATAGTTTCTGTTTGCGGCTGCACTGTAGTGTTATCTGCTGGTGTTATCGGGAAAACTACTGCCATAGCGGTAATCACTAGAGTAAAGCCACAAAGTGCTGTAATAATTTTACTCCAAAAACCTTTGTTTCTCGCACAGATTATTTGAAAAGGCATATCTTATCCCCCTTTTTACTTGTATAATTTTATCAAACTATTACGAAAAAGACAAATAAATAAATGCACTTTTTGTATATTTATGCGAAAAAATGAAGTTTTTTACATTACATTGAACTTAATTGTAATATTATTTAAATAGCATATAAATTAGGCTTTATTGCGAGGATTGTTAAGAAGTTTAAACGATTCATAAAGGTCTTGGCGAAAGTTTGAATGCATTTGCACTGCTTCGGCAATAGGTGTTGTGATAATTTTGTCATTACTTAAACCGATTGCGACATTAAATATACCAGCATCGATGCATTCAACAGCAGCGACACCATAACGAATTGCAGATATTCTATCCTTAACAGTTGGTCTTCCGCCGCGTTGCATATAACCTAGAATTACTGCACGACACTCGTGATTAAAATCATGCTCAATATCGCGTGCAAGTTGATAAACATTATATTGTTTTTCAGCGACTACAAGCGTAGGACTATTGTTTCCGTGCTCGAGTTGGTCTTTAATAAATCTATAAATATGTTCGCGGTCGAGTGGGTCTTCGGGAACGGCAACAATATCGGCTTGACTTGCCATAGCACTGTAAAGCGCAATATTTCCACCATAACGCCCCATGCACTCAATGAGTGAAATACGCTCGTTGGCTTGCATGGTTTGCTTTATGTTATCAATCATGTTTGTTGCATTGTTTACTGCACTGTCAAAGCCAAGAGAACTTTCGGTTGAGTGAACATCATTATCAATAGTTGCGGGAATTGCTATTACTTTCACCCCCAACTTCGCAAGGTCATTTGCGCCTAAATAAGTTCCATTTCCGCCGATTACGATTAAAGCAGTTATGCCCGACTTTGCTACATTTTCAGCGGCAATTTTTTGGTATTTTATGTCTTTAAAATCGCTACTACGAGCCGAGTAGATTAGGCTTCCGCCAACATTAAAAATGCCTTCAACATCTTTTTTTGTGATTTTATAATAATCACCGTTTATCAAACCTTTGTATCCTCTGCGAAATGCTATACACTCGTATCCGTAATTATATGACATTTCTACCACTGTTTTAAGGCAAGCATTCATGCCTGGAGCATCTCCACCGCTTGTTAAAACGCCTATTTTTCTCATGTTAACTCCTTTCTAAAACAAAATTTAAATTGATAGTATTAAACTTTGTGTATCAAATTTTTGAATTATTGCATCAATAATTTGCAAATTTAAGCAAATTTTAAATTTTCCGGTTCGATAAAACCAAAAAGTTCATTTTCCAACGCCGTGCTTTCGTCTACTTTATAAGGCAATGCATACGCTTTGTTTTGCTTGCTACATTTAATTATTACCTGATGTTCCCCAGGATAACGAGATAAGATAGAAAATACATTCTCTTTTATATCATCATCGGTTAGGTCGAATTTGAGATATAGTTTTGTTAATTTTTTCGGCTCAGCAACAGGTGTAGGTATTGGGTTTTCAGCAGGCTTATCCTCTTGCCAAAGAATAATTTCTTCGGGCAAAACGATAGGTCTATCGCCTTCTTTTATACTCAATTTCCCGATAAAAGTCATCATGTTGTCGACATAAAGTATGTGCTTATTTTTTTCATAAATCTTGGGGAACACCAAAACTTCAAAAGTGCCAAAAAGGTCTTCGACAGTAACAACTGCCATTTCCTTATTCCCTACTTTTGTGTTCATACGCTTTACATTTGTAATAATTCCGCCACATTTTACATGCTTACCGTCTTCAAGTCCTTCGTAAACGGTCATTTCTTCTTCGCCGTCTTCACTTTGAATAACCTGCGGAATTAGCATATTACTATTCAAATTAAAGTCCTTGAACTTATCTCTATATTTATCCAAAATGTGTCCACTGACATACGCCCCAAGAACCTCTTTTTCATATTTTAAGCGTTGTTGGTCATCGTATTCAGGAATATTTGGATACTGAATAATATTAAATGCTGTATCTTCTTTTAATACATTGTCGAAAAGCGTGAGTTGACCTTGATTTTGTGACTTGCGGTCGCTTGCCACGCGTTCAACAATTTTCTCATATACGCTCATCATTTGACTACGAGCAACACCAAAGCAATCAAAAGCACCCGACAAAATCATAGATTCCAAAAAGCGTTTGTTATGCGCTTGTCCGTCCATACGAGTTATAAAGTCTTGTAAACTTGTGAAAGGCCCGTTTTTTTCACGCTCACGCACCAAATCTTCAACCAAAGCAACACCGACATTTTTAAGTCCGCCGAGCCCATACCTAATAACTTTGTCGTCTTCAACACTAAAATATGCAAGACTTTTATTTACATCAGGCGGTAAAATTTTAATATCATGCTGGCGAGCAAGTTCCATGTAGTGCGTAAGTTCGTCATTTTTGGTGATACGGTTATTCATAATTGCCGAATAAAATTCGGTTATATGATAAAGTTTCATGTATGCTGTTTGATATGTAATAAAAGCATATGCAGCAGCGTGTGCTTTGTTAAATGCATAACTACCGAACTTTTCCATTTGATGCCATAATTTTTCGGCATCTTCAAGTTTCATACCACGCTTCAAGACTCCGTCAATACTCTTCTTTCCCTCGGGGTCTTCCCAACCGTAAATAAAGCGCTGTTTTTCAATCGGAAGTTTGTCAGCAAGTTTTTTACCCATAATTTTACGAACGCCGTCCGCCTGTCCCATCGTATATCCTGCGAGCACTTGACAAAGTTTCATAACCTGCTCTTGATATACCATTACGCCGTATGTTACACCGAGCACATCTTTCATTTTCGGGTCAGCGTAAACGATTGATTCAGGGTTTTTACGGTTTTTAATATAGGTTGGAATTTCGTCCATAGGACCTGGACGATACATAGCGAGAATAACGATAATTTCCTCGATATTGACAGGTTTCATTTCTTTTGCAAAGTTTGAAATTCCGCCACTTTCAAGTTGGAACACACCGTCATTATCGCCCGAGCCAATAAGTTTATAAACTGCTGGGTCGTCATATGGGAAGTCGCGAGCGTAAAAGTCAATATCCTCTCCTGTGCGCTGCTTAACGGTTTTTAGCATTAGGTCAAGGTCGGTTAAGGTAATTAAACCTAAAAAGTCCATTTTCAAAAGCCCTAAATGCTCTGTTTCGTTTTTGTCATATTGAGTTGTTACCATGTCGCCATTCTTTGCAAGCGGAACATGGTCGGAAATATCATCACAACAAATTACGACACCAGCCGCGTGGATACTCGTGTTTCTCGGCATGTTTTCAAGTTTTATTGCGGTGTCGACAATTTTTTGTACTAGTACATCACTGTCATACATTGCGCGGAGTTCTGGCACTGCGTACTCTGCATCTTCTGGTTTTTTACTAATTCCAAAAACCTTTTCAATTGCTGGAGATTTGGGCATTTTGGTTGGGAAAAGTTTAGTCATTTTGTCGACTTCGCTGTACGGCATTTTCAAAACTCTTGCGACATCTTTTATTGCTGCTTTTGCAGCAAGTGTACCAAATGTGATAATCTGGCAAACATTCGGCTCGCCATATTTTTCTATAACATAATCAATAGTTTTTTCGCGGCGTACAGGGCAAAAGTCAATATCAAAGTCAGGCGGACTAATACGCTCGGGGTTCAAGAATCTTTCAAACCACAAGTCATATTTTAAGGGGTCAATTAGAGTAATTCCTATTGCGTATGCCAAAATACTCGCCGCACCACTACCACGACCTGGGCCGATAGGCACATCGTGCGCACGAGACCAGTTTATAAAATCCCAAACGACAAGATAATAGTCAACATATCCGCTTTTTTTAAGCGTATCCATTTCAAACTCGGCGCGTTCGCGAATTTCGGGAGTAATTTCGCCATAGCGCTTTACAAGCCCTTCGTTGACGATTTTCCAGAGATAATCAACATTATCCATGCCGTCAGGCGCTGTAAATTTCGGGTAAAATTGGCTATGGAAATCAAGCGTAACATTACATTTTTCGGCAACTTCAAGAGTATTTGTAACACTTTCTGGGTGCGCAGCGAAAACTTGACGCATTTCGTCTTCTGTTTTCAAATAAAATTGATTGCCGTCCATACGCATACGGTCAGGGTCGTCGATTGTTTTCCCCGTCTGAATACAAAGCATAATGTCCTGCATTTCAGCATCTTCTGGATATAGGTAGTGGACATCGTTTGTCGCAATCGTCTTTACTCCTAATACATCAGCAAGCCTAAACAAGTCAGGCAAAATCTGCCTTTGCAGTTCGATGCCGTGGTCCTGAACTTCAATATAAAAATCCCCTGGTTCAAACATATCACGCAGGCGTTCGCCAAACTTTACAGCATCATCAAAACGCCCCGCAGCAAGCAAGCGCGGAATATCTCCCGCAAGACATGCAGAACTACAAATTAGCCCTTCACTGTATTGTGCTAGTAAATTGTAATCAATTCGGGGTTTATAGTAAAAGCCTTTTGTCCATGCGATACTGTTCAATTTGCATAAGTTGTGGTAGCCTTTATCATTCTTTGCAAGCAAGATTAAGTGCGCTGGGTTCGGTTTTCCCTGCTTGTATTTATAATCTTCAACGACATAAAATTCTGTACCTATAATAGGCTTAATGTCGTTTTCTTTGCAGGCTTCATAAAACTTTACTGCGCCGTACATGTTGCCGTGGTCAGTTATAGCGCAGGCAGGGGCTCCCCTTTCTTTTAAGATTTTGACGAGTTTTTTTATTCGAGCGGCACCGTCAAGCAAACTATATTCGGTATGTAAATGTAAGTGTACAAAATTTTCCATTATTCTTCCTCGTTGTTTTTCTTTAAGTCGTTTGCCATTTTAACTATTTTTCTAAGTCTGTGATTTACCCCACTTTTTGTTAGTGGTGGGTTCATAAGTTTTGCAAGATTTTCGAGTGTTTCATCAGGATTCGCTAAGCGAAGCATACAAAGTTCATAGAGGTTGTCATTTAGGCTTTCAAGTCCTATTGTGTCGCGAATGTACTCTATTGCATTTATTTGTTTTAGACTAGCATCAACCATTTTTTCAAGATTGCTGTTCATACAATTAAGTTGCCTGTTTAATTGATTTCTAACTTCGCGAACAGCGAACTCGTTTTGAAGCGCTAAAACCGCATTATTTGCACCGACAAGGGCAAGGCAATCGCTCACGATTTCGGCTTCTTTTATGTAAACCACAGTTAATTTTTTGCGTTGCATGATTTTCGAATATATGTCATACTGGCTCAAAATATGCGCAAAATCGCCCGCTAGCGTGTGGTTTGAAAAAACAAATTCTAGATGATATCCGCCTGTATGTTTTTTTAGGTCATTTATGTCTTTTATTACGATATTTGCGCTAGCGCACCCCATAAAAACGCCTTTTATAAACTGGCGCTGACAGCAATCATTTTCAATTAAATGACGCGATATACTGTTTGAAATTTCAAGTTCGCCAGCGTAATTTTCGCGCAAAACATATGTATCTTTTAGTACTTGCACACTTAAATCTTTCGGGAAAATGATATGAAATCTAACGACATTATTTTGCTTTACTTTGCGTTGTAAGTTAAGGGAATTTTCGGTATTATAAAGCATTTTTATTAACTCGCAAACGCGAGAAAATAGCGTATCTAGTTCTGTTACAAGTGATAAAGAATAATCATCTTCAATTTTACCACATGTACGAACAAGTCCACCAAGTTCAGCAAGGGCGCAGTGTTTTTCTGTGGGTAATTCACTGGTCGCAACTTCGGTTTTTGCATCGTATGAAAAAGACATTATACTCCCCCCCCTTTAGACAAAATGTAGGTATATTATATAACAAAAATTTCATTTTGCAAAGTCAATCTTCGCATTTAATATTGCAAAATCTTTCCAAAGGAAAATTTGGGTAATTCTTTAAAAATTCGCGTTGCACTTCAACATTGCCAACATTATATGAGTAGTGTGCATCGCTTCCCATAATTAAGCCGACTTCGCTATCTATTAGTGCTTGCACATCGTCAGCACTATATTCAACTCGCTTTCCGTTAAATTCGAGCAAAACACCACGCTCTTTGCAAGCATTCGCGAGCATAGCAACATCACAACCTGTTGCATAATTCGGGTGAACAATTACTTTTATAGGGAAATTGTCCATTGCTTTTATATAACTTTCGGTAACCCTTTGTCTATGCTTTTTTGTATTCCAAAGAAGATTACGCATATTGAAAATGAAACTCCCCTTTACGCCTTTTCCAAATGTGAAATAGTGAATGCCTAAAATAACATAGTCAAAAAGTTTTAAATCCTCAGCAGTTAAGTCAATATCGCCATTTAGATTTAAAAGGTTTGCTTCAATTCCTAAAAGAATTTTTATTTGAGGAAACTCTTTTTGTACAGCGGTGATTTCAGCACGCAACTCGGCTACATCGGCATGAGTAATTCCGCCTAATCTATGATTAAAACCATGGTCTGTAATGCCGATAGTTGTAAGCCCTTTTTCAACTGCTACTATAACATTATCACGCACGCTGTTGTGCCCGTCGCTATGGTATGTGTGCGTGTGATAGTCGGCAGTCATTTTAAAAATCTTCATCTTTGCTCCTTAAAAATATTATTTCACATTCAAGTTTAATTTTAAATTTTTCGTAAACGCTTTCTTTTATCTTGTGAATAAGTGCAACAACTTGATTTGCTGTTGCTTTGCCGAGGTTTACGATAAAACCAGAGTGCACGGGCGACACTATTGCATCGCCTATGCGCAAGCCTTTTAGCCCACAATCTTCAATTAACTTTGCTGGAGGCACCGAATTTGTACGCTTGAATACACTTCCCGCACTTGCATAGCCAACATTTTGATTGCTTGCTCGCCTAATCGTGTAGTCGCGTACTCGCAGAGCGACATCTTCGGCGCTGTCTTTCTTCAACTTTAATATAGCATTGATTATAACACAATTTTTTTCATTTGTAAAAAGGCTGTGCCGATATTCGAAAAAAAGTTGAGATTTCGGCAGCGTTTTTATTTCGCCATTTTGGATAAAAGTTACACTTTCAATAACATTTGAAATTTGCCCGCCATAAGCACCTGCATTCATAATAACAGCCCCACCGATTGTACCAGGGATACCCGTTGACCATTCAATTCCAGAAAGCCCGTGTTCGCAGGCATAGCGAACAACTGTACTCATAGCAGTGCCACTCAAAACGCTTATGCGACAAGGCGAAAGTTTTTCAATACCAGTAAGTTTTTTAGTTGAAATAATTATCCCATTATAACCTTTGTCGCTAGCAAGCACATTGGAGCCATTGCCAAGAACGAAAAACTCTATTTTATTTTTATTGATAAATTTAAGCAAGTCCTGCAATTCAGTAATACTTTGAGGATAGGCAACAAAATCAGCATTTCCGCCGATTTTAAAAGTTGTTAGGCTTTTTAAAGGAAAGTTTGCAAAAGCCGTTGGACAAAATTTTTTTATTTCATTTAATGTAATCATATCTCACCTTTTTGCCAAACTTTGATTTGTTCGTTAGAAGTAAAAACATTTAAGACATTTAATTCACCACTCAAGGCGTGTTCGAAATCAGCATAAACACCCGACTGATAAACCGAAATGTTTGCAGATGGAAAAAGTCCTATGTCGTCAATATTTTGCTGTACTGCATCGCTTGTGATATAATTTACAAAATTCTGCGCTACGGGAATTAGGTCTTCATCTGCGGTGGTTATCGAAAAATACTGTACTAAATCAGTGTAACCTGCTAAAAACTCATACTCAACATTTGATAGCTTTCCATTTTCCACCCTGTTATTTAAACGATAAAAGTCGCGCTGTGTGCCGAGTAAAATTTCAAAATCACCTTCAAGAAAAGATACATATGCTTGATATTGCGATAACTCAGTATTAACAATATGCTGTCGCAAATTATCATTTAGGGCAAGTAATGCGGCGTTGTAGTCTTGACCAACCCCGATATTTTGCTTTTCACCACTTGTTATTTCGTCAATAGAAATTGTATCAGTCGAACAAAGGACATATCCGCCAAAACACCACGGAACTGCAAGTTGGCGGTCATTAAAAACCCCGCCCCCGAGTAAATCGGTTCGAACATTTTGGGCTGTTATATCAATACTTATCGGCGCGACCAATTCCCCCGCTCCTATTCCAAAACTTATTATATCAGGGCGCGCACCTTGTGAAAGCATTAACTCTGCCTGCTCGACACCAACAGTTTTTACAAATACATAGACATTTTCGTTTGCTGACTTATATTTTGCTGCTGCTTTTTCTAGAAAATGTGCACGACTTGCGCTACCACCTTCGAAAGTATCTATCTGCCATAACTCTAAAAAGGCGGAGTTTCGGGGTGTCTCGCCTAATATGTTGCGTGATGCGTTTAATCTATTAATAACTAAATACGGGGTTAATGTTAATACCGCAACAATGATGCATACGATTACTATCGGCGAAAATTTAAGTTTAAACAAAATAAAACACCCCCGTAGTAAAAACTATGCGGGAGTGTTTGCGTTTATTCGACATTAAAGTATTTTTTAATTGCTTCGGCATCTTTTTGTGAAATACCAGAAACACTAGTTAATTCTTCTACTGTTGCGTTCTTGATTGCCTCTATTGATTTGAAATTTTTTATCAAGTTACGGCGCTTTTTAGGCCCTATGCCGTCAATTTCTTCTAGTATACTTGTTACTTTATTACGCAACTTCCTGTGGTATGTAATAGCAAAGCGGTGCGACTCGTCGCGAATACGCTGTAAAAGTTTTAGTGCATTATGTGTGCGTGGTATTATGAGAGGTTGCGACCTATTTGGCAAAAAGACTTCTTCTTCCTGCTTCGCTAGTCCTATCATGTTTATGTCGTAACCACACGCTTTTGCGGCAGCAACTGCATTGCTTAACTGGCCTTTGCCACCATCGACCACAATTAAATCGGGCTTTGCCGAAAAACTGGGGTCTTTGTTATCGGGCTTTGACAACTCATTTAATCTGCGAGTTATTACTTCGCGCATGCTAGCAAAGTCGTCAGCGCCTTGAACTGTTTTAATTCTAAATTTTCTATAATGGCTCGGCTTTGCTTGTCCATCAATAAAGACAACCATAGAAGCAACACTTAAAACACCGCCAATATTTGAAACATCATAACATTCCATGCGGCGAATAGGCTTTTCAATATCTAAAATTTGAGCAAGTTTTTCTGTTGCACCAACGGTATAGTCTTGCATTCGCTTTTCTTTTTCAATTGCTTTTTCAAGGTACATTTCGGCATTATCTTGTGCAATCTTCAAAAGATTTTTCTTTTCACCCTTTTTAGGGCAAACCAATTCTACTGCGCTTGTTCTACCTATAAGTGCAGATTTACGCTCGGTTGTGAGCCACTCGCGAAGTTCATCTGTCGGCTCAAAAGGAATAAGTATTTGTTCGGGCGGAATTGCGGTAGTTGAATAATATTGCGTGATGAACTGCGTAAGGCTATCCGCAATATCAAGTTCGGGGTCGACTAAATGAAAACAATCGACACCGACACTGCGGCCACCACGAATAACCAACACAGCAACAGATGCCACAGAACCATTTCCCGACCATGCAAATGCATCGATATTATCAAGATTTGGCATGAATGTAAGCGTTTTTTGCTTTATGCGGTCAAGCATGTTTAAATCATCGCGAATTGTGAGAGCGAGTTCGAATTGCTCATTTTCGGCGAAGCGTGTCATTTTTTCACGCAAAATTTCTTGCACATCGCCGAATTTACCGTTCAAGAAATCGATTGCCTTATTTAAGTAAACTCGATATTCTTCTTTTGTGATTTTATCGCAACAAGGCGCGCTGCACAGCCCCAAATCATAATTAATGCATGGGCGTTTGCGATGCGGAAGTTTACCCTTACACATGCGCAAAGGATAGGCATTGTTTAACATTTTAATTAGTTCAAGTGGGCGCACGCCTGCAAAATATGGGCCAAAATATTTTGCTCCATCGCGCTTTAACTTACGCACAATTTCAAGGCGCGGAAAGTCTTGTTTTAAGTCAATTCGAATATACGGATATGACTTGCCATCTTTTAATAAAATGTTATAATACGGCTGATAGCGCTTGATGAGATTGTTTTCAAGTGCAAGCGCTTCTGCTTCATTTGGTGTTATTATATAATGGAAATCGGCAATATTTTTCACCATACTACGCACTTTTATAGTGTGATTTTTGTTGTGCTGAAAGTATTGTGAAACGCGATTTTTAAGATTTTTCGCCTTGCCGACATATATTACCTCACCGTCGAAGTTTTTCATTATATACACACCGCTATTTTGCGGTAGTTCGCTAACTTTATTTTTTATATTTGTTTGAATATCCATAATCACATTATACTATAATTAGAAATTATTTTCAATCAAAAATTATATTTAACAATTTTAGTAATTTTATCATATTAAAAGTCATAAGGGGGAACCGACTATGACCGTTTCTCAGGCGCTTGTAATTGTGTTGTTAATCTCTGTTTGGGCGGGCGCTACTAATACAGACCTTGCAACAAACTCAAACATTTTAATAATCTTGTTGATTGCATTGATAGCACTTGCGGGCGTAACAACTCTTGAAGACAACTTAAACGACAGAAATTGCGTAAATCGAATTATATCCACCACGGGAACCGTTACGCAAACACTATTTTGATGTGTGATAATCTCACATATAGTTTGTTGTTTGTATCAAATTTAAAAATAAAATCACAATTAGATAAAAATTCTCTTTTAAACTAACAAAAAAGTACATAAAAAACGACACATTTTTACTGTGTCGTTTTCGGTGATTGATTAGATACTTTTAGTCATTTAAACTTTTAACTTTGTAAAAGATTTTGCCCTTTTAAAGCATTACTCTAAATCTTCGGGCGTTTCAGTGGTTTTTGAAAGTTCGATATTTTCTGCTGTATCGCCTTTCTCTGCACGAGTTAATTCGCGCTTATTCACCTTTGATTTCTTATTTGTCTTTGTCGTAAGAACGATATCAGTTTTCTCTTTCTCTTCCTTGTCTATTGATGTTTTCGGCGATTTCTTATATTTCAACGCTTGCAGTTGTGCGAAATCGTCCTCTGCCTTTTCGGTAGGGATATTATACGAAGTGTCTTGCGTTAAGTCTAGCATGTCGCTCATATCGTATAAGTTTTCACCTGTCAAAACACCAGCCTCTATCATTTCTTCATATTCTCGGCGCGACTCGCGAACTTTTAAGCGTTCTTGCCAAATAATCGTAATAACTGAAACAATAGGTGCAGACAAAATCATACCAAGAATACCAAACATTGCACCACCGAGTGCTAAACCTATTACAAGAAGTACGGCACGAGTATTCATACGCTTACTCATAATAAATGCTGGCACGAATGTTGTAATAACTGCCCAGTCGACAATTGCAAAAATGATTGCCATTAACATCATAGTTGTATCGCCAAACATAAGTGTAACAATTGCAAGCGGTATACAAGCAATAAAGCCACCCAAATATGGAATTATCGAGAACAACCCTAAAAGTAGCGCCATTACGATTGCAAGTGGCACGCCCATGATTTGAAAACCTATCCATGCAATGATAAACACGATAAACATTACAATTAGGTTAGACACAATATATTGATTAAACATATCATTTGTGCGGTGTGTAACTGTAATGATTTCTTCTGCACTCTTGCGGTTATAGTAGGCATATGTCCAGCGCTTTGCAGTCTTTGAAATTAGTTCTTTGTCTTTTAATAGTAAGAAAGATATGATTAGTCCCATTACGAATGAAAATACAAGTGAAGCGGTATCCATTAGGTATGTGGTAATGTTTTCTGAAATGTTAGTAATTGCTGATTGTATACCATCACCTATATTGTTAATTGCGTTTGTAATCGCTTCATCCAACTGTTCCGCGGGTAACCCCGTAATTCCTTGAATAAGGCTTGTTAGCGAATTCTTTACTTTGTCAACCAAAGTTGTGAGATTATCGCCTTGAAATTGATTAAAGACATCAATAAGGCTTGGTACTGCAAACACAATTAATAGTACAAAAATTAAAATGAGTAATAAGTAAAGTATTGTAAGCGAAATTGCGCGTTTATATTTTGCCGCACGCGGATTGCCGACAAAAAGATTTTTCATAAGTCGGTTTTCAATAAAAGCAATTGGACGCAAAAGGATAAAAGCAAGTACGAGCGCAATAATTACTGGCGTAATACCTGCAAGCAAGCTCATGAATAAATTACGAATTACATCGCCCGCCATGCTCCACAAAAGAAGCGCACACAAGATTGCTACAAACAACCAGACATACCATTTCTTTCCGCCGTTATTTGAGCGACGGTTATTGTTGTTTGTCGGGTAATCCTGTTCCATTATTTTCTCCCTCCTTTTTCTCATTTTTGTCACGTTCTTTTAGTTTACTATTAGATTGATTTTCCATCTGTTTTTTTTCATCAATAATAGAAGTATTCTTTTTTAAGTCTTTAACCCAATTTCCGCTTAAGACACCCTCAGCAGTTTTCCCACTTTTAGCATCTTTATCATCTATAAGGTCATTCTCTTCAAGAAGTTTATTTGTATCAGTATCAACAGTTTGCCCGTTTTCTTCAAGCATTTTAACGAGATTGCTTTCCCGTGCCCGTCGGTCTTCATCTCGGAAGCGCTGAAGCATTGGTTCAATCTTTTTATTACCTATTGCGAAGTCATAAAGCAAAAGCAATCCACCTTGAATTAAGTAACCGTAATATGTCATGATACGGTAGAATAAAATCGCATACACAAAAACATTTGATGCACCTGCCGCTGCATACATGGGAGCAAAAAGCGACTGGAAAGAAAGCTCGGCAGTACCTGCACCACCTGGAATTGGTATAAAACTTATCGCAAGGTCGCAAACGAGTTGCAGAACAAGACATGTATACCAAACACTTATATCAAATTCACAGAAAATACAGTAAACAACAAAGGCGATTGAATAGTTAAGTAAAAGGAAAAGCACACTCAGCAAAAACTCAAAGAACACCAACCACCCGCTTGTCATAAACATGCGGAAAGTTTTTATATAGTCTTTTACTATGCGCATGACTTTTTTGAAAGTCGAACGCGAGTCCTTGATTAGATGCATCCACTTTAACATTTTCAAAATGCCAAACATCATTCGTGGAGCAACTTTTTTACTAACTGAAAGAAATAAAATTGCTAAAATTAATACAAGGTTAAGAGCTAGACCAACATAACAGAGTGTCAAAACAACGGGTGAAGTTACAAGGTCGACTACAATTCCGCTCCCCAGCACCAAAATGATTACACTAAAAACTATATAAGTTACTTGCGCGTATATATACTTTGCGAGAGGCACACTTGTTGCACTGCTTGCATTTAAGCCGCGTTTATTTAAGTAAAAAACCTGAAAGGGTTGTCCACCAGTAGCAAGTGGAGTAATCGCATCATAAAAACGACAATTTATAGTACTTTTATAACTTAACCATGGTCGACTGCGCCCAGAAACTTTTTTTATTGCCAAATAAACGCGCGCAGAATCGACAAAGTTTATCAACATAAAAAGTGCAATAGCAACTATGAGCCACCACCAGTTAAGTTTGCTTGTAAGCAATTCTCCAAAAGACACGGGTGGTTCGTTCATAAACTGAACTACAAATATAACCACCAAAATTACGAGGTTAAGTATCAAAAAACCGACATTAAGCCAGCGTTTTTTGCGTTGCTTCTTGACAGTATCAATCGAACCTTCAATTGACTCCTTAACCTCGGCATCAATAGTCGCCTCTTCTAATAAATGTGGAATCACATTTTCGGTTGTAGGCGTATCGGATAAAATTTCACTCTTGTTATCTTCGGCTATAACATCGTTAGTTTTTAATTTGAATTCATCTTTATTTTTTTGTGGTGTGCGTTTATTCAAATAAAATTTAAGGTGTGCATAAGACGGCAAAAAAGTCCTGTTTGAAAACAAGACGGACTTAAATTTCTTTTGTTCCTTTTCGTCCATATAAAACACACACCCTTATGTCGTCAAAAATCAATTATAAAAATAATATATCATTATTAGGTTGCTTTGTCAAAGGAAAGATATAAAAAAATCGGGTTTTTATACCCAATTTTGCATATCATACTTTATTAAACCACAGTGTTTTGTATTTTCGTCTACTTTAAGTTGTTCGCCGATATCGACACCAGCAATAGCAAATACTTCACTTCCTACCGCAAGAACGGGCAAATAATTACGAAGTCTTGCAGGAATTTTTTTATCGTTTAAATAACTCTTGATTTTTCGTATTCCGCCACCGAATTTTTCGATAAAATCGCCATCTTTACGAACGCGCCATACTGCGCCTGTGGGAATTTTATCAAGGTCGACTAGCAAGTACCCGTCTACTAATTCAGGCAATTTTACGCGTTTGACGGTAAGTTTACCATAGTCGCCAAATTTAATTGTACCGATTTTGAAAGCCCATTCGGTATTGACTTCAAGTTTCGGCTTTTTGTGTGCTATTGTGATATATTCATATTCTTTGTGGACTGTTACATTTTCTGGCAAATTGATTTTTGCGCCGTTCTCACCCTTTGCTAGTTCCTTAATCATTTCAAAATGCTTGCGCTCAATATTTTGTGTTACGCCGAGTTTATTAAAACAATCGTCTATAAGTCTAAATACATACGAGTTTCCGTAAACAAAATAAGTTAGCGGAATTTTTATTACATTTTCACTATATAAAACAGCATCAAAATCTATACTTTCGCGAATTACCTTGTCGTCTTCTCGACAAGTTTTTCCAAAATTGCAAAGATTTTTGTCAAGATTTGGCCATACTTTACGGAGTTCGGGCATCACAACTTGACGAATTAAGTTGCGCGAAATTGTTGTATCAGTGTTTGTTTCGTCTTCAAGATACGGAATATCATGTTCATAAACATAACGCATAATACTATCTTTTTCGGTGTCAAGCAAAGGTCGTACATAAAAATCATCGCGCACATATTCCATGCCACCTGCACCTTTTAGCCCGCTACCACGCAAAATATGCATTAAAATAGTTTCGGCTTGGTCGCGTTGATGATGAGCAAGTGCGACATAATCAACGATACCGCGACTTCTCAAAGTATCAAATACGCCATAGCGGGCTGTGCGACAGGCTTCTTCCATGCTCATGCCCTTTTGCTTCGCAAGCAACCCTGCTTCTACCCTAAATTTATGAAAACGAATGTGATGCTCACGGCAGTAGTCTTCAACAAAAATTGCTTCTTCTTCATCGCGCTCGCGCGTGCAATGAATAACATTAATTGCCACGACATCAATATCTAGTTTTTCTTTATTCGCATTTAGCAAATGAAGAAGCGACATACTGTCCGAGCCTCCGCTGACACCAACACCAACTACGCTGCCTGGCTTAAAAAACTTTTGCGAAATAATAAAATCAATCACTTTCTCCATATTTTTATTTCTCCTTAACTATATTATACTATAAATAAGGAAGTAATTCAATAGCAAAGTTAAAAATACTGCATAATATCTGAAACTATTAAAGCAAAATGAAAAAAATTTCCGTTTTATTTTGTTTATTTATTCGCAAAAATGCATTGCTTATCACTAATATTTAGAAAACACACGAGCAACTAACACAGTCATATCATCGGCGGGGAAATTCTTTGACTTTTCTAGTGCTGCATCAAGAATTTTGTTCGCTAAAATCTGCGGGTTCATAGTATTAATATCGTTTATAACAGCATCAAGTTCATCGAGATTTTGAAATGCATCACTTATCCCATCGGTTAGTAGTATTATCATATCTCCATCGCGAAGAGTTAATGAACGAATATTCGGCTTTAACTCCTCTAAAATACCTAGTGGCATCGAACCTGAATCAAGTCGTTTTAACTCATCTTGTCCTTTTATATAGGACACTGGTGAACCTAATTTGATTAAATCACAGGTTCCATCGTTAAGGTCAAGCACACCAGCATCAAGCGCAGAAAAACTTTCTTCTCCGCTCAAACTCAACAATTTGTTAACCCCCGACAAAACAAGCGAATTATCAAAACCTGCACGATAGAAATCTTCAATTAGCCCGAGCGCCATACTACTAGTGCGTTCGGCGCGGTCGCCGCTTCCCATTCCATCACTTAAAGCAAGCAAAACTTTATTACCGCTTACTTTCATAGCGGTGTGCGTATCGCCACTTTTGTTACTGTCTGCCTTTACCGCCCCCGCGCTGCCGAAGACGACATCAAACTTATTTGCGTTTTCAACGGTTATGAGATTAAAGCCAGACTTCTCTCCGTTTGAAATAGCAGTAACAATCATTGGCGTATTTAGAGTTTTTGAAATAACTCGCGCTAACTTTTCTTTATCTGCATGCTGTTTCTTTACAACAAGTGTAATCATGTAAAGTTTACCTTGTTTACGGTACACAACGGCTTCGCTACATACTATGCCCGCATATAATAAATCATCTATAATTTTGTTTTCAAGTGATGTATCAAAAGTGATATTAAGGTCGACTTCAGCGGCAAGTGATTTCATAATTCTAGAAACGCCATACATTTGCTCGGCTAGTAGCATTCGCCCACTATCAAGGTTGTGTCGGCTTTGCTGGCTATTTTTATATTCGCTTACTATGCCATTTACCGAACTAATAAGCGCATTTAGTTTTTGACAATGAGCGCATAAATTTGCTGGCACATCAAGTAAGGATACCTTCCCCCTTTCATAAGAGTATCGCAACATTTCAGTAATTGCTCTATCCGTTTCTGCACTTTGTATTCGCAAACACTCATTACGGTTCGGGCAATTAAGACACATATCTTGCTTTACTTGCGTTACGAGATACGGAAGCGTTTCTTCAAAGTTTTGTCCCTTCCCTACCATACCGTTAAAAATGCGTTTCATATCAAAAAACACTTCACTTAAATCAAAAAGACGATTATAAAGGGCTTTTCTGCTACGATTGACAATCGCTCGAACGGCAACATCTTCGCGGTCGGCAATCGTATGAGAGATGAAGTCGTCGATAAATCGGCTTGGCAACAACAGAAAAAGAACGACGCCTATCATTGTTGCAAGCAAATTGTATAATGAATATGCTGGCATAAAGTAAAGCCCGACAATTATGTCAATCAGCACAACAGCGATGCAAGAAAGTACTCGCTTTGTGCTTTTCGTTGCGCTAGCGGTGGCGGCAAGCATTAGTGCTTGCGATAAAAGCAAAAACTGTTCCGCAGCGAATGAAGCACCAAGCCCCAAAGCGAGAGCGAACACGAGATTTGCCGATATGTTATAAGTAAAACCGATAAACAAGACAGAAAACGCTAGAACTCCAAAATAGATATACTCTCCAAAAGGAACAGAATAAAGCCCCGCACCTATTGCAAAAATCATAACGCCTGCCGAAATAATTTCATCGACCAAGAACTTGCGCCTAAGCCCACGAAGCACAAGGCTTTCCATAATGTGAAGGTATGCGTACATTGCGACTATTCCTAATATCAAAGTTACAATTCCGCCGAATACGGTATCAGGAGAAGTAAAAGCAAAGTACAACATTCCGCCCTGCGAGAAAACAGCGTAAATTCCTAAAAGCCACGGGCGAAGCGGTTTTTTGAACTTGAAATGCACAAAATAAGCAAGCAAAAAAACAGCAACACAAATTGCATCTATGATTAGATGCGTTATGTCAAGATAACACAAAAAACCCGCAAGTAAATAAATAGGTGCGAGTATATAAATTTTTTGATTGCACCAAACAAGCGCAAATAACATACCAAAAGCGAACGGATGTAGCCCTTGAATTTCTGCACAATGCAATATGTATAATAGTACAAAAAAGGCAAAATACTTTATTAAAGGATAGACAATTTTCGTGTTCATATACAAAAATTATAGTACGGCAAGTTTTAGCACAAAAGTTTTTAGAATAGAAAAAAATACGGCTTTTTGGTAAGTTTTGAGAATTTTTGAAATCTTTTGTTAAAACTTTGCAAAACGCGAAAATTGTGCTATAATTCGTTTTATGAAAAAAGTTATTGTTATTACAGGTGGGTCAAGCGGTATAGGGCTTGCAATTGCGCAACAACTTGTTGAAAAGGGATATCTTATCTACTCACTGTCGCGCGAAAAGCCAAGTGATGACCGTCTCAAATTTATTGCGTGCAATGTGGCGGAACGCGATTCCGTCTATTTTGCGTTGACAACAGTTATTGATGAAGTTGGAAAAATCGACGGCATTATCAACAGTGCGGGTATAGGCATAAGTGGAGCGGTTGAGCGCGAGCCTGCCGAAGATATTGAGAGAATACTTGATGTGAATTTGCTCGGCACTATCAATGTTTGCGCATGCGCTCTCCCCTTTCTGCGTGAAACAAAAGGCTTTATAATAAATATTAGTTCTATTGCCGCAGACTTTCCTCTTCCCTTTCAAGCGCTCTATACAGCAACGAAAGCAGGAGTAAAAGAGTTTTCCCTTGCCTTACGAAATGAAATGCGTCCGCTCGGAGTGCGCGTAAGTTGTCTTATGCCCGGTGATGTAAAGACGAACTTCACAAAAAATCGCACAAAAGCCGAACCCGAGCACGACGAAATTTATGGCGAGCGCAACAAGCGAAGCGTTATGCGAATGGAACAAGATGAAACAAATGGTATGTCGGCACATGAAATTGCCGCTGCAACTTGCAAAGTGATTGAAAAGAAAAACATGCCTGCGACCTTTACCGTAGGGGCAAAATACAAATTGTTTAGATTTTTAAAAAGAATTGTTCCAGAAAGTTTATTCTTAAAAATCTTATATAACATGTATGCAAAATAGGAGAAAGAATTTTGTTTGCATATTACAAACTTAAAAGGACAAAAGAAAAGAAATGCGTGTTTGTGTTTTAGCAAGCGGAAGCAAGGGCAACAGCACTTTTATTGAGGGCGAAAATACGCGAATTCTTATTGATGCGGGCTTAAATAAAACTGAACTTGAAACGCGACTCAAAATTATAGGAATTGACCCAAACTCTATTGACAGCATTATCATCACTCACGAACACAACGACCACATTAAAGGGCTGGGTACTTTTGCGCGGGCGCACGGTTGCAAAATTTTTGCGCACCCTGATACATGGGCAGCGATGCAAGATAAAGTTGGTGTGCTCAACACCGAAAAGCGCATCGGCATTTATGGAAATGATTTCTATATAAATGAACTGGCTATTCACCCCTTTGATGTGTCGCACGATGCGGCGCACTGCCTAGGATACTGCGTAATGGATGGTACTAAAAAAATTAGTTACGCAACTGACTTAGGCTTTATTAATGATACTATAATTAAAAACCTAGCAGAGAGCAGTCTCGTGATACTTGAAGCAAATCACGATATTCCCCGCCTTATGAATAACCCGCGCTACCCTATTTACTTAAAAAATAGAATTTTATCAAAGCGTGGTCATTTAAACAACAAAGACAGCGCCGAGGCAGTACTAAAAATGCTGGGATACGGTATTCGCGGACTGATTGCTGCGCACCTAAGCGAAGAAAACAACACTCCCGAACTTGTACTCCAAGCACTCAATGAAACAGTAGCGCGAAATGGTGGCGAGTTAGCAAAAGAAATATATGTCGACATCGCAAAACAACATTCTGTTGGAAATATTTATCGAATAAAATCGTAAAATTATAATGCTCTATTTTAGGTAAATTTGTTAAGGTTGGTTTTTCGCTAAATTTGCTATATAATTTAGGTTCATTTTACAGTTTAAATAAAATTGATATGAAAAATATATTTTGCGAAAACAATAGTAAGAATTTAAATTAAAAAGTCATGCGCTTTGTGCATGACTTTTTTCATTGTTTTAATATGTATAAAAATTTAACAATTTGGCAAATTAATGGTAGAAAATTTTAGGAGTTAAAACATGGCAAACAAAAATAAGGATAGCAACCTTGATAATGAAACAAAAAAAGAAAATGGTAAAAAAACAAAAAACAGCAGTAAAGCAAGTATAAAAAATATGGCTTCAAAATCAACGAAAAAGAATAGCAAAAATGGAAAAGAAGCAAATACAAACAACAAAGAAAGTACAGAAAAAAAGCCCCTAGTGTCTACAAAGCGAAAAGTCGGGCTTGCGGTGTACTTCACTTTTTTAGCGACACTCGGCGCAACTCTCGGGGCACAAATTTTGATGGCGGATACTCTTAATCCGCCCGAAGTAAATCAACCAAACACAACAACCGAGCAAAACGAAAACTTTGATAATCTTCCCCCTACTTCAAACAATAACGAAAGTAATAACAATGACAATACTTCAGCCCCAAATACAAGCATAGACAGTAATGGCGCGAACTTAATTGATAACAACACAAATAATCAAAATGATAATGTAGACGACACTTCTCTATCGAATAAAAATCTAAACAACGGAAACAACATAAATAATGGCAATACAATAAACAGTGACACTGATTCTAGTAGCAACACAGACAATGCGACTAACACAATAAATTATGAAATTGTTTGCCCTAACGGAAACTGTTATCCGATAAATAATAATTAAAAAGCAAATTTTATATAAAAAAGACAGTGAAAACTGTCTTTTTGTCTTTTAAGGAACTTTTAATTTTTATCTTTAACGAGTTTTATTTAAGATTATTTTTGCAGAATTTTTATTTATTCGCTTTTATTCTTTTATTAAATCTCTTTGTTATAATATTTGTTTTTAGCAAAGTTTTTGATTTTATATTTATGGTTAATTTTATAGATAGAGTTTCATGATACTAAGAGTATCACGGTACCACTACACATTTTGTGTATAGGTACTATTTGTTAATTGATAAGATGATTATTTCTGCTAATTATTTAAACGGCGGCTGGATAAACCTAACAATGATAAGATATTAATAAAATGCTCACGCAGTGCCTTAATTGCTAATTGCTAATTGCTAATTAATTTGAAAAGGGTTATCTAAAAACCGAGATACACAATAAAGGGCGCAGTTATGTTTACGATTTCAAGTATTAGTTCGGTGCCACTTTCGTTTATAATATAGTGGAAGCCTGTACAGAAGCCATTAGTGTTTAGGTAGTTTTCTGTGGCTGGTGCATCTTGATAGTCCGTGCTAGAAATTGTATCGTCTGTTGAGATTAAGGCAATACGGTTTAATGAATAAC